>JAHISE010000131.1 GCA_018818235.1 Patescibacteria group bacterium
CTCCCACACTGGGAAGGAGCGCTGCTGATATCTATTTCCTGTCGAATCTGCCAGCCCCCTCCCGGGGCTGTTTTTGTTTCTATTCCAATTTCTTCCATGGCAACACCTCATGAATTAATACACCACTGGCCCAATGCACCCCGGCTCCCCGAAAATCCACAAGAGCCGGTAAACATGATGGTACTGACGTCCATACGTGATGTTGGCACGTGTGATCGGAATGGAAGTACCATTCGCACACCCGAAGGGTGGCCGAGAATGGAAGGTGCCGTAGAGCGCCTCATAAACGAAACGAGACGGGGAGGATTTTTGTCTGATCATATTCATGTCACAGGAATCATTACTGACGACATGGATCGCGATATGGCAGACAGTGACTACCCTGTTGAGTGGAATGCAGAGAGCCCGTGGATACACGCGCCCGATCTGCAAAATGATGATGGCGTTCTCATTCGTAGTCCGGACTTCACACGAAACATTCCATCCGATTTTCGCCTCATAAATGGATTACAAGAGCCAGAACGGAAAGCAGGTCAAAAAGCAGCTTTTGAAGACAAAATTGCCACGTTCATGCAAGAACGGAATACACAGGTACTGCTATCGGATCATTACATGGCTCGGATTGATTATCTCATCGGCGAGGCACATGGAATGTATGGAAGAGTACTCAACATTCATCCTGCGATCACACTTGCAGAGCATCCGTATTGCAGACGAGGAAAAACTCCAACGCAAGATTCCATAGACCAGGCTCAAAATGATCCGAATACCATCACCGGTGCTACACTGCACTTCATAAATAATCTCATTGATGATGGTCCGCCAATCTCACACTTTGCAGGAACCCCTGTCTATAGGCGTGACAAACCACAACAACTGCGTTATCGGAATTATCAACAGGCAAAACTACCGTTACTTATTTTTGGATTGCGTCATTACATAGAAAATATTTTTCCACACCTTCACAACTAAGCCATGTATCCACTCAACCTCCTCCATCATCAGCAAGAAATTTTTCCACTCTTCGGAGAACAACTGGAAGGTAACCCATACATCTTTGATTTTTCCTCCGGGAATCCGAAGACGCTTGAATTTGACACGACTGATTTTGATCATTTCCAAGAGATCGTTTTTAGCGAGCTGCAGGCTTCCGGTCATCAGTGGGGCATCGGGCGATATCTGGAGGAACGCTCTACAGTGCTTCTAAATTATCCGCAAATGATTGGAGAGGGACGCATTTACCATGCTGGCCTCGATATTGTTGTACCGGAGGGGTTTGCATTGCATG
Organism: Patescibacteria group bacterium; assembly: GCA_018818235.1. Taxonomy (GTDB): domain Bacteria; phylum Patescibacteriota; class Gracilibacteria; order Peribacterales; family Peribacteraceae; genus UBA2144. The sequence continues at coordinate 1,289 of JAHISE010000131.1, forward strand.
CGCCCATGGCAGGGAGGGTATCTCACGTTGGAAAAGAAGAAGAGGTCGGCAGCTACGGAGGATACGTTGTCTTAGAGCATCAGACGGCTTCTGATTTATTCTATTCACTCTACGGACATCTGAACTCAAGCCATCTTGTTAAAGAAGGTGATACTATTGAGGCGGGACAAGTGATCGGAAGCACCGGAGCATATTCCGACAGCGGAGGTTGGTTCACGCACACACATCTCCAAATCATCACGGAACTTGCCAAGAGCGATGGTCGAATGTTCCAAGGATATATTACTGCTGACGATTTGAAGGTTATCGAAGAATTATTTCCATCTCCCTATCCATTTTTCCGGTACTGATGCACATCATGGGTTATCTCTTTTTCCGTAACTCTTCATGACTGACAATATCGAGTAGCTTTATCATGTGAAGCTTTTCATCAATGTCGTAGAGAAGAAGAATATCCTGACTCAAATGCAATTCGCGCATACCCTTCTTATCTCCCTTTAATGCATGATCTTTCCATCGCGTAGAAAGGACATACAATGATCGATCATCATGCACGACAAGAAGGTCAACCACTTCTGCAAGTGCTGCAAACACATGCTTCTCTCCACTCTTGCTCTGTTTTCGCAATGCTCTACGAAACCTATTCGATGGTACGACCGTATACATCACGCTCCCAGAATATCATTGAAGAGTGCTTTTGAAGAAGTATAGCCCTTCGCTTTTCCTTCTTTGTAGAGACGGCTCAGTTCTGCAGACTCTTTTTCAAGATTTTCTACATACTCTTTTGGATACTGTGTCACACCCACCTGTACCTCTCCTGCCACAAACGCCTGCAACAGAAGATGAACAATCCCCGTAAAACTCAATCCTGACTTTTTTGCCTCCCGAAGGACCTGCTTGTAAAGCCTAGGATCAAGCCGAATGGTTGTAGGCTGCTTTGTCATAGTATTTATAGTGTATATCAAACGTATGCGAAATGCAATACAATGTAATGGTGGAGATGTCGGGAATTGAACCCGAGTGCTAAGTGTTCATGAAGTGTTCATACTGCTATGACCATTCTAATACTCCCGGATCCTAAGGAATGGACAAGAAAAGAAAGGGAGGGTTGACGCTGGATTACGGAAAATTTGACGCGTCAATCAAATATCCGTCCTGCTGATGACGCCTCTTCCTAATAGCAGGAATCAAAGGAGAAACGTGTTCCGCGTGATGCAGAACTTAAGCATAAGCGAACGCGAGTGTTGGGAACCGAAGTCCTTCAACAAAATCGCGAGCTTTTGCGAAAATACCATTTTTGGCATTTATAGGGTGCAATATGTGGGTAACGGGAACCATTGCAATCCCGAACAGAAACGGCCGACATGAGTAATCACAAAGTCGAAGCCTGGCATCCCCAGTGGTGTTAATGAGCATATCTATTATAGTTAATTTGACGTTTAAAGCATCCAAAAGATAAAGAAAATTCGGTTCCAATCATTTTTACAATCTCCCCCAATTGACAATCACCCCACCCCTTTCTACCCTGACCCACATGCACAAAAAGCATATTCTTATTATTATAGCCCTAATAGCACTACTCCTTACATGGGCAGAACTTGGAGTGGGCATTTTTGGAACCCCTTGGGCTGGAGATTGATGAATAATATCTCAATCGACACATTTGTTCCAACTAATCCCCCACCCCCAACACGCCACCATGCAAATATTAATTGACTTTGAAATAAACAATTCTAGAATCCATCCCCTATGCCAAATCTATCCCCCGAACGAGCAATCTCGATACTAAAGGATGTACTACCCGAGACCATGGAAAGAGCAGGTAAACGAGGCCTGGAAATACAAAGACAACCCGAAATTGTACAGAAATCCAAAACTGAAACCGGCAACGAAAGATTTGATCTGGTAACAGAGGCTGACCTTGCTTTGCAGGAAATTGTTTTGAAAGAACTGATAAAAACCGAACTAAGAAGATGCATAATTAAACCGGAAGAAGAAACACCAACTACAAAGAAGTTTACCGGCGAAGTTCCAATTTCAATCACCATTGACCCGGTTAACGGTACACAAAGATTTATAAATAGAAGTAAAGCCTGGGAAATTATGGTTGGTGCTCAAACACCAGATCAGATTCTTTACACATGCTCACGATCCCCGGGCTTTGATTACACACTGGAAATAGACGAGGAGCACGGCATAAAACATTTCGGGAGACTTCCGGATATTCCCAAAGATGTAATAGGTGACAATGCAATTTTTGTAAAAAACCGTGAGCGATTTTTAGAACAATTTCCGGAAATGGCAGAACATCTGAGTTTAGATGAATACCAATTCCAGGATAGCGATCCACATTTCGATGCAATCAACGGAAGACTTGGCAGAAACATGACATTCGTTGCAGGACTGGTAAAAGGAATCCTTAAATACAGAGCAAATGTCTACGATGGTCTGTTACCTGCTCATTATGCAAAACACTCCGGAGGCAAAGTGGTTACATTCGGATGCAACGGAGACTTTGCAGGAAAGATAGATCTGACAAATACAATCGACTGCAAAGGAATGGAAGTATTTAAAGGAGGATATCTGGCACTTAATAAAGCTAAAGATCCGCAAGAATCCCTTTAACCAACTTGCTCTGCTTAAGAGATAATCTGTAAGTTACAAAAGACCCACGCTTTAATGAATGTACTATTCCTGCATCATATAGATGCATTAGATGTTGTGATGTAGCAGGACGCGAGAGCCTTATTTCTTTTGCAATTTTCGCAGAGCTAGCAACCCCATTTTTTCTTAAAAAAAGAATAATATCCATACGCTTCCTTCCCGCTAATGCTCTCAATTGAAGCTCAATGTATCTGCGATTTTTCATAACAATCAAAGCATAACAGAATCGATACAATCATGTAAAGCAATTTCGAAATTGCTTAATTATTATTAACACGGAATTATAATCTGAAACACATAAAATTAAATGGATAAATTAATCTACACGACCATCTCATCCATTTTAAGAAATAATATCCCGATGAGTAGTAAGCCTTTTATGCTCTGCAGCTAAATATGCTGCTTGCTCCAAAGGATCAACTCTAGGAGTCCAAACCTGCTGCTGTGGAGCCACAATTCTTTGTTTAGGTTGAACTTCATCTTCTACTGTTCCACCTGTTGCCAAATTAGGACAAAGTAAATCCGCAAGTCCTCTAAGTGGCTCACTTCGTTCTTTTTGCTGTAATTTTCTTAATGCCTTAGCTTCTATCTGACGAATACGCTCACGTGTTACTCTGAATACTTGCCCAACCTGTTCCAACGTATAATTGTGACCATCACCAAAACCATAACGCAATTTGATAATTTCTCTTTCACGATAAGTTAAAGTGTTTAGAACCGCTTCAATTGTCTCACCTGCCATTTTCCACAAAGCAGCAACTTGTGGATCCTGCGCATTCCTATCCTCAAAATAATCAGAAAGTTTTGACGTGCCCGATTCCCCTACCGGATCATTAAGAGATATCGGTTCTTTTGATTCTCTGATCCTTTTCACAACATCAAGAGCCAAACCTGAACCTATGGCTACTTCTTCATCGGTGGGCTTATGAGCGAATTTTTGTTTATATTCTCCACGAAACGTATTCACTTTTTTGACACTATCATTCATATGAACCGGTAAACGCACCGTGTGTGCCAGATCCGCAACTGCACGAGTGATTGCCTGACGTATCCACCACGTGGCATAAGTGCTGAACTTATAACCGCGCATATACTCATATTTTTCGATTCCACGCATAAGACCGGCGTTGCCTTCCTGAATCAGATCAAGAAAGCTTAAACCTCTCTTTCGATATTTTTTTGCAATGGAAACAACCAACCTC
>JAHISE010000132.1 GCA_018818235.1 Patescibacteria group bacterium
ATCCTTAGCGCAGCTAAGGATGCCAACCGTAGCCTGCTGGTCTCGGATGTTCAATGAACAACAGAGTCGCTGCGGCTACGGATGGCAAGCCAATCAGCCTTCGCTAAAGCTACGGTCGACAGGCCAGCAGCGAAGGTTGGCCAATCATGATATACTCAAATTCTCAATCCTAAGACCCATTAAACACCAGCCTTCGCCCCGCTTCGCAGGGGCTACGGCCGGTAAACCAATCTCCATAAATAAAAATCGGGTATGCCTGCCCGCCGAAGCTCGTAGAGCGCAGGAGGGGCATTGTGACCATTCGACTCGCGCTTTCAACGCTCGCTCATAGTCCTCGGCCTTCGGTCTCGGGCCACGATTTCGCGAGACGAATGACTCTGAGTGACGAGCAAGGCGAGGAGTCGAAGAGCCAAACAAAATATGCTAAAGTTCTTCACTATGGCATGGTTTGTCTACATAGCCCAAGCGTCAACTGGTAGATATTACACAGGAATAACAACAAACTTTCACAGGCGAATTCAAGAACATAACCGCGGCGAAGGTGATAAATTTGCACTTGACCAGGGCACTCTTAGACTTGTGTATATATCTCCCAAATTTTCTTATCAGTCATCTGCTCGGAAACGAGAAATCCAAATTAAGGGTTGGGCTAGAGATAAGAAAGAAAAACTTATTCGAAACGAGTGGCAATAACCTGTTCTAACCTTCTCGAATCCTTTCCACCATCTTACAAAAACACACGTCTATATATAAGTTAACCAACCACATAATCCCAAATTCGCAACACGCCTAATTTAATTACGTGAAATCCAAGATGTATACTTAAGGGCAACATGTGCGTGTTGCAACTTCGCACCGGCTGGACACTAATAATTCCATGTGTTTTCGCATTGTTATTTAGTGTATTTCCGGAAAGTGCAGAAGCAACGTGGCTAGCAGGATGGGATTACAGAAAGACAATTACTATTGATAATACGAATGTAGATGCAGATCTTTCTTCATTTCCTCTTTACGTCAAAATCAATAATGATACTGATCTTACAAATGCTACAAGTAGCACTGGAGCTGATATCAGATTTACAACTTCCACAGGAGTAACTATTTCATACGAGAAGGAAGAATTTGTTGTTTCCTCCGGCTCTGGAACAGGGCACTTCTGGGTAAAGGTGCCGGATGTATCAAGTTCTACAGGAACAGTGATCTACATGTACTACGGAGGTGCAGACAAGACAGATGGGGAAGATGCGACTAATGTATGGGATGCTAACTTTAAGGGGGTTTGGCATATGAGTGAAACGCTTACCAATGTACCTCGCGATGAGACAATTTCAGACTCAACAGGAACGAATAATGGAACAATGACAGATATTGACGGTGATTCAAACGAGGCTACCGGAAAAGTTGATGGAGCAATAGATTTCAATGGAGATGCTGATTTAATTAATTGTGGCGCTGATAATTCTTTAAGCGTTAGTAATCTGACTGTTTCATTTTGGGTTTACGAGGCAAACAGTTGGACTGGATCTCCTGGGCTAGTTGATAAATCGAGGGACAGCGAATGGGATATTCATTATTCAGGAGGTATCCGATTTCAACAGGGGCTCGGGGGTAGAGTAACTGGTCCTGCAATTTCTTCTTCAAATTGGACTTATGTAACAGTAACTTATGACGCATCAGTTGACCCTTTAATTTATTATAACGCTACCAGCCAATCTTTAACGGATGAATTCACCCCTGCTGCAATTCCTGACAATAATGAAGATTTATTATTAGGAGCTAGACATGACGGTGGTTATTTAGATGGAATACTTGATGAAGTAAGAGTTTCAAATACAGTCCGCTCCGCCGATTGGATCAAGTTTGAATACAACAATATGAACGAATCAGATCAGGAACTTGCGTGGAGTTCTCAGGCTCAGCAGGACGTTGTTGCCCCTACAATTTCTTCTGTTTCTTCCGATACAACAAATGGCACCTATGGTGTAGGTTCCATCATTGATATCGATGTAACCTTCTCCGAATCTGTGACTTCCTCAGGAAATGTCACCGTAACGCTAGAAACGGGTGATACAGATCGAACGTGCACATTCACAGTCTCGAATGCATCAACCGGCACCTGTAATTATACCGTGCAGGCAGGAGATGCTTCTTCCGATCTTACTGTCTCTTCTATTACAGGAAGCATTGATGATCAGTTTAACAATGCCATGACGAACTTTGTTCCTACAACGAACCTTGCTGCAAATAAAGCAATTGTGATTGAAGCTACTGCGCCCACAGTCGACACTCTATCCCCTACTGATGGAGCAACAAGTGTGGCAGTGGATACGGGTCTTGTAATGACGTTTTCTGAATCCATAGGATATACAGGCAGTGGTTACATCACCATCTATAACTCCAGCAATGCCGTAATTGAACAGATTAATACTGCAACAGGTTCTGTGACTGGCTCAGGCACTGCCACAATTACAATCAATCCAACTTCGAATCTAGCAAATGGAACAAGTTATTACGTTCAAATTGAAGACGGTGCATTCAAGGATTCCACAGGAAACAACTACGCAGGTATTGCAGACACCACCACATGGAATTTCACTACAGTATCTGCTGGCAAAGGTAGTGCGGGAAGATTGTCCCGGGAACGTGCAAATAATAACACAAGGAACTTCTCCAAGGGTTGGCAGAGTGCTCAGGCCACTGACGTCACAACACAATCATCCTTTGTTCCGGATTACTCAAAAATAGCGCAGTTACTAAAAGATAAACAAGAGAGGTCAACAGAGACCGGTTCCACATCGACAGAATTCTCATATAAAACACAGGCTGTTCGCTCTGCTCTCCTTGCACGTTTCCAAGGGCAGCTCCTTACAAGAAGAGTGCAGGAAGAAGAAAGTACTGTCTTCTCAGAACTCATCAGCACAGAAGGAATCCCGGGAAGTGATGCAGCACGTAAACTAATGAGAGCTCAGGTTAGACAGCGCGTGCACGGTTCTGCGATGCCTCGTACCGCTCCGGCGCAAATTGCAGAACGCAGAGGGCTCTTGGCTGCCCTTGTAGATGATGTCGAAGTTCTCTACCGAGATGTCCCTGTAGATGCATGGTTCGCTCCATACGTCTCTTCACTCATTGAGGAAGAAATCGCAACGGGATATGAAAATGAACAAGGAGAACCCATCGGAGAATTTGGCGTGAGTAATCCCGTAACGTATGCAGAAGTTCTCAAGATGTCTTTGGAAGCTGTAGGAGTGTCTTTACAAAGTGGAACTTCTCGTAATATTTCAGCACAAGGAACATGGGCAGATGCATACGTTGCCTATGGAGAATCAGAAGGTATCTCTGTTCTAACACCATCACTCAATGTACATGAGTCTTCAACAAGAGGTGCAGTTATTCAGATTATGCTTGAGGCAATGGGAATACTGATTGGACCGAAGTCGGAGACTTCATACACTGATGTTTCACCCAATCATCCCTACGCACGAGCTATTGCCACCGCAACATTCATTGAACTTATTGAGGGAGATTCGGATACATCTGGAAATAAACTCAACACTTTCCGTCCAGACGAACCAATCAATCGGGCAGAGGTCGCAAAGATCGTTGCGATTGCGAAAGAATTACTTCACTAATATTTCTGCGGCCCTCGCTCACGGCAAGCCACCGGTTTCAAGCATGCATTGAGCTTTTCGAAATGTCCCAGCATCTCCACCAACCTCCGCGCAGCGGAGGTTGCCATCCGTAGCCTTTTGCTGGTGACATTTTGTTGAACAACTGAGACGCTGCGGCTACGGTTGGCAGGCCACGCAAAAGCGAAGGATGGCTACAGCGGATGGCAAGCCAATCAGCCTTCGCTAAAGCTACGGTCGACAGGCCAGCAGCGAAGGTTGGCTTATGATAGAATGCTCTGCCTATGTGGCATTACGTTTACATCCTCAAAAACAACCAAGGTCGCCAGTATGTCGGCCCA
>JAHISE010000133.1 GCA_018818235.1 Patescibacteria group bacterium
AACTCCCTCACCCCCGCCACCACCTTCGTCTTAAGCCCTACCTCCTCCTCTACCTCCACTTTGTCCTCCCCACCCCCCTCCTTTACTCCCCTCCTCCACACCATCTCGAACATCGCATTCTCCGACTGTGCCATCTCGGGATAGTGGATAAAACTTGCACTTTTTTCCGCATGATTAAAACAGGCAATAGTATCTCCCGCTATCACCTTTTCAAACGCTACCGGAAAATGTTCCGGATCCACCAAAATAGTCTTCCTATATTCAAATGCATCACGGGATTGATATCGACGACCCAAAGGAGTATTGGGCGCAATTACACGGGAGAATATTCCATTTTTGTGCCTCTCACGAAAGTATTGAACACGGAAGGCACGCAAAAGATCATCTTCCTCTTTACCTTTAACCGGCACATAAAAAAGAAGCTCCTTCTCTGTCAGAGTTAGGAGCTTTCTGTAGGCTTTTATAAGCCCCTCTTCACCATCAAAATGCTCAATCTCCGGACGCCCCTGATCCAGCTTTAGAGCTGATATAAAGGAGTCAAAATCCTGCTCCTTTTGCTCAAGCATTTTCCTCTTAAGATCCATATCACTCTTCATCCATTTTTGAATGGAATCCAAAGATTGCACCGTAAATTTCTGAGAATCATTGACTGTTTCCTTGGAAAGAATACCTCTTCTTAAAAGTTTTTTTATTGCTCTGTCCAGAACATTCGACCCCTTTCCGGTCTTTGTCGCCAGCTCTCGCAACGTCAGCGCAGGACCCTCCAGCAATTTTTTCATGACCATAATTTCTGTGGGCGAAAGTCCGCTTTCTAATAAGTATGCCTCTACTGTAGATGGGAGCAGGGTCATGACAAACGTGTACTCTACACTAATTTTTTTTTATGTAAAGATAATCTTTGAGTTAATTCATATCTATGCAATTTTAGGTGGTATTTCCCCTCTCTCCCGATGGATCTCCCTCTACCCCTAGCACGGCAATCATGATTGCCGTGCCAAGCCACGTCAGTCATGACTGACGTGGCAGGGCACGTCTCACATGTGAGACGTGCCAGGCGGAGCGGTGTGGGCCGGGGGTGAGGTCGAACAAACTTTGAATTCTCCAATAACAGAGCTCCCCTCTCCTCCTCAGAGGAGAGGGGCCGGGGGTGAGGTCAGTTGGAGGAGGAGCCAGGGCACGGCAGTCGCGACTGCCGTGCCAGGGGGAGAGGAGACCCCCCTTAGGGGGGAACTCCTTTCTCTCCTTACACAAGCCAAAAAGTAAGGATGGTTAAAAGTTTTTTTTCATGGGGTCTTACCTAACTAACCCACCATCATATTTAATGGTGCACTGCAATTAAGCAGGAATTATTTTGTTTTTTCCCAATCCAATTATGTACCATTCACTAAACAAATCAGAAGAAACTCAGGCAATCGATGAAGCCATGGGTGTTTTGTCCGGTCTGGGTAAAAGTACTGCGCCTGTGCATTCCGGAAGAAGATCCCTAAGAAAAAGGATTCAAAGAAACATGAATCCTGCAGCTGAAGTCGAAACTATGGAGAACAGGACAATGCTCTCCGGTAATCCATTGATTGTGGACACTTTTGATGATGGGATTGGGGACAACTGGAATACAAAGGGGAAAGTGAATGTTGTGGATGGTCAAATGGTGATGGGAGACCTGGCACATGTGTATTCAAAAGATGTAATCGAAGCCACTGAGGAAAGCCCTTTGCATTTGGAAATGGATGTTCGTTTTCCTGTTTGTAATGATTATAGCTATATAAGGATAGACACAAGGACAACGGACAATGTTAATGCACCGAATAAAGTAATGATTTTGATATTGTCGGATAATCGCGGAGGAGACAGGATCGAAATTATGGCTTCCGAAGGAGGAAAAGGAACAGGATCGGAGTGTATGAAATTCAGAATTGATCCTGAGGTTGATTATAGAGTTATTATTGATGATGATGGAAACAACGTTAATGTCAGATTTTTTGAGAAAGCTAATCCTGGAAACAGCACTGAATTATCAAGAAATACTTCTGCCGCTTCACCTAAAGACAAACAAAGAATTGGAATGTTCACAAAAGAAGGAGCTACTGTGGATAATGTGTCTGGAGGATATCCGGCAACTGTTGTGGAAACAACCACTTCCCCTGTCGTAGAAGAACCTATTGTTGGGCCTGTACAGACTATCACTGTGCCCGTCGAAGATCCCTCAGAAAAACCTGTTCCTGTTACGACCTCAACTGCGATATCAAATGTAATTAAAGATGACTTTAGTAAACCGGGAAACAATTGGAATTATAAGAGTGGAGCAAGTATCGAAGACGGTAAACTCATGCTCAGTAGCGGATCTCATGTCTATTCAAAAGAAATTATTACATCAGAAAACCTGCATTGGGAAGCGGATGTTATGTTTCCGAGCAGCAGGAAATGGATGTATGTAAGGTTTACTGTGGGAACAACAGAAAACCTTAATTCAGAAGATAATGTAGCGGTACAGATATTTTACGGTGACAAATCTGACAGAATGGAAATCATGCCCAGAGCAAATGGAAAAGGTTTGGGATCTGCTAACTTAAAAACAAAATTTACTCCGGATATTCCTTACCATGTAACAATCGTTTACAGCGGTGGTGTTCTGGAAGCATCGATTGAAGAAAAAGATAATCCTGAAAACAGGTATGAGCTTTCAAAAGAGACTGATACCTTTTCTCCAACAGATTTGCAAAGATTGAGTATGTATACTCATATTTGTGATGGTTCTAAGAGGATAGGAATTGATAATGTG
>JAHISE010000003.1 GCA_018818235.1 Patescibacteria group bacterium
CTCTGCTCATCCAGTCATGAACTTTATGAGCCCATGTATTATGTTGTTTCTCCCGAAGACTTCCATCAGGAAGACGTACTATTGCTCCAGCTGGGAGGGCATCCCATTTTGCTTTTGCGATAACCTCACGAGGTTCGAACTGAGGCTGCTGGTCTTCGTATCTATCTGTTTCTGGCATGTGTATTAGGGGAATATTACAAATATATTATACAATAATAATAAATATATTGCAAACCTAAATTACCTCATATCCTCCACATGCGCCACATACCACTCCTCATCGCCCCTCCTCAATATCACCAATTTAGATCCACTAGCAGTTTCCGCCAGATAATGCCTCTCGTTTCCTTTGTCTCGCAGAAGTGTAGTGTCCTTAAGTCCGGCATTCGGTAAAAGCACATAAATTGCAACATCAGGCTTATCCGTCAGAGCGGCATCAAAATTGATGGTAGCTCGCCCAAGAGTTGCAACAACAGCGACTATTAAACAGCTCCCAAGAACAGCCCACCAGACGGTGTGAAGGTAACGTTTGCGTGAGATTCTGTTTATTTCCATTGCAGTAAGTATTATAGCATTTTTTTGGGGAATTTGGTAGTGCGTGGGGGTCTAATAGATCTGAAATTGAGTTTGTTATTAGTGCTTTGGGAGTCGCTAGTCACTCGTCACTAGTCCAAAAACCTGAGACCAGCGACCAGCGACCAGTGACCCCTAACACTTCCAATGTATATATATTATGTTAACGTATACCCGATATGCTCCCCCGCTGCGCTCTCATCATCATCGACGGCTTTGGAGTTGCACCTCACGGCCCCGGCAATGCGCGAACTCTTGCTGATTTGCCGAATATTACAAAGCTCGAAAAAGAAGTTCCGAATGTAATCATGCAGGCTTCGGGGAATGCGGCAGGTCTTCCCGAAGGTCAACAAGGTGCCAGTGAGCCGGGTCACCTGACAATCGGTGCGGGAAGAATCGTTTGGCATCCTCTGGAACAAATTAATCGTGAGATAAAATCAGGAAAGTTCTTCGAGAATAAGGTTTTGGTTAATGCATGCAAGAGGGCGGCTGACAAAGGAGTCACTTTACATTTGCTTGGTATTTATTCATATGGAGGAGTCCACGGTCATGTAGATCATATGCATGCGTTGGTCGAGATGGCGGAAAAACAAGGAGTGGAGAATATCAGACTCCATTTGATAGCAGATGGGCGAGACGTTCCCAAACAGCAGTTTTGTGATGACTATGGGAAGCTCACAGAGTTCCTGAAAGATCATCCTAAAGCAAAAGCCGCATCGCTTATTGGCAGATATTATGCGATGGATCGCGACAAGCAATTCTCCGATCGAACAAAGTTTGCTTATGATTTATATACGCAGGGGAGCGGTGATTCGGTTGAGGAATTGTGTGAGGGAGCAAAAGCTTGGTACAAAAAAGCAGAAGAGAAACAAAAGACTGATTATTATATCAAACCTATAAAAACTTCAGATTATGAGCCGATGAAATCAGGCGATGTTGTAATTGGAGTTAACTTCCGAACCGACCGAATGTTTCAGATTGTTGATGCACTGGAGCAGGAGAATTTTTCCGGATTTGATCGTCCCGTAAGGATCAAAGATATTGTTTGCACAGGACCTTATTCAGATCATCTTCCTATTGCGTATCCTGCACCACAACTAAAGAACACTTTGGTCGAAGTGGTTTCTAACGAAGGAAAGAAGATTCTTAAAATCGCAGAAACTGATAAATGGGCACATACAACTTTCTTCTTTAATGGTCAGCGAAAGGATCCTTTCCCCGGTGAAGATCAAGTAATGATCGAATCTCCTAAAGTTCCAAATTTTGCCAGTGCCCCGGAGATGAGTGCGGATGAACTCACTGATCGACTTATAAAAGAAGTTGAATCGGAAAAATATGATTTGATAGTTGTTAATTACGCCAACCCCGATCTGGTTGGCCATGGTGCAAACATCGACGCCGCAATTATTGCGTGTCAGACAGTTGATCGAAATCTGGGCAGAGTAATTCCTGTTCTGAAAGAGCACGGATATGAATGGATTGTTACTTCAGATCATGGGAATGTGGAAGATATGATTTTGCCTGATGGAAATATTTCACCAAGCCATACTGCAAATCCTGTTCAGACTTTTGTGAAGTCAGAGAAGTTTACGACTTCAGATTCAATAAAAGAATACAAAGGGTTAAAAGATTTGGCACCGATGTGTTTGGGGATTATGGGGATTGAGATTCCGGAGGAGATGAAGTAATTATTGCCATTGCGACGTAGCGGAAGATCGTTATCTTCCGCTTCTATAATGTGCACGCAATAAATTGCTCTATTTATATATGTCACACCCGGCAATAAATTGTCGGGGTAACGCTATTAATGCCACAAGTAATAAATTGCCGGGCAATGTCAAAATCAGACACCTGTTCCGGAGGAGATGAAGTAATCAATTACATATCCATTCTTAATTCTACTATCCCCTGACGAGTCCTTTGTACATAATCTCCTATTTTCTCAATTTCTTCTCGTTCTCCTGTAAGTCTAACGTTGCCACTTTTAGTCATTTCATGAAAATCAACAGAAGTGATGTCAACAGTTGCGTCACTTCCTTCCTTTACTGCTCTTCCTGCTTCTTCAAGATCTTCCTTGTTGTCAAATTCTTCTTTAAAACGAATAATGCCTGTGGGTAGTTGGTCTTCTTTCATAGGGGCCGATCATACTGATTAGAATATTTAATGCAATAATTTTCATCCAAAAACATCAGAATGTCTGCCTGTCCTCATCAAAAACAAAATAAGTTTGTCGGTGTCCTTTTTATATACGAGTAACCAGTCAGGTTCAATGTGGCATTCCTCAAAACCACTCCATTTGCCATGCAGCTTGTGATTATGAAGTTTATCAGGCAGATTGCTACCGCTTGCAAGCAAAATGACTGCATTTTTAAGTTTTTCTATGTCATACCTTCCCATTTTCTTTATACGTTTGAGATCACGTTTGAAGCTCTTCGTCTCAACAATGGAATAATTATTCTTTTGCATCATCTTTATCCCACGAATCAAACAAATCATCGGCTGCGTTATAAATCTTTCCTTCTTTTAAAGCCTCTTCCTCTTCGCGAGCCCACTGTTCCATAATATGATCGGGGACTTTTTGTTGACCTGAGCACACCGGATGGCGACAGATTGAAAAGGGGATGCCTTCCGAGATTATTATCTTTTCAAGATACAAGTTTATAGCTGTGGAGAGGTCCAAACCTAAGGACTCCAAAATCTCCATTGCCTTCTTTTTCGTGTTATCATTTGTGCGGACATGTAAATGTGCCATATTTGGAATTGGAAAATAACATATCAATTATATACCCAATGTGATTACAATGTCAACACAACAAGACGAAATAACC
>JAHISE010000134.1 GCA_018818235.1 Patescibacteria group bacterium
ACCTTCTTACGAAGACGAAGCGCGTCTGATTTATTCATAATGAATAGGGGGGAAATGAATAAAAGTGGTACCTTTTATTTGCCCCCAAAGTGTAAACGTTTATATGGCGGTTATGTGTAAACTTTCATTTGTCGGTCAACCACTAGGGACATTCAAGCATCATGCCACCTCCTCCGCCGGCTCCCCAAACCCACCTGCAACCACAGTCTCCGCCTCCGGCACTTGCCGCTCCTCGATTACAGGTGAATCCATCTCCCCCTTCGGTCCCAGAAGAACAATATTTTCTACAACAACCTCAGTGCGAAAAATCTTTGTACCTTCCGGACTATCCCAGCTTCGTGTTTTTAAATAGCCCTCAATATAAAGAGGTTTTCCTTTTTTAACATTCTGAGAACAAAATTCTGCCAAGCCTCCCCATGCAACCAGATTGTGATACTCGGGAAGACTTTGTTTATCTCCGGTCGAGTCTTTCCATACACGATTGGTTGCGATCCCAAAAGTGCAAACCGACTGACCGTTAGTAGTATTTTTTAACTCTGGATCTCGGGTTATGTTTCCAAGGAGGGTTACTTTGTTCACGGACTTCATGATTTTCTAGGGGGAACTAATTACGAGGTTATGATACTTTTATTGATTGACCTTGGGAAGACAATCGACATTCGACTATCGACAATCGACTATGGAAGTTGTGATGGAAACATATGATTCTGTCATTGCTGCCACTGTCGATTGTTGAAAGCGAAGCGTGTCGATTGTTGACTGTCGATAGTCGATTGTTGAAAGCCCCCGAAGGGCGTGTCGATTGTCGATAGTCGTTATGCGGCTTCCATCGCCTCCTCACTACTTGCCTCCTCCATCTCCTCCTTCGCAGTTATACCACTTGCTTCAACCTCTTTTCCTTCTTCAATTCCTTCTTTTATTTCCGTAAAAGATTCATCTCCAACCTGAGACATTTCCGCAATCTTATCTTCGGTAGGCACAATTTCTTCTGCTTCCATCTCCGCAATAACACGTGATTCCAGTTCAACTGCCTCCACCTCCCCCTCTTCTATTGATACCCTTTCGGCTGCTTCCACTTCATCTTTGAATTTAAGCAAATCAACTTTTAGACCAAGTGCCTGAAGCTCTTTAACCAACACGTTGAATGATTCTGGTATGGAAGGCCTGCGGATTTTTTCGCCTTTTACAATTGCCTCATAGGCTTTGCTACGACCGATAACATCGTCTGATTTTATCGTGAGCATTTCCTGAAGAGTATGGGCCGCCCCATATGCTTCCAATGCCCACACCTCCATTTCTCCAAATCTTTGTCCTCCATGCTGAGCTTTTCCACCAAGTGGCTGCTGAGTAACAAGAGAATAAGGACCAACACTTCTGGCATGTATCTTGTCTTCAACCAGATGAAGGAGTTTGAGCATATACACAACTCCCACCGTAGTTTTATGCGCAAAAGGTTCACCGGTCTCACCATTATAAAGCTGAACTTTTCCGGATTCCGGAAGGTCGGCGGCCTTAAGATATTCAGTTATCTGATCAGTAGAAATTCCATCCAAAGCAGGTGTGGCAACTTTTATACCAAGCATTTTGCATGCCCATCCAAGATGAGTCTCCAGTACCTGACCAACATTCATACGTGATGTAACACCCAAAGGATTCAAAATAACATCAACCGGTGTTCCGTCTTTTAAGAACGGCATATCTTCGCACGGCACTATGCGTGCAACAACTCCTTTGTTTCCATGACGACCGGCCATTTTGTCTCCTTCCTGAATTTTCCTGTTCTGAGCAACATAAACTTTGATTTGTTTTATAACTCCAGTCGAAAGTTCATCCCCCTCACTTCGATCAAATATCTGAACATCTACTACTTTTCCACCCGCACCACCGGGTAATCTAAGCGAGCTATCCTTTACGTCTTTTGCTTTATCACCGAATATCGCCTGTAACAGACGCTCTTCGGGGGTCAGTTCCGTTTCTCCTTTTGGAGTAATTTTACCAACAAGTATATCTCCTTCGTGAACAGTCGCACCTATTCGCACAACACCGTCAATATCCAGATCTTTCAGCTTGGCCTCACCAACATTTGGAATATCCCGAGTAACCATTTCCGGTCCCAGTTTTGTATCCCGAATATCTGTGGTGTAAGACTCAATATGAATTGAATCAAAAAGACCATCCTGCACAACACGATCAGAGATGATTACGGCATCCTCAAAGTTACATCCCTGCCAGGACATATATGCAACCAAAAGATTCTGACCGAGTGCAAGCTCTCCATTTTCCACCGACGCTCCGTCTGCAAGACTATCTCCCCTGCGAACTCTTTCTCCCCTCTGGACACGTGGTCGCAAACTGAAACACGTACCCTGATTGGAACGGACAAATGCATAAAGATTGTATGTGCGCTTCTTTCCGGATTTATACACAACAGATATTTCTTTTGCATCCGCATATGTCACTTCTCCGTCTTCCTCGGCCAAAAGAGCATGCCCTGATGCACGAGCGGCAAGACCTTCTATTCCGGTGCCCACAAGCGGTGCATGCGGATTCATCAAAGGAACTGCCTGACGTTGCATGTTCGTTCCCATAGATGCACGCGTATTATCATCATGCTCCAAAAACGGAATCATTGATGTTGAAAGTGAAAGTATTTGCTTTGGAGAAACATCAACATGAGTTACATCTCTTACATGAGCCAGGATCGGCTCACCTCCTTTACGTGCGGAAACTCTGGAAGTAAGAAACTCGCTATTTTCCGTAAACTTTCTTTGAGCCTGCGCAATCGTAAGGCGCCTTTCTTGTTCGGCATCCGCATATAATGTTTTTCCGGTTACATAAGCCCTTACCGGCACATCGCTTTTTCCTTCTTTTTTTAGAAATGAGATAACTTTTTTTGCCAATTCTTTTGTCTCAACAACTTCTCCTTCGCGAGCTATGAGTTTTCGTCCGTCTTTAACATCTGCATCCAGCATTCTCCCGACCAGTTTATCCGGATCCATACTGACTGTTTTCTTGACCTCACGATATGGAGTTTCCAAAAATCCGTACTCATTCACACGTGAAAATATTGCAAGATGCACAACAAGACCGATGTTCGGTCCTTCCGGAGTTGCAATTGGACAAATACGACCATAGTGACTCTGATGCACATCACGAACGTCAAAACTTGCTCTCTCTCGCGATAGTCCTCCCGGACCCATAGCGGAAAGTCTGCGCTTATGAGCAAGTTCCGAAAGTGGATTTGTCTGATCCATAAACTGTGATAACTGTGAGCTCGCAAAGAACTCACGCATTGCAGCTGTTATAGGACGACAATTAATCAGCTGCATAGGAGTTGCAGTTTCCAGATCCATCACTGTCATACGATCTTTGACAATTCGCTCGGTTCTAATCAGTCCGACTCTGTATTTATTCTGAACCAATTCACCGACACTTCGTACACGTCGATTACTAAGGTGATCAATATCATCCGCAACACCATCCCCATTATTCAAATTGATCATCTCCCTGAGGATATTTACAAAATCCTTAATTTGAAATACACGATGCTCCTCGTCACTTGGTGTATCTTCGCCGAATCTTCTGTTCATTTTATATCTCGCAATTGTTCCCATGTCATACTTCTTAAAATCAAAGAACAGGGAATCTATTAGTTGTTTTGCATTCTCAGGAGTCGCCAGATCTCCGGGGCGAACTTTCCTGTAAACACTCTGATATGCATCTTCCACTGTTCTGGCAGTATCCTTTTCCAAAGTTTTTAAAATATAATCCGTCTCCTTTATTACATCTGAAAACAGAGTCAGAATTTTTTCGTCAGTTTCGTAACCGAATATTCTAAGAAGTTGTGTTATTGGGATCTTTCTTTTGCGATCAATTTTACATGTGATAATTCCACGCTTGTCGGTTTCTATCTCCAGCCAAACTCCACGTTTGGGGATTATCTTCGCAGCGTGCAATCTTGCATTATCGGACATGCGGGAGAAAAAGACTCCGGGTGAGCGAACAAGCTGATGAACAACCACACGTTCAATTCCGCCCACAATGAATGTTCCGACATCGGTCATCAAAGGAATGGAACCGAGGAAAACATCCTGCTCTTTAATCTCACCTGTCTCCTTATTAATAAGCTGAACATGACCTTTCATAACAGCCTCAAAACTCAGGTTTCTTCTGCGGCAGGTATCAGGATCGTATTTAGGAGGATCAAAAGTATGACCCAGAATATTCAGTTCCATTTTTTTGCCTGAGAAATCCGAAATAGGAGTTATTTCCTCCATGAGCTCTTTTAAACCTTCCGTTAGGAACCACTCATAACTTCTCAACTGCATTTCGATAAGAGAAGGAATCAGCTCCGCACCTTCCTCGTCTTCCACAAAGTAAAGCCTTCCATCCTGAACGCGAGCCGGTCTGATACTGGAAGGGAAGTCCTTTACAACGGAAGGGATTCGTCCGGCCATCGGAATGATATGCGGATATACCGTAGGCAATACTTCATTCGGAACACTTGTTTTGTACCCACGCTTTGGCTTGGGAATGTTCTTTTTCTTTTGAGTTACCCCACTTAAAGGAGCTGCCTTGCTTACGGCCTTGGGCTTTGCAACTTTTTTTGGAGGAGCTTTTTTGGGTACAGGTTTTTTAGCAGGAGCCTTTTTGGCAACTGGTTTTTTCTTAATCACCTTCTTCGCAGGCTTCTTTTTAACTACCTTCTTCTTTGCAGGCTTCTTTGCTGCCGGTTTCTTCTTGGAAGGTTTTTTTATAACTTTTTTTGTAATCTTTTTTTTAGCGACTTTTTTACCCTTCACCAAGCGATCAGAATGAGCTTTGGTGCGGGGCTTCTTAGTTGGCATAGATATAAGAGGAATTTAAAAATAAAGAGTTACCGCCCCTCACACATCTCTGATGCGCGATGGGGAATAACACAGTATCAATACAAAGGAGGAGCTTGTGTTCTTGGGGATTTTACTGGGAGAATGGGTGTTGTCAAACAATTTTGAGGGATATTAGATGTTATTAAAAAGCCCAGGTCACCCTGGGCTTTCTCGCGAAAAGGTCATATTCAATCTTCACCGTCGGACTTGTGGAAAATCTCGTCTTTGAGGCCTCGAACCAAGCCCTTCGCCCAATTCTTCGCCGTCTCCTGAATACCATGCTTTATGACCCGCTTGAGAGTTTTCCGAACTCCTGTGTATTGCCGGCACATAATATCATCCTCCGTGAGGAATATGCCGTCTGGTCCTGCGCTAAAAACATATAGTTCCTCTAATGTCGCCTTACTCAAGTATGCGACGACCAGAGAATTCCCCCATCCATCTTTGACGGGAAGCACAATGACGTTTTCATCTTGCTCAAACTCTGCGCCGTCATACACAGATCCTCCAAAACGAATGTACTCACCGCTCTCGCGATACTGCAGATCGAGTCTTTCTGCAAACTCAACTACCTTGGCTTGAGTTAAATTGACTCGATAAGCATGGGTCAGTTTCGGCAGAACAAACGTGTAGAACAAGCCGCCCAACAGAATCAGAATGAACGCGATGGTGATTCGTGTTCCCCATGGAGAAGGCTGCATGCCCAAACCAAATGAGCTTTGCCCATCCCTCTGCCACTCGTTTCGTTCTAAATCCGGCATGTCATTTCTCCTCAAATGTGTTCAGATTATTGTGACCTTTCCCCTCTCTACCCAGACAGACTGAACAGGGAGGGGAAGGCATTTGATGTGAATGAGCAGCATCACATCATCTATTATTAATTGATTAAGTCAAGATTATGATGCAACAAACCTTTTTTGAACCTGTTCCCAATCAACAACCTGCCAAAACGCCTCAATATACTCCAGCCTCCTATTCTGATACTTCAGATAATAAGCATGCTCCCAAACATCTAATGTGAGGAGTGGATGAAGCCCTTGTGTAAGAGGAGAATCCTGATTTTGGGTCGTAATAATCTGCTATCTGGGCTACATTACCCTATAAATCAAATTCTTGGGCAAATCAGCTATTCTCTGCACATCTTGGTTAAACAAAACTTGACAAAATCCTATTTTAGTATCATAATTACTATGCCAGAATGTCATTATTTTGGCAAGCCACAGTCACTCACGAGTGACGTGGCAAGATCATTAACAGCATCGAGTGTATCTTGTTTCTGTTTGTGGTTTCTCTCTTTGTGCGCTTTATTTTAGAGCGTAGAACGAGAGAAACCTGAGCTGCATTGAAATGCAGTTCAACAAACAGTGTTACTGCCCGTAAGGGCGCGCCTGTGGCAGGCGTAATCTCTGTGAAAGGAGAATGCCATGATTAGTTTGAGTGAGAGTCCGCACAGCCTTGGACAATGGATTGAAGCAGCAAACAAAGGGGAAACGCCGAGTGGACAGCCAGTAGCAATGCCGCCTGAAGTCCTCCAACTGGGGGATGAGATCGACATTACTTACGATGGCTGGCAACACTTTGGGAGTGGGGGCTTCAGCGCCTCCGCAACCTTCGTCGGCAGTGAACCTGAGTTTGTCTCAGAACTTCCTGATGCAGCTACTAGTTTCATCACCAAGAAGAGAGGCAAGTTTCGAATCACGGGGCCAGTCCTCATCTGCATCAGCGAAGGTGACAGAATCGGTGAAGGACGTTCGTCACGAAGAGTTTTGGTTTGTAGGGAACAGTAAAGTGTAAGTCCCAACGTTTGTAAGGAGAAATGCTATGAAGCTCTTCTAATCCTCACGTAACCTATCAGTTGCGTGGGCGCAGAGAGTTGCCGATGACAGACTGCGCTATCAACTCGGCCGCGTCGATAGGGGTTTCCATCTACGGAAATTGATGTCTGGGCGCGTTATAAATGCACGACCATCACTTATTTCCTGTCTCAGGCAGGTTACCAGCAACGCCCGTGGCTGGAGAAAAACGAGGGTATTGTGCCGTCGCTCTGGGCGAACAAATACAGAGTTGGACTAATACACTCATTCTTTTTGCTGTTATTACGAAGCCTCCACGGTGTTTACTGCTGGGGGCTTCTTCTTTATTTTATCTCTTTAAACCTTTTGCCCACCTCCCCCCAATCCACCACCTCCCACCACGCATCAATATACTCCGGCCTCCTATTCTGATACTTCAAGTAATAAGCATGCTCCCATACATCCAAAGTAAGAAGTGGATGGAGCCCTTGCCCCGCACCGAGTGCATGAGCGCTCTGGTGCGGGGCTAGTGTAAGCGCTTGCCCTGTACCGGAGTCCGCCGCAGCGGACGACTGGTACAGGGGAGAATCCTGATTTTGGGTGGTCATGATCCGCAACGGAAGATAACGATCTTCCGCTGCAACCAGCCACACCCATCCTGACCCAAATATAGATCCAGCCGCATCCGAAAATTCCTTCTTAAACTCCTCAAATCCTCCAAAACATTCATTAATTGATGATTTGAGCTCCCCCTCAGGCTCCCCTCCTCCATCTGGCCCAATTATTGTCCAAAATAAGTTGTGATTGGCCACTCCTCCACCAACATTTCTGACTGTTCCTCTTATATCATCAGGAAGCTCATCAAGGTTCGAAATGATTTCTTCTATTGATTTATCTGCCCAAGGCGTCCCCTCAAGAACTGCATTAGTCTTATCAACATATCCCTGATGATGCTTGGAATGATGCACCTCCATCGTTTTGGCATCAATATGAGGCTCGAGGGCTGAATAATCGTAAGATAGATCGGGGAGAGTTAGCATGACAACAGTTTAAATGAATAATGAATAATTAATAATGAATAATTTTAAAAATGGTGAATTAAGCTACAATTCTATTCCGTCATTATTCATTCTTCATTATTCATTATTCATTACTTTCTTCGGAAGAGTTTAATCAGTATGACAACTGGGTCAGAGCTAATAACAACAGATCCCTCTGGCAATCACTCGAATGGAAAACATATCAGGAATCACTCGGTCGTGAAGTGAGGATTTATGCTGAAATCGAAAATTCTGACATCGAATCTTCCGCGTTTGTTATAATTGATAAAACTGCTTTTGGATTTTCGACTTTCGACATTCGACTCTCGACACTCGACACTCGACAATCGACTATCAACACTCAATTAATTGATCGTATTGTAAGTGATGCAAAGAAAGAGAGAACCATGAGCATCTATCTTAGGGCTCCAAATATTATCGAAACTAGCAACCAGCAACTAGCAACTAGTAAACGTATACAATATCCCGAAGCCACCCGCATAATAAATCTTCAACAAACCGAAGAAGAGATTCTATCCCAGATGAAACAAAAGGGACGGTACAACATCAAAGTTGCACAGAAGAATGGAGTTGAGGTTCATGAATCGAAAGATGTTGATGCTTTTTATGAGCTTGTCCAGAGCACCTCGAAACGTGATAAATTTACATCGCTTCCTAAAAATCATTACCGAAAGTTTTTGAATGATCTGGATGGGAGCTTTATGTTTTTAGCATATTCCACAGGCTCCGCAGCGGAAGTTCATGAACCTCCGTTACGAAACCACCGACGAAACGACCAACAACGAAATGACCAAAATAATGCGGCTTCGCGATATAAACATAATCAGAATTGTTCAAAAAATAAAATTTATAGCGGCGAAGCGATATCGCTTCGCCGTCATTGCGAAAATATTTCATCCAGCGTAGATAATTCCATTGTCGCGGAGCCGTATAAAAAGCCCATAGCAGGGCTAATGGGCGTTATTTGGAATGGGACAGGTATCTACTATTACGGGGCATCCTCGTATGAGTACAGAGCACTTATGGCTCCTTATGCGCTTCAATGGGGAGCAATTAAGTATTGTAAAGCTCAAGGATGCTCAAAATATGATCTGTTTGGAATAGCCCCCCTCTCCCATCGGGAGAGGGGGGTTGGGGGGAGAGGGAAAGACCATCCGTGGTCCGGAGTCTCATCATTCAAAGAAAAGTTTGGAGGAGATGTTATTGAATATCCGGAGGAGAAAATGATTGTGATGAAGCCGGTTGTTAATTGGTTGATTGGGATGAAGAGGAGGATGTTTTGAGCTCTCCCGACCTCACCCCTCGAAGATGCCCCACAGGGTACTGACCCCCTCTCCTGCCCTGCCAAAAACTACGAGAAAGTTATATATAATTCTATATAGCTAACCAACTATAAATTGTTATAACAAATGTTAATAAACCCCAAATCCCAAAAAACAAATCCCAATATAAACACAAATCTAAAAACCCAAATATATAACTCTTGGGATTTTAAATTTTGAGGTTTAATTGGGATTTGGGGTTTGTGTTTTGGGATTTTACTTTACAAAATCTAAGTATAATCAATATACCATTTTGTGTTTGTTTAGCTATATTATTCTGGATACTCACAGAAGAGGGGGGAGCCCGAATTATTGGAATAAATTACACCACATTTAATCTTGAACATTACTTCAAAAGTGACTGCTCACTGAGCATGCAATTCGTACGGGCTAAAGCCCTTATTGGATATATTGGTAACCGCGCGCTTAAGCGCGCGGTTACCAATATACCCACGTTTGCGGGCTTTAGCCCGCAAATTGGTGCAAAGTCAGTGAGCAGTTACCTTCAAAACATCCAAATGCGGAGCTCCCCCTCTCCTCTAAGTTTGAATATATATAAGCAACAAAAAAACGTAGATGTTCATTAATGTGGGAGGAGGGGGGGGCCGGGGGGTGAGGTCGGCAAAGAAAAAGGCCCCCACCTTTCGGCGGGAGCCTTTTCCTGAATTTTACAACCAAGCAAGGTATTAGCCTGCGTAGCTGGTGGATTTTACAACAGTTGTTGGATATTCAACCCACGTGAATGTTTTTGCTGTTGTGTCTTCGTCACGCCATTGGATATTACTAAAGCGTGTTCCACTTGCTGCAATACCACTAAATGCATAACGGGAAATGGTATCGAAGTTTTGTAACGAGACTTGCAGTGTACTTGGGGCTCCAACAGCGGAGTTGTTCTGATCCGTGATATTTGCCTGAAGTACAAGTGTCAGACTATCTCCGGGATTAATATCGGTCACAATGGTTTGCGCGTAAAGATCTTCACAAGCAACCAATATGGAACCGGATGCGGATCCTGTGGAAATCAATTCACGATCAGAACTCTTGTAAGCCTTGCAGGTTCGTGTTGTTGTCGAATCTGCTTCATTGTACAAGCGGAAGTCGCCGGCTGTGGCACTCAACGAAACGTTTGTGGCATTTACGTTGAAGATAATACCCGAGAGAATGGAAGCATTGTTTCCGTTCTTCGAGTTATTGTGACTGGCACCGGTAAACTTGAACTTACCAATGTCGCTAAGTCCGATAGGAATAGCGGAACCATTTGGATCGTCGCTGGCATTTGTGATCGATACGATCTTTGACATGACAGAAACGTTCTTGGAACCGGAAATGTAAGCATTGGTTGTTTCAGAAGTCGCACCAATAAATACTTCTCCTTCACCAAGAGTATCATTATCGTTTGCGGCAAGGTTGTTGCTTGATTCGTCACCACGGGCACGAATTGCTCCTGAGCCAGTAGCTTCGCTTGAAACATTGGTCTTATCGACAAAGAACTGAATAACCTCTTGAGATGTCGCACCTTGAGTATCAGTCTTTAAACGAGGACGTACCAAAACATCAACTTCTTCACCTTCAGGAACAACCAACTG
>JAHISE010000135.1 GCA_018818235.1 Patescibacteria group bacterium
ATGATGAAGGTAGCTTGATTGGCTGCTTCCTGGAGAGTGTCAACTCCGGGGAAGTTCTTCTTTAATATGGATGTTGCCATGGTAAAGGTGGGGAAAGGATTAGGTATCTCCTATTGTAACCCCACGATCATGTACACTGTGGTCAAAAATAGGAGGGCCGGCTGTATGCCCCCACTTGTTGTAGCTGAGTTTTTGGGGGACTCGTGTCACTTAGAGATCAATGACAGCCATCTCTAATTGTGTGACTTCACCCCTTTTTGGCGATCTTCTTCTTCGATCACTCGTCCTTCTGGCCACTTCTTCTTGGCAACCTTCTTGCTTCGCTGTTTCTGCTGCTGGACCAGTTCATAGGGGGGTCCTCCGTTAGACCAACCGAGATTTGGTGACGGCTCAACTCACGTGGTCAAGCTACAACATAGATGAATTATTGCCCATTTGTGGGATCATCCGATTCTTTGCTGGAGAAAAATATAAATGAAACATTAATAATGGTATTTGTAAGTTAAATCCTTATCTGAACTCACCCCTCGAAGATGCCCTTTAGGTATGGCCCTTCTCCAACCGACCTCACCCCCGGCCCCTCTCCTCTGAGGAGGAGAGGGGAGCTCTGCAAAAGGAGAGAACAAACTTTGGATTCTCCAATAGCAGAGCTCCCCTCTCCACAGTGGGCAGGGCACGTCTCACATGTGAGACGTGCCAGGCCACGTCAGTCATGACTGACGTGGCAAGCGGAGCGGTGTGGAGAGGGGCAGGGGGTGAGGTCGGATAGAAAGCTAAAAATTTATTCCAGCAAATTATCTCCTGATCCACAAGAAGTCAAATTGTATCGATATACACTTACTCAAAACTGTTTTTATTGTAAACTCTCCGTAAAGATGCTCGACAAAGCTTACGACCCAAAGGCAACCGAAGATCGCATATACAAAATGTGGGAAGATTCAGGTGCTTTTAAAGCAGATGCTTCCAGTGACAAAGAATCCTTCACAATCAGCATGCCTCCACCAAATGCAACAGGTACGCTTCATCTTGGTCATGCTGCTCGCAATACTGTTGAAGATATTTTCATACGTTTTCAACGGATGCTTGGTAAGGAAGCTTTGTGGCTTCCAGGTACAGATCATGCTGCTATTGCCACTGAAAGTGTAGTGATAAGAAAGATTCAAAATGAGGAGGGTATCAAGGATCCTCGTGCTGAGCTTGGGCGTGAGCAGTTGATCGAACGCATAAAAGAGTATGTTGAAAAAAGTAGAGGGACGATCAGATCTCAAACAAAGAAAATGGGGACGAGTTGCGATTGGTCACGTGAGAGATACACTATGGATCCGTCGCTAAATCGTTGTGTTAATGAGGTTTTTACAAAGATGTATAAGGACGGGTTAATTTACCGTGGACATAGGATTGTAAATTGGGATCCAAAGATGCAGACAACAGTTTCCGACGATGAGATTGAGTACATTGAAGAAAAATCACCTTTCTATACTTTCCAATACGGACCATTCCAGATAAGTACATCACGTCCCGAGACAAAGTTTGGGGACAAGTACGTTGTGGTACACCCCGATGATTCTAG
This sequence comes from Patescibacteria group bacterium, assembly GCA_018818235.1. Taxonomy (GTDB): domain Bacteria; phylum Patescibacteriota; class Gracilibacteria; order Peribacterales; family Peribacteraceae; genus UBA2144. The sequence continues at coordinate 1,571 of JAHISE010000135.1, forward strand.
ATACGAAAAGTATCAAGATGGAGAACAATTTGAATGCGAATGGATCAATGGAAAGATCACCGCAACAATTATCAAGGACAAAGTGATTGATATGGAGTTCGGGACCGGTTGTATGACAATTACACCTTGGCATGACCATGTAGACTTTGATTTGGCTGAACGTCATGAACTCGAGAAAGAGCAGATTATAGACTTTGATGGCAAGCTTATGTCTGTTGCCGAGGAGTTTGAGGGATTACATATAGATGAAGCTCGTACAAAGGTAGTAGAAAAACTTGATCAAAAAGGCTTATTAGTCAGCGTTGATGAAAATTATGTTCATAGGATTGCTGTAAGTTATCGCGGTAAGGGAAAAGTAGAGCCTCAGATTCGTGAACAGTGGTTTATAGATGTAAATAAGCCGGTAGTTCCTTGGAAAAAGAAAAATATGAGTCTTAAAGAGATAATGCAGGATGTAATAAATAGTGGTGATATTAGAATAGTTCCTGATCGATTTAATAAAATATATTTTCACTGGATTGACAACTTGCGTGACTGGTGCATTTCTCGTCAAATTTGGTGGGGACATCGAATACCTGTTTGGTACAAAGAGAGCAAAGACTCAAAAGATCTTCATGTAGGAGTTCAGCCTCCGGAAGGCAAGGGATGGGAACAGGATCCCGATACTCTTGATACTTGGTTCAGCTCAGCTCTTTGGACATGGAGTACACTGATTGAGGAAGAACTTACTGAAGATTATTCACTTAGTCTGGAAGATTTGCTTAAAAAGAGTCCTGACTATCAGAAATTTCATCCTACGCAAGTAATGGAAACAGCATATGAAATACTATTCTTTTGGGTTGCACGTATGATTTTAATGACAACTTATGCAACAGGTCAAATCCCTTTTGATACGGTATATCTCTCAGGACTGATCCGAACCAGAGATGGGCGTAAAATGAGCAAATCTGATCCTGAAACAATGATTGATCCACTTGATGTCATAGAAAAGTATGGAGCAGATTCATTGAGATTATCTTTGATTGTAGGGCAGAGCCCAGGTAACGATACTCGCATGTACGAAGATAAAATTGCAGGGTACAGAAATTTTGTAAACAAACTCTGGAATGCATCACGATTCGTACAAATGAAATGCGAGGAAGCAGGTTTAGATCCAAAAGACATTGCCGGCGCAGGAACAGATGCCAAGTTGTCTTTGGCAGATAGAGCTTTGCAGTCATCCTTAGAGAACCTGATTGAAGATGCAACAAAGGGATTGGATGAGTACCGATTAAGTGAAGTGGGGGAAAAGATTTATAGTTTTGTTTGGGATTACTTTTGTGATTGGTACTTGGAACTTAGCAAAGGAGAAACGAACATAGAGATGCTTGTTGGTTCATTGCGTGCGATTTTGGTACTACTGCATCCTTATTGTCCGTTTGTTACGGAAGAACTGTGGCAGCAGTTCAAAAAATCGGATTCTTCCGATCTTATTATGCTTCAGCCTTGGCCACTTACTGATAAGAAGAAGAAAGATAAAAAATCAGAGGATGAATTCCAGATGGTCATTGATGTTATTACAGCAGTGCGAAGTCTTCGTGCGGATCATGGAGTGGAACCGGGTGCAAAAGTTAAAGTGATTATTCATACAAAGAAGCATGCGGAGCTTCTGGAGTCTCAACGTGATCACATAATCAGATTGGCTCGTTTAAATGAGCTCAAGATAGATTCCAAGCCTGCAAAGCATCAGAACGCAGCAAGTACATTCCTCAAAAACTGCGAAGTTCATATTCCTTTGGAAGGAGTAATAGATTTAGATAAAGAAAAAGAGAAGCTCACTAAGGAAAAGTCTAAACTGGAAGGATTCATTAAAAGCATCAAGAGCAAGCTTGATAATAAGAAATTTATGGATAATGCTCCGGAGGAGGTAGTTGAGACTGAAAAAGATAAACTAAAGAATGCGGAGGAGAAATTAGAAAAGATTAATGGACGACTGGGAATATTGATATCAATTAGCATTTAGAATAGTACTAATTTCGATGCTCAAATTGAAAAGAATTGTTTTATTTACTTTTCCTTAAACCCTCTCCCACTCAGAAGGGGGAGAGGATGGGTGGCCATTCGATATGACTCATGGTCACTCATAGATATTACTTGCAACAAGATTGTTGGCCACACTGAGTAATGTCGAAGTGTGAGGGGGATACAAGGTTAGTTTTATTTAAAATGCAAATTGG
>JAHISE010000136.1 GCA_018818235.1 Patescibacteria group bacterium
CCAATTTGCATTTTAAATAAAACTAACCTTGTATCCCCCTCACACTTCGACATTACTCAGTGTGGCCAACAATCTTGTTGCAAGTAATATCTATGAGTGACCATGAGTCATATCGAATGGCCACCCATCCTCTCCCCCTTCGAAAACCCCCTCGCCTTAAAATATGGGGGGAGGGGGATAAGGAAAAGTAAATAAAACAATTCTTTTCAATTGGAGCATCGAAATCAGTACCATTCTAAATGCTAATTGGTATTAGCTATGCCGAAAGAACAGGATCTGCAATGCACCATTCGTAAGGCGTTCCGGTTAGCACTTCAAATACCTCATCATAATTTTCTATAGCGTCTTGCAGATTATCCGGTGTTATTTTTTTGTAGTGCGATTGTACTTCTACATTTGGGTCTACTCCAAGGAAAGTAAATGAATCCCATAGAACCTTATTAATATTGTTAAGAAGATCATCGTAGTCGAAAGAAATTATGGACGGGAAGTGTTCAAGTAAGGATTTAAATGATCTGTACTCTGTTTCCATATACCTTAATCTTTCCGCTAAACTACCGGCGTCTAAATGTATTTTCTCGAATTCAAATTCAGAAGGTACAGGTATGCTGGATGGATCCTTCTTCCTTTGAATAACCGCATTAGTAGCAGATAAAAATCTTTTTAAATGGTTCCTGCGTGATGTCGCAATCATGCGGATTTCTTTCCTGTTTTCATACAGATATTCCCAAACTTCCGGAAACAATATGTAGTGAAGGGAAAAAATATATTTGAATCCTATGGCTTTGCACGGGATATTGGATCTGTTGCCGTATATATTGCCGATATATGTTCTGATCAGATCCCTGTTCACTTTTGATATTTCTGTGGTTTTAAATATTGCAGAACTAGAGAGTGTATTGAAGTACTCTCCCTGATTTATCACATCAGGATGCTTTTTTAGAAGATTACAAAGAAGCGAACTGCCACTTTTTCCTTGCGAGAAGATAACGTATTTGATGAATTCATTGTTCATATGTGTAATGGTTGTATCTTTACCTACACAATAAGCAATGTCCAGTTATTATGGGTATTGATTTTTAGATTTTTCTTAACCACAAACTTCCACCTCTTTTTCCTTCAAGAAGACTAATTTTATTATCAGCATACAGTTTAGTATGATTGCATCACATAAGTTAAATCTTATTTGTTTATCGGAGTATCTGGCCTTTTCATTTTTTATGTCCTGGTATAATTCATCGAAGGAAAGCTTAGAGAATATATTTAGCAATCCGAGTTGTTCTTCGACATTCAAATTGATCGAATCGAGTTTTGTGTGTGATTGTGTGTCATGCGCCTTTTTCGGATACCACGTTTTATTTTTCCACAAAGGCAACAATGGAATCATAGACCTATATCCTGCGCCACTTCCTTCATCGCGTCCAGTGTGATTTGAATAAACTCATCCAGTTCGATTTCCAAAAGCTCTTCACATTTACGAATCTGTTCACGGTTTATTTGAGCTGCGAATCCTTTGTCTTTCATTTTCTTTTTTACACTCTTCACTTCAACATCCTCCAGCTTTTTGCTTGGTCTGACTAATGCAGTAGCGATGATCAGGCCTGTAAGTTCATCGACACAGTAAAGAGTTTTCCTTAACATCGATTCGAGCGGATGTTCACCGCCGTATTTTTCAGCGTAATGTGATTTAATGTCTGCAAGTAGCTCAGCAGGTGCTTCGATCGGCTCGATCAATTCATCCAAAGTTTTGCCGCAATGTTCCTGAGCGTCTTTTTCCAATTTATCCCAGTCAAGGTCATGAAGCATCCCTGCGATTTTCCATGTCTCGGTATCGCCGCCGAATTTTTTTGCCAGTACTTCCATGGCAGCACCGGTTGCAATCAGATGTTCTTTGGTCTTATCAGCATGTTCTTCGAGTAGCCCGTGAGCGGCGGGGAGGAGGTGGCCGTAGGAGGCGTGTTGGAGTAATTGAGTGTTCGTCATGTCTATATTTTATCAGATAGATTGCAAATTAGTTTACTAGTTTTCTGGTTTGCTCGTTTACTCGTTATTAGTTCTGATAAACGAGAAAACCAGTAAACGAGAAAACGTTATTTTGTGGCTTCACCAAGTCTTCCGACAACCTCTGTTCTATCAAATGTCGACAAAAACCAACCAACCTGCGGTCCACTCGTTCTTCCAAGAAAGATCTGATACAAAGGCTGAAAGATCTTCTTCGGTTCAATTCCTGTTTCTTCCTTAACTTTATGAATACATTCGTGAATTTCTATTCCTTCCCATTTAAGGGATTCATCCGATAGTGTATCTTTGAGTTTGCTGAG
>JAHISE010000137.1 GCA_018818235.1 Patescibacteria group bacterium
TTATTCAGGGGAAACTCTTATGAGTGCAGAAGAAGTTGAACAACTTATATTAAACGTGGGCGTTGGAATAAATATTAAGCCATACACAACCCAAAAGATTGAGGGAAGAATCAGTATTCCGGAGAGTGGGAAGACTATGGAGGTGAGTATGAGTGTTGCTACATTCGATGATATAGGAAATAGAAATAAAAATTATGAACTTTCACCATCTGAAGGTGGTGTGGATCAATTAAACCCCAACAAGCCTGTATGGGTTGTGGTGCATGGGAGAAAAGATAGTGAAAATGGTAATAATATTGATTTCCTTGCACAGAGCTTATTTAGCAGAGGATATCAGGTTGTCACATTGAACTGGGAAGATTCTGCAAAAGATAACGGAGTATTAGTTGGTGCTCTTAATGGTGCGAATTGGATTCCATCAGTTGGCAAATGGGCCGCAGATCAGTTAAAGGCAATGGGATTCAAAGGTGATAAGGTGCTTGATGGTGGACACAGTTGGGGTTCACTTGTTGCTTATGAAATAGGTAAGAATTACAAATATGGACAGGATGGAAACGGTTATGGAATACAAGCAATTGTAGCAATGGATAGTCCCACCGACCCCTTGCCAAATAATTATCCAATACACGATGTAGTTTTCAATGATGTATCTAAGGTTTCGTGGGCATTCCTTAGCAGCTCATTTGGCTCCGGATTACGAGCAAATACTGCTAACTATAACTTCGATATCCTCGGTGTTCATGAAAATGAAGAAAGTACCATCTTTATGACACCAGAGAAAAAATTATTGCTTGATAATGCACAAGCATATTTAAGTGAACATGGATATTCAGTTTCATATTTCGCAAATTTGGTAAATGGAGAGGGAGATACTTCACTTGATATACTTGATATTGATAAATTGGTAAACGGAGAAATGCTTGGAATGGTCATAGATCCTGATGGACCAGAAGGAATACTCCCTATTACAGTGGAAGAAAGTAAAGGAACCAATGGTGAATACTGGCAAGCTGTTCCAACTACATTACAAAATACTCCTTAGCCACTATACTTCTTCTGTATGCAGCTCAGCCCAAAACTTGCTATCGGCAGCATAGTATTGATCGCATTAATGGCATATTTAGGTGCACATATTTTCTATTATGAACATTCAAAATCTCCTGAAGAATTAGCCGAAAAACTAATCGAAAACAATAGGTCTGCAGGTGATTGCTTCCTTTTTAGGACATTTGATATAGGCCCAAGACCGACAACATATGAGATGCAGATGAGATGTGTAAGAGAATACGCCTCCCTCACCAAAGACCCCACTGCCTGCGAGCTTTTACTGCCCAGTAGTTATGGGTGGAGTTGTTTGGGGGTAGCTACTGATCATAGGGCATGTGTTATGCTTATGTCAGGAGAAGTCAGAGGAAATGGAATGAATGCACAATGGAAAGAATGTGTAACTGGATCTGAAGAAATTAAATCTAATGCATGTTGCAAAGTTGCACTCGCTGCTAAAGTTGAAAATATCAATGATTGTAATTCTTTAGACTCTCAACCACGATTCTATGATGAATGTCAATACAGAGTTGCATTAAAGAATAGGGATTCAAAATATTGTGAAACAATTAATAGTGAAAATCTAAAAAGCGCATGCCTAATAGGCACAAAAGCTATGCAAGCAAATCCATCTATTTGTGAAGGATGTAGTTCAAAAATAAAAAATGTTGATGAACTTTTTCGTTGATAATCATATTTTTAATAATATATGCCCAGCAGCAGACCTAATCATGTGTCAAACCGCGATGGAGGGGCGGGAGAATCTGTCAGTTCAGTGCTTCCGGCAGGCACATACTCACTTTATATCACAGACAACACTGATTATTCACAACAGACATTGTTAAGTAAGGATGAAATCTCCCAATTAGAGTTAAATGTTGGCGTTGGGGTGAATATAAAGCCATATACTACGCAGAAGATTGAGGGAAGGATCAGTATTCCGGAAAGTGGAGAGAGTATGCCGGTTAGTATGGGGGTGGCGGAGTTCTATGAAGATAATGGAGCATGGAAAAGAAAAGAGTTTGGAATAGATGAAATTAATGATCTCAACCCCAACCAGCCTGTTTGGGTTGTGGTGCATGGGAGAGGAGATAGTGAAAACAGCGATCCAATGAAGGAGCTTGCATTAAACTTGGGATTAAATAATTTACAGGTTGTAACACTGGATTGGAGTAGTGCTGCAGATGACAACATCAGTCATATTGGCCTTAATGGAACAAAGTGGATTAACGGAGCTGGAATATGGACAGCTAATCAATTAAAAGCTGCAGGATTTGAAGGCAACAATATTAATATTGTAGGACATAGCTGGGGTACTTATGTTGGTTATGCAATGGCTGAAAACATTGGACAAGTGAATTTAATTGTTGCCCTTGATCCTGCAAAAGATTCACATCTTCTCGGAAGCACATTTGATGAGGCATCTGTTAGATTCTCAGATGTAACTAATAATTCATATGCTTTCCATAGTAGCCATTTTGGAAATCAAGATCGTGCTTTGAGCGCCGATTATTCATTCAAGATCAAAGCTCCTGAAAATTATGAAAACGGGTTCTGGGACACAGACATAGTTCGTTCATACCTTAGACAGGAATATTTAGGAATATTGGGTGCAGAAGTAATTGATGAAGTAACTGATGCTTACAGAGAACATGGATTTGCCGTTACATTATTTTCCAAATTACTTAAAGACACCTCAGATGGAAGTGATAATGCAATTGAGGATATTTTTAATCCTAATTCACTGAGTAACCAAATGCCACTTACTAAAAGAACTGATGATTTCGAAGGCATATTTTATGTAGATCCTTTTGAATCAACAATGACTGAAGCAAACGGCAATACTAAACCCTGGTGGAAAGTAGGATCATGCAGCTTCTTAGGATATGATGGTTCCGGCGAGATAAATTGTGAAGGTTAGAACCATTTAGCATCTTTCTGTGGTTATGGAAAAATCAGTAAAATACATCCTCGTAACTATTGGTACGATATTTACAATATCGATCATAGGATATGTGACTTTCAATTCTCTAGGATACTCAGTTGCAGATAGTATGCATGACGCAGAACAACTGGCTCAAATATTTGTAGACGAAGGCAAGAGTGCAAATAACTGCCTTAAAATTATAAGATTTTTCCCAAACTATCCTCCTTTGGGTGTAATACAATCAGGTTGTATACATGAATACGCCTCCCTCACCAAAGACCCCTCAGCCTGTGAGCTTCTGTTGCCCAGTAGTTATGGGTGGAGTTGTTTGGGGGCGGTAGAAGAAAAACTATTTCTAGGCGATCCTTGTTATTACTCAACTGTACGAAACAGAGTCTATTGCAATAGGAAATACAGCGAAGGAGAACTAACAATAGAAGATCCCCAAATGAATAATTGCTCTTCGTATGAAAGAAATGATTTAAGGGAATGGTGTCATTTTGAACGCACAGCTCGTATAGCTTATGCACATGAGTGTGATCAAATTACGCACCCTGTTGTTTATGATAATTGCGAATACAACTACGCAATAAAAATGAAAGATATTAAGTACTGCAGTGCAATTAAAGAGCCTGAAAGACAAAATATGTGCAAGGTTTATTTGGAGATGGTTGAGAAGTATAAATAGGTTTCTCTTTAAATCATGCAAAATCTTCGTACCCGCATAAAGACCTGGTACTTTGTAAGGATCAATGTAAGCGTAGGCGAACCCATAGCCTCCGCAGGCGGCAGTGTTACTGGGGAAAGTACTGAACAACCTAGGTCAAGAAGTTGGCAGAGGGCGGATAGGTTATGGAAGAATGCAGTTAATACATATATCGTGAACGGTTACGGCAGTCCTCATGTAAAAAACTACGTAGATAACGTTCAGGGAAAACCAAATGAACAGCGTGACAGATGGATAGAGAGTATGACTACAGTTATTGCCGGAATTACAGAGGAGGTTACACCTGAAGATGAAGCACCGGATGAAACTCCGGAAGCAGATCCAACTCAACCTGACGCTGGTGTTGCGGGGGAGATTGTTGCAGGATTGCGGAGGGTTATAGATGCTGGGGTGGAGGGGTTGAAGTTTGAAAGCATGCAACCGCAAGAATTGGGAACAATTGATGGTGAATTGGACGGAACTGAAGAAGTAAGACTTTTGGCAAACAAAATTGCACAGATAACATTTACAATTACACAGGATTCTATGGTTAACTTGTGGGTTAATCAGAGTGATATAACTTCAACAGAGTTATTTGTTAAA
>JAHISE010000016.1 GCA_018818235.1 Patescibacteria group bacterium
CTGTATTTTGCCGGAAACACAGCATGATATAGAAGTAGGTTTACATTATGTTCCTTTCGAATGTGTTTGGTAGCCATGAAAGTATATTACACCTCAGACGACCATCCGCGGGGCAAGCCCACGCGGAATATCTCGATTTAAAAATGCTCTAAAACAAGGACTTGCTCCAATCAGCATTGCTTCAGAAGAGGCCGCAATGCAATTGATAAACTTAATGAAGCCCGATGTTGCAGTTGTTGATGTTAATCTGACTAATAATTATGAGCGTGAAGGCTTACGAGTAATTAAAGCAATCGCAAAAAACATAGAAACTGCTTTATTATTTGTGTCACCAGTGAAGTAGGGGGATCATCTGAACTCGGTGCAGAAGCAATGCGTGCCGGAGCTCAATTTTTTGTATGTTATGAATGGATCAGAATATATGGAACCGAATTGACTAATAGATACCTTGAAGTTGCAGGAAGACTTTCTACCGCATCTCTCCCCAAACATTTTAATGTCAAGAGATACTAACATCTTGAATTTACAAAATTAATGATTCTCCTTAATACATTAATATTTTGCAAAAACAACATCTCCATGTACTCTGATAGTCTATGAAACTCTCCAAACTCTTCACTCGCCTGATCGAACACGGCATAACAGCTGACCCACGTTCCAAAAAAGAAATTGAAAAACTCCTGAAGAAGCAGAAAGATAAACAAAAAAAACTTTCCAAAAAGGAACAGGAACTCTTTGATGAAGAGCGCCTTTGGAATCCCTATTCCGACACCAGAATTTGCTACGGAACCGGTGATGAGGAGATAAAATCTATTATCGTTGGAATTGATGTGGAAACTCCGGAGTTTCTGCTTGTGGACCGGCTAAAGAAGAACGGAACAAAAATTGATGCGGTAATGGCTCATCATCCTTCGGGTCGCGGGCTGGCGGATCTGGATAAAGTTATGGCAATGCAAATTGATCTGCTTGCTCAACACGGTATTCCGGAGAATCGCGGTGACACATTGATGGGGCCAAGAATGGAAAAGATATGGCGCTCGATTCATTCCAATAACATGTTCAGAGCTCAAAGAGCTGCGCAGCTTCTGGATATTCCTTTCTTTAGTTGTCATACACCCGCGGATAATCATGTTTACCAATTCGTAGAAAAAAAGATATGTGCAAAAAAGTATGATGACTTGGGAGAGATACTGAATGCGCTTCTTGATATTCCCGAATACAAATCTTACGCGAAACTCGGCAACCCGCCGATTATTGCGAATGGATCCAAGAGTGGTCGCCCCGGCAAAGTGGTTGCCACCGAGTTTACGGGCGGAACCAACGGTCCCGAGGAATATATAGAAGAACAAGCCCGCGCAGGAGTTGGCACTATTATTACCATGCACGTTACGGATAAGTCTCTGGAAAAAGCAAAAGAGCACCATGTAAATTTCATTCAATGCTCTCATATTGCTTCGGATAACATCGGTCTTAACTTGATTCTGGATAAGATTGAGAAGGAGGAGAAGGGGCTTAAGGTATTGGAGTTTTCGGGGTTTGAACGAGTTAAACGTAAGTAGTGAATAGTTAATAGTTAAAAGTGAATAGTTTGCATGCAACACGCTTGTTTTATCAATAATGTCTCACTTTTCACTATTCACTATTAACTTTTCACTTTATGTGCGTACTACAACAAACAACAAACCACCCAAATACTCCCAAAAACTCCCCCTGAACCCTTGATTTCTGTACAATACATCAGTATATTCCGCGAGCTTTAACCTGCACGCATATGAATCCTCAAAAAACCGCTTCACAAAGCCAAAAAGGTCAAACTGCCGGCGCTGCCGGATCCCCTTTTGACCAGATTACTAGAACAGAAAAACAGGAAAATGAGCGTGCTGCAAAGGAAATAAAGGCAATGGAAGCCGAAAAGATCGAAGTTGCAAAGGCTGTTGCAGACAAAACTCAAAAAGCCGAAGACGAACTTAAAATACAGGCAAATGAGGAGCTAAAGGAATACAAAGCAAACGAATGCGGACAAATTCTGTACAAGGCAAAACAAGAGGCGGAAAGTGCATCTACTGCAATCGAGCAAAAGTACAAAAGTCGCAAAGATGGTGCGGTCGAACGTCTTGTTTCGCAAATGACAGATTCTGATTCTAATATATTCTCCTCTGCAAACTAGATGGCAGTCGTAGAAATGCAAAAAGTGGCAATTATCGCTCATGAATCAATAAAGGAGTCTTTGATCGACACCCTGTATAAGGAGGGAGTTATGGAATTGAGCGAAGCAGAGTCTAAGAATATAGAAATAGATCACACCGAAGTAAATTACAGAGCTGCAGAACTTAAATTCGCAATAGACGTGCTAAAAAATCATGCATCCAAAGAAACTTTGGCAGTTGCAGGTAAGAGTGTTCCCGAAAATGACATCATTTTTGCTGCGAAGCATACCGATGTACGTGGAATAGTAGACCAGCTCCACAAACTTGAGGAACGCGATACGGATGCGGAAAGAACCGGCAAAGAAGCTGAAGCATTATCCAAAGCACTTTCGCCCTGGATGAACCTAAAGCATTCACTTGCCGATTCCAACGAATCGGAATTGGCTGTACGAATTTTGGGTTTAATCCCATCTTTAAAGCTTAAATCTTTAAGGGATAAAATCGATGCAGAGAATCTGCGAACGGAAATTAGCGAGGTTAATGTGACCGCAAAAGAAACTTATTGTGTTGCTCACATTCTTAAGGAAGATCAAAAACGATTTGAAGAACTTGCCGTAAGCGAAGGATGGACAAACGTAGAACTACCTCGGGCCGACGGAACTCCGACCGAACTTTATGAGCAGGCTCTTATGCATATAAAAGAATCTGAAAGAATTAGAACAAAGAGTGATGAAGAACGCAGTCGACTTTCCGTTGAACTGCCTAATCTGACAAAAGTTGCAATATTTATGAAGTGGCTTAGCGACAGGCAATCTGCACGAGAAGCAATGTCCCCAACCGAAACTACAGTTACACTATTGGGATGGGTTCCGAAAAAGAAACTTGGAACTCTGGAACAAAAACTGCAAAGCATAGGTCCCGCTGTCACAATTTTGAAGGTAAAGCCTGATGAAAACGAGGATGCCCCAGTTCTCCTTTGGAATCCTACTGCTGTTACTCCTTTTGAAAGTGTTACAAACCTATATGGATATCCTTTATATAAAGAATTTGATCCGACATTGTCACTCGCTCCGTTCTTCGCACTTTATTTTGCGCTCTGTCTGACCGACGCGGGATATGGATTTGTGTTGGCACTCGTATTTGGAATTGCAATACTCAAGAAAAAGCTAAAGATACGAGAATCAAAACTGGCATGGACACTGTTCCTTGGAGGGCTTGTTACTATTGTTGTTTCCATACCATTTGGAGGTTACTTTGGACTGGCACCGGAGCAAGTTCCCGCTTTTCTGACTAAAACTACAGCGGAAGGAGGAATGCTGTTTAAAGGCCAAATTTGGAACTTAAACGAACAGTCTGGAATCAACTTCCTGCAAAATCTTTCTTTGATTTTGGGTCTGACTCACCTCTTTTATGGAATGTTCTTGGCAGGATATTACAAATGGATACATGGCAAAAAGGCAGAGGCATTCTGGATGGACTTTACATCTCATATCTTGATGGGATCGATCTTATTCATGGTCTTTGCACCCGACGTACTCACAGAAATCTCTAAGTACATCTTTTATGCAGCGATACTTCTGATGGTGTGGGGCAAGGGCTATGGATCAAAGATTATTATCAGACCATTGATGGGCTTAATCGGAATGCTTAACTTTACGATTGGAATGCTTAGTAACACACTTAGTTACCTGAGGATACTTGCGCTTGGTCTTGTAACAGGAGCTATTGCAATGGCAGTTAACCAAGTTGCAATCGAAGTGGGCAAACTCCTCCCCGTCTTCCTGGCGATCCCGGCAATAATAATAATTGCATTTATGGGACATTTGATATCGATAGCACTTAATACACTTGGAAGTTTTATTCATTCAGGTCGTCTTCAATTTATTGAGTTCTTCTCTCAGTTTTTTGAGGGGGGCGGGAAGGCTTTTACTCCGTTTAAAAGAAGTACTAATTAATTTCTAATTCCTAATTTATAATTTCCAATTCTTATTATGAGCACAGTAGAAGTAACATCAACGGCGACAACACCCACGTGCGAATCTGCACGACGTCAGATCGACCAAGTAAAACAACAACAAAGACTTGTTATTTCAGACACCACTGAATTAAAAAGAAGAATAATGAATCTTTGCCAACGACTTGGAATAGAAAATTCATCCGGTAGATCACCAGAGGATATTATCGCAGAAGCCGAATCAAAAGCATCAAATTTGCCCTCTGGAGAATAATTATTAACTATTCACTATTAACTTTTCACTTCAAACCATGAGCACAGCAGAAAAAAGACCACCGGCAGAAGAATTTGCAAAACCAAAACTTAAAGAAGCCAATAGAACAGTACATGTCCTTGGAGGAGATTTATTGGAGCTAGATATGGATATTATGTCTAGAATGAGACCTAATGAAAGAAATCAGTGGGCATCAAGAGTCAAGCAATTAATTACACGATAATCCTTAATTTGCCACTTACCATTTTCAATTCTCAATTTTCTTTCCCCTTCTATCTATGAAAACTCGTTCACTTCTTACCGCCGCAGCCCTGCTCGCACCAATCGCAGTGTTTGCACAAGAGCCTGAAGCGATTGCAGCAGCAACGCATGCAGGTGAAGTACAATGGGGCCTTGCATTCGCTCTCTTTGGAGCCGCAATTGCCACATTTGTTTCCTGTATCGGCTCCATCATCGGAGTTTCTGTTACAGGACAAGCCGGTGCAGGTCTTTTGACCGAAAAGCCTGAGCTAGCAGGAAAAGTCATCACATTGATGGTTCTCCCCGGTTCACAAGGACTTTATGGAATGGTTATTGCTCTGCTTTTCATCTTCAACTACGCCGATGTTATCAACGGTGAAGTTGCAATCAGCGTAAGCCAAGGTGTTGCAATACTCGCAGCTTGCTTACCTGTCGCATTCACATGTGTTACCTCCGGACCTTATCAGGCAAAAGTCTGTGCCGCCGGTATGCACATGCTTGCAAAGGACGAAAAGATGACAGGACGCGTAATTACTATGGCTGCTTTGGTCGAGACATACGCGTTGCTTGGATTCTTGATTTCGTTCTTTATGTTGAATAACTTCAAGGGCGGGATTCTCTAACCTCGTCTCCCCAATATTCTAATATTCGAGTATTCGAATACTGGAGTACTGGAATACTGGACAAAACTGTAACTATTTCCAATTAAATCCCATGGCCCTCCAAGACATCATCACTGCAATAATCTCCCAAGCCGACCAAAAAATTAAAGATGCACGTTCCGTTCATCAGAAAGGGCTAACCAAAATCCGTGAAGAAGGTGAACGTACAGTAGCTGTGCGCAAGCAGGAAATTGCAGCTCAAAAGGAACAGAAGAAGGCGCAGATTAAAGCAAAAGCAGAGAACGCAGGTGCAATGCTTGTAAAGAATACTGTTTTAACAAAAAAACAGGAACTGCTTAACGAAACTTACGAAGCAGCTGTGGAAGAGTTGGCCAAATTGCCTGATGGAAAGATAGAGCCTTTGATGAGAGCCTGCCTGAAAAGTATTACAAGTGAAGGGACTATTCATCCCGCCGCAAAACATGTGGATCTGATGAAGAAGTTGGCAGACAGCGGAAAGTTTGAACTCGGCTCTACCATAAAGGCGAAAGGAGGATTCAGATTTATATCCAAAAAGCAGGAACAGGACTGTACGCTTGAACATCTTACGTCCGAAGTCCTACGTCCGAAGTCCGAATTAGAAATTTCTCAAATGCTTTTCTCTGCTTAATAAATGTCTAGTCTTCAATCCACCTTCCGGCCAAAGTTCGCTTACTCCCACGGAAGAATGGGAGTACTAAAGCTTTTGTTGATGGAGCAATCCGATGTTGATCGTATGCTCGGTGCACGTGACCTTAAAGAAGTGGAAAAGATTCTTACAGAGCTTAAGCTTACAAGCGTAATAGATCAGGGCATAAACGAAGGACGGGCAATATTGGAAGCTGTTGGAACCTGGATGCGCAGAGAGGTTGAGCAAATGTCACCGGACGAGGCTGATGAGATTTTCCATATTCTGTGGCTGGAGAACGATGCTCCTGTTATCTCATATTTCATAAAACAGAAATTGAATCTTACTTCAGAGATAAGCAAAGAACCACTAAGTGGAATGTCAGCCTTTGATCCTGATGAGATAAAGCAGTTTATTAAAGACGGATCGCAAGGCGCACTGCCAATGCATCTGACTGACTTTATTACCGAGATGCTGGGAGGAGAAGAATCTAATGCAAAAGAAGTTGATACAGCAGTAGCTGCATACATAGCCAACCTTCAACTGGAGCTTGCCGGAAGAAGCGGAAGTGAACATATAAAGAGCTTTGTATCGCACAAGATTGATCTGAACAATATTCGAACCGCAGTCAGACTTAATAAGGAAGAGGAAGACGAAGTTCTCCCCTACTTGCTTGGAGGAGGAACTATCCCCGCAAAAGAGTTGGCAGGAGATAAGGATAAAATTGTGTCAGCAATAGAACACTCAGGACTGTTTATGTTCTTGCCAAATGATCTGGAAACACTCTTCAGCGATCCCATTGAATTTGAACAACTTGCAGCGCATATAGTTGCAACCGATGTATCCAAAATGTGGAATGTTCCTTTGAGTATAGATCCTCTGTTTGCATTTGCTGCAATTACCAACAATCAACTCAAATTAATTCGAACTATATTAATAGCAAAGAGGAGTGAGTTGACGCCACAGGAGACGAAACAGTCTTTGCCACCATTTTTAACTGCTTCTAATTTCGCATAAGAAATTCTATGAATACTAGTTCATCAATGCAGGCTCAGGGGATCGGATTCCGAAAACTCTGAACTACCAACTAATTCATCAAACCATGACTCATAAAATAGCAATCATCGGCACTTGGGAAGCAGTCGCAGGATTCGCACTGTTGGGAGTTGATGTTGTGCCGGTCAATGACTCCAATCAGGCAGTTGAAGAACTATTTAGATTAAAGAAGGATACTAAGCCTGATGAAAATGGAGTTGAACGAAATGTTTACGCAATCGTATTTATAACGGAAGACCTCGCGAGCGGAATTACTCCCGAAGACGAGAAGAAGCTCGCTCGCGGTGCCTTACCTGCAATTATTCCACTTCCTTCCCATAAGGGTTCAACCGGATACGGTCTTTCCAGACTCAAGAGGATTGTGGAGAGGGCGGTAGGTTCCGATATTCTTAAATAATTAATCATGAATAATAGTACGTCAATACAGGCTCAAAGGATCGGAATCCGGATTCCGGATTCCGAATCTCAATTCGACAATTAATTCATTATCACTCCCCACTTATTTCCATGTCCCAACCAACAATAGTAAAAGTCGTCGGTCCCCTCGTAGTCGCAAAAGGTATGAAACATGCCAAAATGTACGAGGTTGTAAAAGTTTCCAAAGAGAAGCTCGTCGGAGAAGTTATCGAACTTCATGGTGACGAAGGTTCTATTCAGGTTTACGAAGAAACATCCGGTATAGGACCCGGAGAACCTGTGGAACTAACCGGAGCCACGCTGTCGGTTGAACTTGGACCGGGACTTCTGGAGCAATTCTACGATGGAATACAACGCCCTCTTAAATTGATCGAGGAGGTAGCCAATAGCCAATACATAACCAGAGGAATAGATGTACCCGGGTTGGATCGCGAAAGAAAGTGGGACTTTAATCCTGTCAAGGAAGCCGGAGATGAGGTGAGCGAAGGAGATATTCTGGGAACAGTTCAGGAGACCACTCTTATTGAGCACAAAGTAATGGTACCTCCCGGAGTTAATGGAACTGTGAAAGAGATTCAATCAGGATCATTCACTATTGAAGATACCATCGCAGTCATCGACGTCGAGGAACCAGAAACTAAAAACCAAAAACCAGTAAACATTACTATGTTACAACGTTGGCCAATCCGCAACCCACGCCCAACAAAAAGCAAACTTCTTCCCAGTGAACCGCTTTCCACAGGAATGAGAGTTCTGGATACCTTGTTCCCAATTGCAAGAGGCGGAGCAGGTGCAATCCCCGGACCATTTGGAGCAGGAAAAACTGTTACTCAACAGAGTTTGGCAAAATTCTCCGATGCTCAGGTTATTGTTTACATCGGATGTGGTGAGCGCGGAAACGAGATGACGGAAGTACTAAAGGAGTTCCCCGAATTGAAAGATCCAAACACCGGTGAACCTTTGATGAAACGAACCGTTCTAATCGCAAACACATCTAATATGCCTGTAGCAGCTCGCGAAGCATCTGTTTACACAGGAATCACTATTGCAGAGTATTACCGCGATATGGGCTACGACGTAGCCCTTATGGCCGACTCCACATCACGTTGGGCGGAAGCAATGAGAGAAATGTCCGGACGTCTTCAGGAAATGCCGGGGGAAGAAGGTTATCCCGCTTACTTGGGATCACGAACAGCAGGATTTTATGAGCGCACTGGAGCTTGCCAGTGCCTTGGAACAGATGGTCGCAAAGGATCACTGACTGCTATCGGGGCAGTGTCGCCTCCCGGAGGTGACTTTAGCGAACCAGTTACACAAAACACTCTACGTGTTACCAAGGTGTTCTGGGCTTTGGACGCAAAATTAACTTACAAACGTCACTTCCCTTCCATTAACTGGCTTCAGAGTTATTCTCTTTATACAAATGCTCTGGATCCTTATTATGCAAAAGAAGTTGCGGATGACTTTTCCAAAAATCGCATTCGCGCAGCCGAAATTCTTCAACAAGAAAGTAAGTTGGAAGAAATAGTAAGACTTGTAGGAACAGATGCTCTTTCGCCAAAGGAACAACTTACATTGGAAACAGCAAAAATGATTCGTGAGGACTTTTTGTTCCAGAATGCATTTGATCCGGTAGATGCTTACACCTCAATCAAAAAACAATACAGAATGATGCGTGCGATTTTGACCTTTATGGACTGTGCACTGCAAATCATCGATCAAGAAGACTTCGATTTCTCCAGAGTTCAGAAACTGGATGTTAAATCAGACATTACCAAATGCAGCTTCTTACCCGAAGAAGGTATGGAGGCGGAGTTTGATAAGATCGAAGATAAGATCAGGACTCAGATGGCAGGGTTGAAGGATTCTTCTGCTGAGGTTTCTAAGAAAGAGGAGGTTGTTGCGGTTTAATTTCTAATTTCTAATTTCTAAATGTCACCATTGTCTGAACCATGATTTACTTGATTAAAGGATTAGCATGATTAACTACCTACTAACTACTCAATGATATGAAAACAGCACCAGAATCAACGGCAGATCGACCACCTACAACAATGATGCAACAAGAGCTAGTGACTTTTAGCCATTTAACAAGTGATCAACGTACTAGAGTTCAAGACCTGATTGCATTATACGGAAGGGGTGGTCCAATAACTCAGGAAGAATTCGAGGAAATGCAAATTCTTCGACTGCAAGCCATTCATCACTTAATTTAACTTTTAACTATTCACTTTTCACTTCTCAACTATGTCCCCTTGTCTGAACCACGGATTACACTGATTACACGGATTACTCGGATTTGACCAGTGACTAGCGACCCCCAAAACATCTATTACCACTACTTAATTACCACTTCATACCATGTCTACCGCTTACAAAACAGTCACCGATATCGCCGGCCCCCTAATGATGGTCGAAGGCATCGAAGGTGTAACCTACGATGAACTCTGCGAAATTGAGCTTACCGATGGCACCAAACGCCTTGGAAAAGTTCTGGATGCAAGGTCCGACCTTGCAGTTGTCCAGCTTTTCGAAGAAGCAAAAGGAGCCACAACAGAAGGCACCAAAGTGCGCTTCCTTGGCCGAACTTTCGAGATCGGAGTAAGCGAAGACATTCTTGGCCGCATATTCTCCGGAGGAGGCAAACCGATCGATGGAGGACCGGAGATTGTTCCAGAAAAGAAACTGGATATTAACGGTGCTCCTATCAACCCTTACTCACGTGAGTATCCGGATGACTTTATCCAAACCGGAATTTCTACCATTGATGTTCTAAACACTTTGGTACGAGGACAAAAACTTCCACTCTTCTCCGGTGCAGGACTTCCCCACAATCAGATTGCAGCACAGCTTGCTCGTCAGATGAGAGTACTTACGCCGGAAGAAGTTGAAAAAGGAGAAATGATAGATGGCAATCGACAATCGACAGTCGACAATCGACAGGAGACCAGTGACCAGGGACCAGGGACCAGTGACGAAAAGTTCGCCGTTATCTTCGCAGCAATGGGAGTCACCTACGAAGAAGCCCAGTTCTTCCAGAATGAGCTAGAAAAGACCGGAGCACTCTCGCGTGCGGTACTGTTTATAAACACAGCTGATAATCCCGTAGTTGAAAGAATTGCCACCCCACGTTTGGCGCTAACTGTAGCCGAATACTTGGCATACGAAAAAGACTATCATGTAACAGTTCTTCTGACAGATTTGACCAACTATTGCGAAGCCCTACGTGAAGTTTCCGCAGCAAGAAAAGAAGTGCCGGGACGACGTGGATACCCCGGTTACCTATACACTGACCTTGCAACAATGTACGAACGCGCAGGACGCGTAAGAGGAAAAGCCGGATCAATCACACAGATTCCAATCCTCAGTATGCCGGAAGATGATATTACTCATCCAATTCCTGACCTTACGGGATACATTACCGAAGGACAGATCTACATCGACCGTGGTCTTCACCAAAAAGGAATCTATCCTCCTATTATTCCTATGGGATCCCTATCAAGATTGAAAGCAAAAGCACAAGGCGAAGGAAAAACACGAGGCGATCACTCCGGAATGGATGCACAGTTGACCGCATCTTATGCACGCGGTGTTGAGATCCGTGAGTTGGCAGTAATTCTTGGTGAATCATCTTTGAATGACACCGACAAAGCTTTCCTTAAGTTTGCAGATCGTTTCGAAAACGAATTTATCCGCCAAGGTGCGACAGAGAACAGATCAATTTATGAATCATTGAATATCGGTTGGGATCTGTTATCCGAAATTCCACGTGAAGAATTAAAACGCGTGAAGGATGAATATATTGAGAAATACCTGCCGAAAAAATAATTTGTTCCGTACAGACGTCCCACTGGGACGTCTCTACAATCAAAATGCCCAACATCTTCACCCTCATCGGCACCTCCTGGGAATTCTATAAAAAACAACCTGTTCTAAACGAGGTCGTGTTCTGGCTTATGACACTGCCGCTTGCAACCATAATGATCTTATCTGATTGGGCGGAGAAGCAAGAAACCTTTAAAGAAATTGCAGAAAATGGAGTTGAGCTTGGTATAACCGATATTCGCCCCGTAATACTTCTTTTGTTATTAAATGTATTTCTTTCTGTTGTAATGCTTTGGGGGGTTTCTTGTGTTTTGGTTGTTGGCAAACGCCTGATAACCAGTAAAGCCGGTAGATCACGTTCTTCTTTCGAAATTGTACGCAAAGATGGAAGCAAGTTTGTGCTTACATTGTTTATGACAGACATACTCAGGAGTTGTATAACACTTCTTTGGATGATTCTGCTGATAGTTCCCGGAATTATTTATGCAATACGCACTGCGTTTTACCACGTAACAATTGTTCTGGAAAATCTGGGATACCGTGAATCATTAAATAGAAGCAATGAAGTAATTAAAGGACACACATGGATAGCCCTTCTGTATTTTATAGGATTGTCTGTGGTTCTGTTCCTTCCGCCAATAATTTTCATAGGAACCCTGGAACAAGCGGCAACATTATTTGACCCCCGACTGATGCCAGCCGTATTCATTGTACATAGCGCAATACTTTCCTTTGTGATAATGATATTCACCCTCGCAACAATTGTCTTGTATGGGGAGTTTCTTAAACTTCCTAGAGTTACTGAGGTTAAGACATGACAATCGACAATCGACACGCTGCGCTTTCAACAATCAACATCCGACCAGTGACTAGCGACCAGCGACCAGTGACCCCCAACATTCCTTACTACTCACTACCACCTACAACCTAATTCCATGGCACTTCTAAGAGTAAACCCCACCCGAATGGCACTAATGGATCTCAAGCGACGAGCAAAGTCAGCTAAGAGAGGTCATAAGCTGCTCAAGGACAAACAAGACGGTCTTATGCAGCAATTTATGAGCATAATCAGAGAAGCCAAGGATCTGCGCCTAAAGGTCGAGGAAGAGCTTGGAGCGGCCTTCAGAGCGTTTTTGATGGCTTCTATGTGGTTAAGTGATGCACAGCTAAAAGACGCTCTCTCCAGCCCTGCAGCAAAGATTTCTTTGGACGTAAAAACAAAGAATGTAATGAGTGTAAGAATTCCCTTCTTTGATATAAAGAAAGAAGGCTCAATAAAAAACTACGGATTCAGCGGAACAAATGCTTTGCTTGATACTGCGATCGAAAAGTTTGATGAGCTGTTCGAGATATTGGTGAAGCTTGCACAAATAGAAAAGCAAGCAGAAAGCATGGCAATTGAATTGGAAACAACTCGAAGACGTGTAAACGCACTCGAGTACAAAATGATTCCGGATATGACCGAGACGATTAAATACATCACTATGAAGTTGGATGAATCAGAAAGAGCTTCGATTATTAGTACTATGAAAATAAAAGCTGAACTCGAAGACTAGAGAGCAATTGGCAATTAGCTTTTTGGCTATTTTTAGGCAGCCAAAAATAGCCAATTGCCAACATGCCAATTAGCCAACAAGCTGCCATTGACTCCTCCAGCAGCCCCAACCATACTACACCCACTATGAACCTCCCCTTCTTTAAACGAAAACTTTTCTGTGTTGGAATATCCACACTTGCCGCCTGTATTGTTGCATTCACTCTGCCCACTGAACTGATTGCAGAAGTCCCAATGGTACGTGCGGCAACAATCATTAACGGCATGATTATCGGTACATTAATTACCGTTGCAGGTTTTGTCACATGGCATCCCATCTTTAAATTTAGAATTCATCCGATTCTAAGAGGTTCCATAATGGCTGCCTTTGTACATCTGGACTTTACTATCTACACATGGTCCAATCAGCCCCTATTCTGGAAAACAATGATAATTGCAGCTATGTTTGGTGCAGTAATTGATATGATGGCGACGCAGCTTTATGGGGAGGGTGAAACTCTTATGGAAGGTATGACAAAGTAATAGTTTTAGGGGTCACTAGTCACTGGTCACTTGTCACTGGTCTCGAAGCTTATGACTAGCGACTAGTGACCAGTGACTCTCAATATCCTATCCCAAAAAACATATGTAAACCCCTGATTCATCAGACCCCCAACACTTCTACTATTTAACTCCAACCTCCTTCACTACCGCATCAAACACCCCCGGCTCATGTATTGCAAGCTCCGACAAAGTCTTCCTATCCAACTCAATCTTCTTATCTTTAAGTCCTTTTATAAATGTTGAATAATTTAATCCTCTCCCTCGAACTGCTGCATTAAGTCTTGTGATCCAAAGAGCACGAAATGTCCTCTTCTTTTTCCTGCGATCAATGTAAGCATGCTCCCCTGCCTTCATAACAGCCTCATTTGCTTTCTTGAAAGTTGTCCTACGCATACCACGATATCCCTTCGCAAGCTTGCGAATCTTCTTGTGTCTGTTATGCCGAACTGAACTACGGGTTACTCTCATTTACAGATAAGGTAGTAATGACTTCAAATTCTTATTCTCGCACTTGCTTGGAATCAGTGTTCTGCTGAGGTTTTTCTGCCTCTTGCTCTTCTGCTGAAGCAGGTGATTGCGACCGGCTCTCTTGATAGCAAGTTTGCCGGATCCGGTCTTACGGACACGTTTTTTAGCGCCTGAATGTGATTTCTGCTTAGGCATTGCCAAGATTATAGTGATCTTTTGTGCTGAGGGAAGGAAAAAGAGAGGTTTTTAGCAATTGGCTAATTGGCATGTTGGCAATTGGCTATTTATGCTGAATTTCTTGAAGTAGCTTAGGCAGCCGAACTTAGCCAATAAGCTAAATGCTAATTGCCAATATGCATCCTCTAGATGTCTTTTTTCTCCACCTTCACCTCCTCTTTCTTCTCCCTACGTTTGCCCCTCAAAATAACAATAAACTGCTTACCCTGCGGCTTAATCTCGCTTTCAACTTCAGACACATCTTCCAGGCTTTTTACAATTCCAACCAGCTTATCCCTTGCATACGATTTATTGGTAAGTTCACGACCTCTAAGCTGAATTACAAACTTTACCAAATGCCTGTCCTCAAAAAATTCCCTCGCCCTATCAATCAAACGATCGACATCATGACGATCTGTACGGAAACTCAAGCGTAGAGTTTTTACTTCTGTCTGTTTTGTGTGAGCGCGCTGTTTGCGTTCTTTTTTACTTAACTGATAAAGGTACTGACCAAAGTCACCGATTTTTACGACCGGAGGTTTGGCCTTAGGTGAAACTTCAATCAAATCGAGTTCTTGTTCCTTTGCTAAATCCAAAGCCTGCTGCAAACTCAGCTTCTTTGCATCATCCTCTTCGACCAACAAAACTTCGGGTGCACGAATCTGATCGTTTATTCTGGGCCTTTTGCCCTTTTTTTGAGTACTGATGTACTTGCGTCGCTTTTGCAGAGTAAAGAATGGGAAATGGATAATTCTTAGGCCAATAGTAGAGCGGAGATGTTTGTAAGACAAGGAAAAACGGAGGGCAATTGGCAATTGGCTAGTTGGCAATTGGCTAGCTTAGGCAGCCAAAGATGGTCAATTAAAAATTAGTCTGTACTCTCCATTAATGACAAACAATAGCCAATTGCTAATTGCCAATATGCCAATAAGCTTATCTTTCCCACACCAACATCTCCAACCCAACCCTATACCACCCCTCCACACCCCCCTCTTCCATTGATACTTCTCTTAAAGTCATAAATTGTATCGGCCACAGATTTCCATCGGACATTGTCTTTCCAAATTCACCTCCAAAGATTCTATAAGCTCCACCGAGCAAAGAACCTTCCGAAACACTCTCCAGTAAATTCGCAAATTCAGTACTGTTAAATGAACGCTTCAATTGTTCCTCATATGAGCGCACATCCCGTGAATATCTGAGCAAGTCTGAAGAAAGAAATTGTTCCAAAGCCACTATCCCTACGGGATTTTCTTTTTCCGTACTTTCGAAAAGAATTTGAATTTCTTCGTCTGTGAGCGCATCACTAACAGTCAAAAGTCCGGCAAGCTGCGTGAATATCAAAAGCTTTTTAATTCCATCTTCATGCGCCGAGTAACTTACCCGCATAGGGCGAACTGTTACCCCTTCTTCCTCCAGAATTACCGGATCCCCGAAAGTAATATCCGACATTTCGGAAACCAAACCCTGATTACGTAACCAATCGGAATATAAATCCCAGGCAGCTATCAAGCGATCAAAGTCCGTTTCTTTTGGAAGAATATTTATATCCAACTTCTCACCAAGTGATCCCACTTTTGTCGCTGCTTGAATTTGAGATAGCTCCACTTGTTCGCGCAAAGCGTCTTCCCTTCGTTCAAGCTCCGCAAGCTTCGCAACCAAAGGAACTGACACCATCTTAACTTCTTTGAGCACCATTATATGCTCCAAAAGAAGAAGTAGAGCAAAAGCAAACATGGTTGATCCGATCAGGAGACCGACCCCTGTGGAAACATGCCGCAATTTTGAGGTCTTCGTGTTCATTGAATATGAAGAGTGAAATCAAATGGTGAGTAGTACCCCTTCTCTTCGCTATGCTCACGTGTAAAGCGCGGTAAATCAACGGACTCAACCTCCTCCATTCCTTTCAAAAGATCCACAAATTGTGCCAAGAGTGTCATACTCCGCGGACCCACGTTGCTTACATCTCCACTGAGATGAAAAATCTGCTTTGTAGGAAAATATTCAAATGAGGCAAAATGGATTGCTTCCTCTTTCTCTTCTATAACTTTTTCGGCTGTATCTATAATCTGCTCCTGCAAATCATTAAAGCCTTTGGTGCTGAACTTATCCTTTTTTATTGCACCATATAGCCCATCTCTTAAGGGAGTTACAAAATCCGATCGTGCATCTTCCAGTTTATTTACTTCTGCCTGTAAATCGGTCACATATGATTGAAGCTGTGCCGTATTGTGCTGTTTCCCTGCAACTTCCACCTGTGTGAGTCTGGGCAATAACAGATAATATGAAAGCAGGAGTAGCCCAAAAAATACTGTCGAGAATAACAAAAAAGGCAAGGCAACCCTACGGATTATTGATCCAACTGATGGAATCGCCATTTGTGTCTTTAAATCTGTTTTTGTATTCATGTTAATCTATAAAAAGAGTTTAAAATGGATAATTCACAATCAAGAAGTCAGATAGCACCTGCTTCATACATTTCCTTATCCCCTCTCCCCTTTAGAAATGGGAGAGGATGGGTGGCCATTCGATATGATTCATGGTCACTCATAGATATTACTTGCAACAAGATTATTGGCCACACTGAGTAATGTCGAAGTGTGAGGGGGCGCAAGTTTTGAATTGAATATTTCATGTTTAATCCAGTTATTATACAGGAAAAGGTGATTTGGAGCTATTTATGATGGTTGCATATATCAATTAATTGTTATTTAGCAATATTTTAAATACCATATATATATGCAGTTAATTCTCAATTATCAATTATTAATTCTCAATTTAAAGCTCTAATGCTATAATATCGATTGAATAGTTCAATTCTATGCTATTTATACCCCCTTCCCTATGGAGGACCTGCTAACCAAATTAAAGGATCTGCAATCCGCACTAAACACGGGGAAGGACTCTCTTTGATGCCAAGGGGATACTAAAGAAGATAAAAAAACTTGAGGAGAAATCACAGGCTCCTGATATTTGGGATGATCAAAAAGCTGCCAACGCTTTGTTTGCGGAACTTAAAGGGCTCAAAAACCAATGGGAACCTGTTTGTGATCTTACAAACGAGGTGAGCGAACTGATTGAACTTATCGAACAAGCGGAAGAATCCGATCGCAAAAGTCTGGAAGGCGAAGCAGAGAAAGTCTTTAAGAAATGGGAAGATCTGGAAACAAAGCTTTATTTAAGTGGTGAGTTTGATATGAACAATTGTTATCTTTCAATAAGCGGAGGCGCAGGTGGAGTGGATGCACAAGATTGGGCAGATATGTTACTTAGGATGTATTTAAGGTACTGTGAAAAACAAGGTTGGAAAACTGATGTACTCGAAAAGACTGACGGGCAGGAGGCAGGAATCAAATCCGTCACTGTTCATGTAACTGGCTCACCCGCTTACGGATATCTGAAATGTGAACGTGGAACACATAGACTTGTAAGACTCTCCCCCTTCAATGCGAAGAATCTGAGGCAAACAAGTTTTGCATTGGTAGAAGTTCTTCCGGAAATTCCCGATGCAGCTGAAATTGATATTGATGAAAAAGATCTGAGGGTTGATACATTTCGTTCAAGTGGTGCGGGAGGACAACATGTAAATGTGACTGATTCAGCTGTCAGGATTACACATGAGCCATCCGGCATAGTTGTCTCTTGCCAGAACGAAAGAAGCCAACAACAAAACAGAATGCAGGCAATGAACATGCTCAGAGCAAAGCTACTACAGATACAGCACGAAGAGGAAGC
>JAHISE010000138.1 GCA_018818235.1 Patescibacteria group bacterium
ATTGATTACTTCTTCTCGTTTTAAGAATTTAAGTTTTTCCAACCAATCCATCGCCATAGCAAAGAGTTCATCTTTGGATGCATTCCAAATTTCGTCATCTTTAAAGCAGAAGAATTCAATAAAGAGTGATGTTTTGCCTTCGGGACACATAGCTTTGGAAAAGTTCTTCATTTCTGCAAGTCTGCCAAATGGAATGTTCTTGTCTGGGAAGTAAACCCAGTTGTCATCTGTAACTTTCTCCTTATCAATAGTGCAAAATAGATAAACCTGTGCGCGAAAAGTTAGTGAGTCTGCAGCACTGCGAACTTCCTGCGATACTTCGGGGCTAAATAGGTTGATGCTTTGGGTTATGGGAACTGAGCTAATTACTGACTGAGGAGTTACTGTAAATGTTCCATCCTCTCCCTTTAGCTCAACCTGAGTCACACGATTTCCCTCGGACTTAATGGAAACTGGCTCCGTATTTACCAAGACTACCCCACCCAACTTCTCGATTTCTTTTTTCATAGTTTCATAGACTTGCCCCGCACCGTACTTGGGATAATAGAATGCACTGGTAAGTGATTTTGGTCCTGCATTTTTGAATATCATCTTCTTGATCGCAGCCCAAAGGCTCATCCCTGCAATCCTTTGCTCTGCCCAATCAACACTTATTTCTGATGCGGGGATTCCCCAGATTTTTTCCGTGTAATTGATCATATTAAACTCAGCCAAAGTCCTTCCGAACCGTGCAACTACAAAAGCTTCGAATGAATCCATTTTGCGTGGTTTGATTCTGGCTCGAATATGCTCAATAAAATAATCAATTAGTACCCGTGCACCTTTAAATGGTCCCATTTTAAACAATACATTCCTGAATCTGACGGGATAATAATAGAATTTTCCTCCTACAAAGAATCTGGTGAGTCGTGGAACTTTTATCCATTGATCACCAAGCAAATCTGCAATCATATCGCTCAGATATTGTTGTTTGCTCAGGAAGCGATGAGGGCCGTTATCAGTAAGATATGTCCCTTCAGGCTCATCAAACCGCATTGTTTTGGCCAATCCTCCAACCTGTGACTCTTTTTCAACAACCAAAACGCTCTTGCCATTACGTGCAAGCTCCCATGCTGCAGTAATCCCTGCAGGACCGGCGCCTATTATCAATATTTCGGGAGAGTTTGTCATGAGTCCGGTGGACTATAGCAGGAAATATGTTTTTGGTTTATGGTTTTTGGTTTTTTGTTTATCTCACTATTGATCGTAGCGGCGGTTCGAAAACCGCCGTACATCAGCGATTTTCGAATCGCTGCTACGTACGTTATCTAATTGGCTGCCATATGGACCATCCTTCTCTTCTATCTATCTCTTTCAAATCAACTCGCAAACGATCTAAATTCCACTCCGGCTGATTCCTTTTATCCCAAACTATATAATCAATTCCAAATTTCTTTAAATAAGTCACAGGAGAAGCATCAATTCGTTCACATGCTGATGTAACAAGCTCTTTCTCCCACTCTTTGACGGAAGGATCTGAAGATTCCGGATGAACCAGATGACGACGCCCTTGCCAATCTCGCTTTTCGGAAGGAATTGCGAGTTGTGTCATACAAAAACGCTCCGCAAGCTCTTCATGTGTCATCAAAGTATTTTTAAGGTGAATCGAATAAACAATATCGTGGTGAGTATGACCTGCTATGAATGAGGAGGTAGCAGTATCGGAAAGAATTCGAGACCGCGGCAACTCATCAAGTTCAGGAATCAATGTCACAAAATGTTGTTGGGCAAATCTTCCTTCATTTGGTTTCCATTGATTAAAAATATACCTTCCGTCGTATCCAAGTGCCGCAATGTAAACAAGAGCTGCTAATGCGGAAATTCTCAACCATCCGGTCTTTAACTTCAATGCCAGCAGAACTGCACATATTGCACCCAGAAGAAGCGAGAATATCGAATGAGATACAAATACAAGAACAATTCCATGTACAACTTGTTGATGTATGAATAAAGCAGAGGTCAAAATCATAACAATAGGTAATTTATATTTTGAAACTTTCCTATAATCTTTTTTAAGTGCAATCAAAACTCCAACAGCCATTGTGATGAACAAAATACTGTAAGGAACAGACTCAGGTACTCGTGAATGAACTATACCGCTACGCATTTCTCCGAATTCATAGAGAGGATGCTGCATTAGAGCTATCAAATCCAGAATAAACGGTGAAGCTACTATCAATCCTATCAAACCAATCTGAAAAATAAATTTGTAATTCGAATCCTTTCCTTTTAATGCTTCAAGTACCTCCCAAACAAAGAATATCCCCAAAGCTAACCACGCAAACGTCCATGACCAAAAGTAAACGCCAACAAGAAGCCCCATCAAAATACCCGCAGGTATTCCGATCATCAGGCTTTTTCTTCTTAAACTTAATCCAACCAGAATCAAAGCCAGCAACATGAACAAGAAGCTCGCACGCAGATTAATCGGACGGCTGAGTCCATAAAGTTCAATCAATACAAAAAGTGAGGAGCCTCCGAGTGATTGCAAGCGTGTAAATCCACACAATTGGAAAAACAAAAATAGTCCAAGGAATATTAAAACCGGAATAACACTGTCCATAACTCTAAAAACTTCAGATGCATTCATACCTGTCCATCCAAAAAAGCTGCCATACATTTTTTCAATCAGAGCTGATTGAGTTCCAACCAAATTATCTTCGCCAACAAATCCTTCCGAAGCCTGTTCTCTATTCCCCGACAATGCCTCCTGAACTCTTGCCAAATAAAGATCCTCATCGGAATTTAGATTTACCAATATTCCCTCAGACTCTGGATGCAATTGATGCACGAACTGCGGTCCCTGCATTACTAGGGCGATGAAGAGGGATGAACAACCGATAGCTATAAGCCAATGCTTGGACACGAGTGAGTAGTGGGGAATGAGTGAGTAGTGAGTAGTGAGTAGATTCTATTGAATAGCATAACGCAAATATTCTACTACTCACTACAAACTACTCACTTATTCATTGCTCAATTAATGCATCTAACTCCGATTTAATGAAAAACAAAGACCTTCCTCATCCCAAAATTCCACAAAAGAACAATCCACAACGCAATAATCTTGGCAATCATAGGAATTATATGAACGTACTCAACAAATATCCAAAGTAGTAATTCTGTCCAGAAAAGCCCTCCAAGTGCTATCAAGAATACCATCAGGAACTCTATCCACCTTTTATGACGGCTCTGGAAAACCCAAATGATGCTGACAACATAATTCCATATAAGACCGCACATATAGGCTATTAATGCGGCTACCAAATAATGAATCGATGTATATTCAATAATCAGAGCGAATGTCAGAAGATCAAGTACTGCTGAAGATCCTCCCACAAAAAAATAGCGGAGGAATTGAATGTGGGTTGAGCGGGCGCGTCCGAATATTAGATGCTTCATTGGGGGAAACTATATTGTATCAACCGCAAAATTCCAAATTCCGAAACTCCTAAATTCACAAATAAATTCCGAAACTCCAAAATAACTAAA
>JAHISE010000139.1 GCA_018818235.1 Patescibacteria group bacterium
TATACTCCTTCGCCTAAATAATTCCGATTCTTGAGGATTCATTAATTATTAACAAATCTATTTCTAATGGCTATGGAGTACGAGATTGCATAACAAAAGCACAGTGAATTTTTCGGAATTATTAACTAAAAGCAGTATATAGTGCGGATCTCTTACATACTTTGAAAGTGTTTCATGTTTTTCTGTAATAAGTGCAATATTTCTACCTCTATGAGCTACTGCAAGTATAATCCGCATGTTCACCGTGCTCTCATTTTTGTATTGCATGGTCAATAACTATTACTTGCACAATCTATATATTTTCTATAGAATACCTATGGTTTACCAATTATCAATATGCCTACACCTCAGACTTCAATTTCCATAGATAAAGATACTAAAGATCGCGCCACAAGGCGTGCAAAGAAGGATAATATGCCTCTTGCAGTTGTAGTAAGAATTCTTTTAGTGGACTATGCCAATGGCAACATAAGTGTTGGAGCACGTACCGGGATAGGTGTTTTAGCAGAAGAAATTCCTGTGGATAAAGAAACACAAAAGAAAATGGATGAAGTTGTTAAGAAATGGCGTGGTAAAGTGTAAGATAAAAACATGAAGATTGTTATTGTTGATAGTATCCGTAAAAAAGAATTTAAGCATGGATATATAGCATCAGAAGATCTTGATACGATTATTAGTAGTTTTACAAAAGGGATTTTTACTCCAATTAAAGGTGCTTCACTGCCGAAGGAATCACAATTGATAAAGTTGTACGCTACAAGCGTTGGTGGTGCAAAGCGCATTGTATTTCTTGTAGATATGAAGACTAAGGATGGTTATATTCTCTTTTATCGTGGGAAGAACGATGCAATTGGTAAAAACATAAGCATTAAGAATCCTGCATTCAAGAAAAAGCTTATACGTTATCTTGAACTTCTTGATAGTGATATGGAAAAAGGAAGCTACACTATATATTCGGATCAACGTAAATCTTGATGTTGGTCACCTGCTGTCTCCTTGATGGTGCCCAGGAGAAGACTTGAACTTCCACGGGATTGCTCCCACACGCCCCTCAAGCGTGCGCGTCTACCAGTTCCGCCACCTGGGCACAGGTTAAACAGATTGTAGCAAGGAAGTGGGTCAGAGCAAGGAAAACGATCAACGAAAAACGAATTAACGAATAAACCACGGCAATCGCGATTGCCGTGGTAAACGAAACAACAAATAACTCAGTATAACATCAGCTTCACATCCCCAACGCCTCCATTATATCCCTCTCATGTTCTTCCTCATCTGCAAGGATTTGTTTGAGTGCAGTTTCGAGAGCATAAAGCTCCAGTTCTTGTGCCTGCTTAACACGTTCTCTGTATCTTCTTATTGCCAGTCTCTCGCCTTCCAGATCCTGCTCCAACATCTTTCGTGAATCCTTATCTGTAAATCTTTCGGCAACATCCATTGTTGGAATTCCTCCAAGGTAATCAATTTGTTCTGCAAGAATATTGGCATGGCCAATTTCCTCATTAACATGAACTATAAGTTCAGCATTAATTGATTGAAATTCTCCACCGGTCAAAGTTGCCACATGTTGTACGTACTGTATGGCGGCTGCGAATTCGTATGCAAGGTCGCCGTTGAGTTCTCTTATAAGTTCTTCTTTTGTAATCATATATTGGTGGGGAAAAGGATATTGAGTGTATGAGATATCAGTAATTGATGCAATACAGAATATCGAAGAATTAATACCTTTTCCGAGCAAATTTCTAGAGTCAAATTCGAAATACGAAATCCGAAACAAGCTCGAAATCAGAAATAAGAAATACAAAAGGCTTTTTATTGAAATATGTGCATGAAACAAGTAATGCTTACATTTTTTGAATTTTGTGCTTCGTATTTAGAATTTGTTTCGGATTTCGTATTTCGAATTTGGTTTCGTCATATCTATACTCATTTCAAAATAAAATTACTATAATACCCCGAAGCTTTTACCCAATTTATCCCTTACATAAGCCAATGCCCAATTCAAGCAATTCGGAATTTTAAAAGCGAAGGAGTATAAATGTGAAAACTATATTGTTTTATTTTGATTTAGCTATATATGCGCATATACTTATATAGTTTTGAGATCCGTGATTACTTGAGCATGTTATTAAACTTCTCCTCATCAACAATCTCAACATCCAACTCTTTAGCCTTATCATACTTACTCCCCGGATCTTCTCCTGCCAAAACGTAGCTTGTTTTTTTGCTTACAGATGAACTCACTTTGCCTCCTCGTTCTTTGATCATCTTTTTGGCATCTTCACGGCTTAGGTTGGGGAGTGTACCTGTTATAACAAACGTCTTTTCTTTGAATATCTGAGGTGCATGGCTTCCTTCAGAGAGAATTGCAAGCACACCTGCGCTCTCCATTTTATTAATCACTGATCTGTTATCTTCATCTTTTATCCACTCGATTACAGACTCTGCGACTACCGGTCCTATTCCGTCAATTGATGCCAGCTCCTCCATTTCAATATTATCAAGAGTATTTAATATCTTTGAGAGTTTGATGCCATTAACTTTTATTTCCTTCTTTTCTGTTTCAAAAAGCGATGTTTGCGGTCCAAGACTGTCTGACTGTTCCACACTTAATTCTTTCAGAGGCCATGCAATACGTTGCGCAAGAATTTCTGCAGTTTCTCGTCCTATGTGTCTGATTCCTAGGGCGAATATAAAACGATCAAGATCAATAAGCCTACTGTTTTCGATTGCACTTAGAACATTATCAGTTTTCTTCTCTTTAAATAATGGGAGAGCAATCAGGTCTTCTTGTTTAAGGAAGAAAATATCAGCAGGATCCGAAACTAATCCTTTATCAATAAATACTTCAATTGATTCTTGCCCAAGTCCTTCTATGTTAAATGCATAACGTGAAACCAGATGCTCAATCTTTTCTTGTCTTACAGCTGCGCATTTAGAGTTGGAACACCTGTGTACAGCTTCGCCTTCGGGACGAACCAGATCACTTGAACAACTTGGACAGTGCTTGGGGAATTTAAATTTAACAGTTTTATTTGGTCTTAGATTTATCAAAACCTCCACAACTTCCGGAATAATGTCACCTGCTTTCTGAAGTATTACAGTATCTCCGATTCGTACATCTTGCCTTTCGATCTCATCTTGATTATGAAGTGTTGCACGGGTCACAGTTGTTCCTGCCAGTTGTGTTGGGGTCAAAATCGCAACCGGAGTTATGGCACCTGTTCTACCTATCTGCAGTTGAATATCCAGAATTCGGGCAGTTTTTTGTTCCGCCGGAAACTTGTATGCTCTTGCCCAGCGAGGAGCTTTTGCTGTGGATCCAAGGTCATGTTGAGTCCTGCGGTCATTAACTTTAAGTACCAGACCATCTATATCAAATGCCAAACTGTCACGTTTTTTCTGGTAGTCTAAATATAGTTTATTGGCATCGGCTAGGGTTGTAACCAGTACAAAATTTTTATTCACAGGCATACCGTGTTCACTTAAAAATTCCATCACTTCGATCTGTTTTTTTAAGCCCAATTCATCTGATGACTGAGTGTTCAGACCATAACAAAACATTTGTAAATCTCTTCCTGCGGTAACTTGTGGATCCAGTTGTCGTACAGATCCTGCTGCTGCGTTTCTTGGATTTGCAAACTGCTGCGTATCAGGTAACTTCTTGTTTAATTTATTGAGTGAACTTTTGGAAATATATACTTCTCCGGAAATCTCTAAATATTTTGGTACATTTTTACAGTTATTAATTTCAAATGAAAGAGGAATAGATTCAATTGTTCTGATTGTATGAGTCACATCTTCACCTTCAATTCCGTTGCCACGAGTTAGTGCACGTTGGAGGCTATACTTACCATCCTTATTTTCATAAACCAGAGAAATATTTAATCCATCAATTTTCAGTTCACAAAGATATTCAAAGTCCACATTCTCTTTTCCAAGAGCTCTTTCCATTTGATCTTTCCAGTCTTCCAGTTCTGCAAAAGCAAACACATCCGATAATGATTCTTTTTGTGTTAAATGTTTTACTTTAGGTAGCCTACCATCCAGTGGTGCTCCTACTCGTTGTGTGGGTGAGTCGGGGGTAATTAAATCCGGGAACTCTTCTTCCAATTCAATCAGCTCCCTTTTAAGTGCATCACGAACGTCTTCCGACACGTCGGATCTGTCATCAATAAAATATGCTTTATTCAATCGCCATATTTCGGCTTTTAGTTGCTCAATTCGTTTTTTGGCTTCTGCTTTGCTCATGGGTATAGGATACCGTAGAAAGTATTGGCTTAGCTATTCTATTGACTTGAAAGTTGAGCCCCTCTCCCCGTCCCTCTCCCCGCGGGAGAGGGGACTCCGCCGCACAGATTTTATATCGTTGCAATACTATTCCTCAGAAGCTCTTAGATTATCTCGCCTTGTGTCTTTCTTCATGGGATGTGACTCCACTGTTGGGAACTAAGCCGTGTGGAAGTTTTTCTAAAGAAGTAGCAACATACATGTTAATAATTTTGCAACTTCTAATATTTGCAATCTTTCTATCTTTTAGGAAGATACGCTCTATTGATATTCTAACCCGAAAGTTATGACAACTATTACCGACTCAAGATTACAGCTTGAACAAATAGACCAACAGATTATTGGTCTTATTGCAGATAGAATTCAGTTCTGTAGCGAAGCTCGCGAAAGGGAAGAAGGTTTGGATTCCAGAGATGTCGAATCCGAATTTATTTCACAATGGATAGAGGAAGCAGCCGATCATGGAATTGATGAAGTGTATATGGAGAAAGTGGCTGGTGTAATTGTTAGGATGTGTAGGGCGGAGGAGGAGTAAGATTAATGGTAGATACGGGTGGTCACTGGTCGCTTGTCACTGGTCAATAGCATCATGACTAGTGACTAGCGACCCCTAGCACATGTGTATCTTTATAAACATCATTTACTCCAATTCCTTCAAATCCCTCATCCCATCGTGTATCAAAAGTATAAGAATTCCAAGCAATGCAGAAAATGCAAAGCTTGCAGTTTCGTTGTTTGGGAACAAATATAGATCCAAAAGCCCCCAAATACCTCTCCAGAATAGGACAATAGCAGTTCCAATTAGTATTGAATTAAATACAGGGTGCTTTCTTTCGATTACAGAAAGATAGATATTCCGGCATTTATCGAGCATTGGTTTATGTTTTGTCATTAATCTTATTATAACATATATCTGAGAATTGAGCAATTGTCTGCAAATGAGCTTTTATACCCTCTCTTCCCCGGCCCCTCTCCAACCGACCTCGCCCCTGGCCACCTCTTTCCTTGTCTTCCCTCTCCCCTTGGCCCCTCGAAGATGCTCCAGAAGGGTACTCTCCCGAGGGGAGAGGGGGAACCTAGGAATTGAAGAGAACAAACTTTGATTTCAGCAATATTTAAGATAACAAACCTTGATTTCTCCAATAACAGAGCTCCCCTCTCCCCTCGGGAGAGGGGGAGAGGGAGACACTAGGAGGAGAGGGGAACGCAGCAATTGGAGATAACAAACTTTGATTTCTTTAATATTTGAGAGAACAAGCCTTGAATTCTCCAATGGCGGAGTTCCCCTCCTCCTTGTTTCCCATGAGTTCATCGAATGGTGGAGGAGGGGCTATGGGTGGGGGGAGGCCAAGAGGCCAGGGAGAGAGGTAATAGCAATATCCCCCAAAATCAGCTATAATAATACGAAATGCCTATTTCTCCAGAAACCACTTTTACAGATGCGGCAGCTGCAGGAGCTTCCGATGTACACGTTGTTGTTGGGAGTCCTTTGATATTCAGAAAGGATGGAGAGCTGATTCCTCAGGGAGATAGCAAGTTGACAAAAGAAGACGCGGAGGAATTTGTTAAAGGTGTTTTGGGTGCAGAGCAGTTCAAGCGCTTGCAGGAAGATCTGGAAATTGATTCATCCTATGAACTTAAAGATGGCGTTAGGTTGCGCGTTAATTGCCATCACGAGAAAGGAAATATTAGTCTTGTTGCTCGTATCATTCCTACAAGCATACCAACTTTGGACGACATTGGCTTTACAGATCACATGAAAAGTCTTTGCGGACTCAAGTCCGGCTTGATCCTGTTTACCGGACCCACAGGATCGGGTAAGTCCACAACCATGGCTTCTATGATTCAGCATATAAATAATGAGCGAGCTGAAAACATTGTTACTCTGGAAGATCCGATTGAGTTCATCTTTCCGGAAGGCAAAGGGATAATCAGACAAAGACAGTTTCGGGAAGACTTCCATTCTTTTGCGGAAGCCCTAAGACGAGTTCTAAGACAAGATCCAAATATAGTAATGGTTGGTGAGATGCGTGATCATGAAACTATTGCAGCAGCTCTTACTCTGGCGGAAACAGGTCATCTGATTTTGGCAACGCTTCATACTCCAAATGCAATTCAATCCGTTGATCGCATCATTGACGTATTCCCCGCACATCAACAGCAGCAGGTTCGCACACAGCTATCACTCTCGCTTAAGGCTATCCTCGCACAACGATTATTGCCAAAGGAAGGTGGAGGACGTGTTGCGCAACGTGAATGCATGATAAATACTCCGGCAGTTGCGAACATCATTCGTGATAATCGGGTACAGGAACTTACTTCCGTACTACAGTCCGGCAAAGATGAAGGGATGTGTCCGTTTGAACGTGATGCTAAGAGGCTTTTGGATGAGGGGTTGATTAGTGAGGAGGTGGCGGAGGGGATGGGGAGTTAAATAGTTTACTAGTTTCTAGTTTCTGGTTTGGCGGGGTGTTGATTGTTGAAAGTCCGCCGCAGCGGACGTGTAGATTGCGTAAAGCAACGTGGTTGCCACGCAACTTTACGTTGTCGATTGTTTCTGGATCAGGAGATAATTCATTGGAGAAAATATATAAATGAAACACTAATAACCGTATTTGTAAGTCAAATCCTTATCCAACCTCACCCCCGGCCATCTCCTTACAGCACCCTCAAGCAATTGAATGTATCAATATATTGATATGTTAAGATTGTATCTTAGACCCCCCCAAGGAGAGGGGAGCTCCGTTATTGGTGTACAAAGGCTGTATATGATAATAACGAAGCTCCCCTCTCCACAGTGGGCAGGTGGAGCGGAGTGGAGAGGGGCCGGGGGTGAGGTCGGATAGAAAGCTAAAAATTTACTCCAGCAAATTATCTTTTGATCCTTGTTTCTAAAACCATTTTTCTATCTGAATTACCTTGTGCTTGGATGACTTGAGCATAGAATCAAGCCTTGATCGTTCGTTCACAATTCGTCAATCTAAGAAATAGAGAGGAGGCGAAAGCCATGTTAACAATCGTCGCTGCGGGGTTTATTGGGTGTCTGTTTGCGCTTGCATTTGGTTCCTTTACATCGAAAGGAGGTGGATTCATTATCCTATACGGCATTTTACTGATTATAGGAGCTGTGGGTCTGCTTCTGGAAGACGGAGCGTTCTTGCTAACGCCTGTCATCCTAGTAGGTGTTGGTACACCAATTGCTGTGGCAGTTGAATGTCTGTTCACCGGTTGGTGCGGCAAGGCCGGGTCATAAACAAGTCAACAAGAAAAGAGGAGGACTGAATGATGCAAGAGATTGTTTTCGCGTTTGGATGTCTGTTTGTGTTGGGCTATGTGGGAGCTGTTTTGCGTAATGCGCTCTCAGTGATACCTGACGACGACTTCTACGGTTGGGTTTTTTTGTATCTTCTGCTCCTGATTGGAGTCACTGTCGGTGTTGTGACACTTCTTCAGGACACTAGGATGGTTATTGTATACACCTCTGCAATCGGGTTGATGGCGATCGGATCTGTCATCGTGACCGTGATCATGGATGGTGTTTACTCAAAGAAGCCCAAGTCCGAACCACATCCGTGCGGTGTTGGAGCTGCAGAAGTTGGTTCTACTGAGCGTAGAACCAGCCCGACTCCGACAATCAGTTCAAGTTCGAGCGAAGAGACGGAGCCCGAAGAATCTCGTTGTACGGACGAGTATCCCGAAGATATTTCGACAATCAGTTCAAGTTCGAGCGGGGAGCGGGAGCCAGAAGAGCCTCGTATTATGGACGATGGGTATCCCGAAGGTTATCCGAATCCCCACACATGGAAGTAGAAGTGAAATCAAGGACGATCAAGTCCGCAGCCTGTTCCCAACGGGGGATGGGCTGCTTAAAGTTAAAAATCTTATTTCCTGTGCAGTCTCTCTTTTTTACGCGCTGCTACTTTCTTTTTAATCTTTTCAGCATTGGGGTTTATTTTTGGGATTTTGTATTTGTCGTCGAAGAACATCATATCCACTTCTTTGGTAATCCCGCCTATCTCCGCAATCGGCCGCTCTCGGTAGAGGAGTACATAGCGGGTTCCTTTTGTTAGTCCGGATCGGACGGTGGGGAGGTTATCTCTTAGATTTTCTGTGGTGATTGCTATGGTTTTTGGTTGGGGCATGGGGGAATATTAGCAAATTTGAACTTGGAAGTATAGTTGGAAGTTCGGGGGTTGTGGGTGCTGTTCTTACAGATCTGCACCTAAAGGGTTTGGAGTTGATTGATATAGGAGGTAGACATACGTTCGAATTTCCCACTCTCGATCGAATATGGTGTGTATCCATCATGCAACAAGGTATTAAGTACTGCTTTTTTGTAGGCGGGTGGAAACTGACCTTCCTGTCTTGGTTCTGCATAGAATTGCACACCAAAATATAGTAGTAGTTGTACGGGTAATTGCAGTTGTTGTGGTATGTTTAAGCACTTTAGTACGCTTGCCACATCCATCATTTTTCCTTGCTGTGCATTTTTTTGAATCTGTCCGCCAAGCAATAAATTGAAAGCCTCCAATTGTACACCATACGCCCATAATTCATCTTCCAGGACATTGCGTTGCTCAGGTGCAGAACTATTGTCACAGATGTAGAAGCTCAGATATTCCTTTATGTCCATTTGTGAACGAAAACGTGCGGCATTTAAAATATGAATAAGTTCATGGTATTTAATAAATTCGTGAAATATATTTGGACCATAAATCATGTTTTCCGGTAGCATTATTGTTCTATGTAGTGGTGCGAAAGCTAATACACCCATATGCTGCAGATGTTCTGGAAAATTCCCGTATCCAAATGCACAATGACCACCTTGTGATTGCATCAAATTGACGAACTTCGGATATGAGTCTCCGGATATTCTACGAACTACTTCCGCATTTCTACACGGGTTATTCAGGTTTTGCTCCATCATTTGAAAAGGTCTCGACATAACATCTTTCATTGCTTGATTTTGTGGGCTGGTTTTATCTATTTGTGCAATACGTGGCAGTAACATTTCTCCAAATGCAAGAAATGATGCTTCTTCTTCCTCAATTCTTTTCTGCAAAGATATTTCTTGTTCTGTTTGAGGGAGCAGATCTTCCGGATTGGCATTCGTAAGAATATTTGTCACCAATGGTTCATCACCTTTTGATGGTTCTTTCTGTTCTGAAATGAGTTCATTTTGAAGTTTAATATCTTGAACAACCCAAGCCCCATCATACTGCTCAGCTCCTTCATGTTCAGGAAATAAAGAATCAATTTCTTCCGGTGTAAGGTCTACACCTGCTTCCTTTGCCCAGACCAGTAGGGCATCTCTTGGTCTTTCGGTTCTCTTAACTGAGACATTGGAACCATTTTCACCAATTGGTGCATCTATAGCATCAGGATCAACTCTTCTAAGCGCTTTCTGTAGTAAGTTTCTTTTTACTTCTCTATATCTTTCTATTCGTAAAGCCATTGCTTTCGCTTTTTCCAGATCAATTTCTTCTGTGTTTGCTTTTATACTTAAACGATTCCAATGTTCATCTTCGGCTGTATCAGGAACCCAGATATGTTCTTTACCAACCATGTCGATTTCACGGGCTGATTGCTCGTGTAATTGTAGATTGGTAGGGAAGTGTGCTTCTGACATTGGTTGGTGATGCTACATTATTTTGTATAATTGTCAAGTTGCATAATACTAAAACCACGACCACCCAAACCAATCCACAATAAATAAGTCTCCAAATATTTCTTTGAGTGGGCTCTTATTCGTAGACACATAAAATGTATCTCTTGTTATTCTGTCGTATCCTTCTGTCCATTCTTTTCCATTATATATCAATCTAGCCTGTATCCATCTTGTATAAAAGTAGAATCTGTCGTCCGCAGGACCGGCGGAAGGCAGCAAGTTGGAAACAGGCCATTCTTTACTCCCAAATAATGCTTCAAATTCAGAAGTATCTGAACATGTAATATCTTCCGGGCTCGAGTTTTCTTTTATGACCCCTTCTCGCAAATGGCTAGATACATTCGAATCACAAACCTCTGTAATTACACCAGTATTTACATCCATTCTTAAAATATTGTTTTCATAACTTGATTTCCATCCATCGTCATACAATGCTAATTCATGGTCGGACATCCATTCCATTTTTTCGAAGTTGGCTCTTGGTGCAGTGCTAGTATTGGTGTATCTGGATACTTCTACACCGGATTCTGTTCTGTAAATAACTACGTCTTTCCCTTGAAAACATGAAATATTTTCTAAGTTATGTGATATTTTACATTCATTAGTCCATCCGTCATCATCTTTAATTGGTAGTGTTGTTAAAATAATAGGTTGCTTATCTATTTTTAGAATAGATAAATGATTATCAGTAATAATATAGTCATCCTCCTTAAAATATTGTGAAGTATTTGCTTCTATAACAGAAACTTTTTTCCAGTTACTTATTGTTGCAATTATGTTTTTATTATAGCTAACATCCCAAGCAAGAGTTTTCATACCTGTTAAAAGGTATATATTTTTCATATCATTGCCAAGTCCTGTTATAATTCTGCCAAATTTATTAATTAGTAATGTTTCATTCAATGCTCCTCTTTCTGGTGAGATAATTTTATTATCATACCCCCACAAAATTGCAGAAATAAATAAAATAACTATTAATTGCAATTTGCCAAAATGTTTCATTATAAATTGATACACAGATTAAGGATTGGAAAACTTGTTTAGTATATCCAAAGGAGACGTTCTTCCATAACTATCTTTAAACACTGCCTCGTCTATGGCCAAGTGATTAACATTATTTGAACCTAAATCCCAGCCTCCATTATATGCTCCTTCAATAAAGGAACCGTTAATAATCTCTCCTTTAAATACATTTGGACTATAGGCAATAATAGGTTCTCCATTAGGATCAGCGGTATTTGGAATTACAGCAGAAGGCCATGATCCTGGATTTGTTAGGACTCTATGGAGTTTCATAAATATAAGTTAAGTATTTTACTAAAACCACGACCACCCAAACCAATCCACAATAAATAAGTCTCCAAATATTCCTTTCAAAACACTATCATTTGTTGATACATAAAACGTATCTCCTGTTTTTCTGTCATA
>JAHISE010000140.1 GCA_018818235.1 Patescibacteria group bacterium
AATTACTGCGGGGGGTGTGTTGGTTGCAGGGTGGTTGCTTTTTGCATTTATGAAAGGTCGAAGTGCAGCGAAAGAGAAAAAGGGAGGCTTCTTTAGAAAGCTTATATTTGGTGGATTAGTTGCAGGGGCTGCGTTGGTGGGGGGAACATATGTTTATGAAAAGTTTAAAAAGGATATAGATAAAGCAGTTGCGGCAGTTAAGGATGCAGGTGAGCAGGCTGTTGCCGGGGTAAAGAAGGCGGGGGAGAGTGTGGCGAATAAGTTTAATGAGGTGACGGGGAGGGGGGAGAAGGTGGAGGGGGAGGAGACAGTGGCGGACGAAACAGTAGAAGAAGGTAGTGAAGTATTAAAGGATGAAGCGCTTGCTGTTTTTGGATCAGGACTATTACTGTTGCATTCCGATATTGCTGAGGAAGTTGGACTAGATAAGACCCAAGAGAATCAAAAAGAAGCAATTGTTAGCGCATTAATTTCAATAAGCCCTCAACTTACACTTGATAAGTTCTTGCAGGTACAGAATAAGCAAGATGCACAAAATTTGTTGGATGCCAGGCCAGATAACGCTATAGCATTACTTTTCATAGCTAAGATTGTTCAGAAATATGAACCAACTATGAAAGCAATGTGGGAGAGGGAAGAACAAGGCGAATGGAAACCTTCAACAGTTACCATAATGGCTTTTTTAAAGAGATTAGGTGATCTACCCAAGACAATTGCTCGTATGGGGGATGCACTAAAGGGAAAAAGAATACAAGATGTTGATGTAAGAGAACTTATGAAAAGTGTATTTTCGGATGAAAATGGAGAATCTTCCATTAATTATTATGAACATCCAACTTTCTTTGCCAGGGCTTGTGCGCTTGAGCCGGAGATTAAAGGAAAAGAAAAGACTCTGTCAAAATATTGCGTAAAATATCGACGTTGGACGGTTAGTGATTATCGACAAAAAATATCGCAAGATACAGTGGAAGCAAAAACACTTACTAAAATTGTAGATCTGGTGACTTCTGATCAAATGAAAGAGTATTTGCTGTTATATACTCATAATCGTCCCGAAACTGCAAAGCATCTAAAATCACAAATCGATAAATTGACTATATCCGACGTTCTTCAGATTTTCTTCTACTCAAATTTGGCAAATGGGGAATTGCCGGAAAGAATTGATAATGAGCTTCTTGCATCTGGTGATGACGTTGGTAGCATGCTTATGCAACTCAAGGTATTGGATCTCGTAGGGAAAGAGAATCTGGATGAGGGAACAAAATTCCAGTATGCACTGATTCTGAGTAGTAATAATTTGGGCTTGCCTGACGGAGTAAAAGAAAAATTTGCAGCTTTTTCGTTGTGGGCAGGTAAGCAGGCAGTTGGTGTGGCAGCTAGTCCTGCTAAAAATTTATGGAGACATATTTCTAGCTTTTGGACAGAGTACAGAAAAGCAAGCCCAGAAGTTGCTTATCCTGTTGAGGGTACAGTAGTATTTGGTGCCACTGGAGTAACAGGGCGTTCTGGATATAAATTTTGGAAATGGTTGACAAGATCCAAGGAAATATGGATGGAAGATAGGATGCAATCATTAGCTAGTTTAGAAAACAAGCCTGGTTGGCTTGGCTGGCGTAAATTATTTAGATTTGATTTCAAGGAAGAGGCAATACGTGGTGCGGGCACTATTAAAGACCTTTTGCATGAGTCTAGAATGATACTTGATGGTATGGGGGCAGAAGCAAAGGAACTAAGGAACGCGTATCATGCATTACATAGGAGGGGTTATTTTAAGGCGTCTTTTGAACAATTCAGAAATGAGGTGACTACATTAAGATCATCTCCTCCGGTGGGGGCAAAAGATGCCTCACGCTTTAAGCAACATTGCGATGAGTTACTTTCGAAAATGGATGATATAGAGCTTAAAGCGCCAGTCATGCACTATAGGCAGAATTTGCCTAAGCGATTGTGGCTAACACTAACCGGTCGTGCCCCTTCTAACATTGGAGTTGAAGCAACACAGTACAGTAGAAATATTAATAAGTTATTGGAGGACAAAGAACTGATACGAATGGTATCAAGATCAGGTTCATCCACTGGAGATGCCTTATCCTTAATGGAATTAGCGCGTGATGCAGGACGCATAGAACTCGACTCAGAAACGCTTATACTAATTCGAAGTAGTCGCAAAGCAAAAGAAATAATTGCAGGAGCAATAGCAACTATAGATGAAGCTGAAATTTTACGTGCACTTAATGCGGCAAAATCAGCTAGGAATTTACGTCTTGCTGGAAATGTATTGGGAGCGGGTGCGGATGTATTTGGTTT
The DNA here is from genome assembly GCA_018818235.1 of Patescibacteria group bacterium. Classification (GTDB taxonomy): domain Bacteria; phylum Patescibacteriota; class Gracilibacteria; order Peribacterales; family Peribacteraceae; genus UBA2144. The sequence goes on from JAHISE010000140.1 coordinate 2,308, forward strand.
ATACATGGCATATGCTGATTGGCAAGAAAACGGTAAAAAAATAAAGGAAACAAATAATCCGGCACTAAAGGAACTATATTCCAGTGCCAATCAACTTTATGCAGTTGAGGGAGGTTCAAGTGCTTTGGGGCTTTCGATTGGTGGTATTGCAGTTGTTAGTACTTACAACGCTGGCGCAAGTGTACTTACTGCGTTAGCTGCACCAGCAGGTTCGGTTATGCTTCCGATTGGTTTGGCCGTTGCAGGTACACGTTACTATTACAAAGAGTTGGAAGCAGCTCAGGAAGGCTGGCTTAAAGATGCATCTGATTGGCAGAAAGAAGATAATGCAGCTGTTTTGGCAGAAATCGAAAGGTTAGCTCCGGGTTCTTCCACGGTTGGACAGCGGGTTTCCACTACAGAACATCTGGGTTATCAAACCAAAGCTAATCTCGAAAGAAACTTTAAGGAACTTGAAAAAAACAATATGCAGGAACGTAATGAGCTTTACATTTCGTACTTCCGTAAAAATACGGTATTACCCAAAGAAGAAGGCGAAAGTGATAAGGATTATCGTGAAAGGCTTAATACATTTGTCATGGATCAAGTGTTGTACATATCACGTGTAACAGAAGGAACCTGTAACCTAGTATCAAATTCCATATTGGAAGCAGCATCTTATTATGCCGAGATGGCCACACGTGGTAGAAAGGCAAAGCTTGCAGGCCGTAAAGACATCATTCGATTAGAGAGTGAAGATGGTTCAGTGCAAGAACTTGATCTGGCTGAGTTTGGACAAGATCTAAGTTCATCGAACACCATTAAGTATGCTGTGGCTTATAAAAATGTTATGGAACAGAATGAATTCCAAAATCTTTTAGTTTTGGCTAATCGTGTAGGGCAAGGTGGAAAAATGGAAGACGCAGCCGTAAGTGCAATAAATAATATTCTTTTGGGCAAGCTTCGTCATCGTATTAATAAGTTTGAGGTCAAAGTAAGA
>JAHISE010000001.1 GCA_018818235.1 Patescibacteria group bacterium
ACAAGACCTGATAGCTCAAGAGCTATTTGTTAATATTTTATTTTTTTACATTTATCACTATGACTGAAAAAGTTCAAATTCTGTTAATGATGATAGCCGTCTGCTTTGGTGCAGGAGGCACACTCATTGCAGCAGCAATTAATGACTGGAATTGGATATTTGAAAGCTACAAATATCGAAGATGGATTAAATTATTTGGAAGAAAGCCAATGAGGATAATAATAGGTCTTGTTGGATTATTTATTTGCCTTATTCCTGCATATTTGTACTTTTACAAATGGTAATATTCAATATCGAACTTCAAACTATACTTCGAAGTTCATTTTCTATACAATCCCACCATGCTACCCAACCTCATCGCAATAACAACAAAAGACCTCCGCTACAACCTCCCCACCGTCCGCTCCGGAATACAGAAAGGTACCCGCTTTATACTCCTCTATAACACTTATAGTTAGTAATTCGAAAGATCTACTTACCTCTTATCTTGCAATCTCGTGCCCCGTAGCCATTAGCAACAAATTCATTCACCAATAATACGGTAAATGATCTTTATTTCTTAGGCGAAGGGGTATACCGAGGGCGGCCGATTGCGGAGATAGGAGGGATAAGCAAAGAAGTGGATGCGATGTTTTTTGATAAGGGAGATAAGATTAAGAAACTTAATCCTGATGCGGAGAAGATTAAGAAGAAAGTGGCAGAAAGGAAGAAGAAGAGGATTAGAAAGAGTAAATAGCTCAGATGCCTCCATTGTCGCTCCTCTTATTTTCCAATATGTATTGGAGAAGGAGGCAGAAGAAATTGCCATTACAAAATCATCTCAACTTTCGGAACCACAAACAAAGCAAAAAACTGAACAAGCACCTATGCAAATTACCTAGATTTACATTTATATTAAAAAGCTTCTATCAAAACCAAACCTAAAACTGCAAATACAAGACCAAATTTATTTGCCAAAGAAAGTTCTTCTTTGAAGACAATTACACCTAATGCAACACCCAAAACAAGTGTCATTAACACAAATACTATGATTGCTTTGGACAACGATTCAAACTTGAGGGACAACGCCCACATCAATGCTCCCGTAAAATAGAATATGATTCCAAAATTAAGGAGTTCAATATTGTCAGATATTGACCACTTTTTGAAAAAAAAGTCTCCTACTACTTCTGCTGTTACAGCAAGGATCATGATGAGAAGAAATACAAATTTTTGCATTGCAGGATCCATGAATAGTTGGTTAAAGAAAGGTCCCTTATAATAAAGAATTAAACATGTTTGTACAACATAATTAACTCATATTTTCAATGACTATCTTATCATTAATCACTTATTTCTTCATTGGAGACACTATAGGAAGATCAACAATAAATGTTGTACCCTTCTTTTCTATACTTTTGAAAGAAATCTTACCGCCTTGGCTTTCCACTGCACCTTTAGCTACATACAAACCAAATCCATTTCCATCCACATCACCTACATTGCTAGCACGGAACATTTTTCCAAATATCTTATCGTGGTCTTTTTTAGGAATTCCACAACCGGTGTCAGAGACTTCGTAATGAATATTCTTTCCTTGTACCTCTACTTTCAATTCAACCGTACCACCCTTAGGAGTATATTTAACAGCATTGGTAAGTAAGTTCTCCATTGTCATTCTTGTTAACCTCTGATCAAGCATTGCCTTTGGAACATCCTTCGCAATAGATTTGACATACTTTATGCCTCTTTCCTTCGAACTTGGTTCCACTTCATCAAACACTTCGCTCGCAAATTTGGCTACATCTGTTTCCGTCCTATCCACCTTCATTTTGCCAAGTTGTAAGCGTGATACATCCAATATCATACTTGCAAGATCAGACAGATTATCTGCCTGTGGTTGCATGGATTTAAGATGCTTTTCTTGTTCATCTGTGAACTTACCCAAGTCACCATCAACCATAATCTCCAGATTCCACCTAACAGCAGAAATAGGAGTTGCAAGCTGATGACTAACAATGCTTAAGAGTTCATCTTTTTGACGATCAAGCTCTCTCAACAGTTGAACCCGTGCCCCCCATACCCTTACAAGGGTGTAAGTCAGAGTTGTCAAAAGCAATAAAAGAAGAATGATGAACAAAAGAAATGGTAAAAACGTGGCATTCACAACCTTAACATATTCCGAAACATCAACATCTATCCCAATTATTGTGTCTGCAATTCCGTATTCATTTTTAATCGGCGCATAACTTGCCAACAACAAACCCCATTCGTCCTCGATCAACTCATAGTCAGCAATAGGGAATAGAAAGGCATCATTCTGCAATACGGGCGCTTCGGAAGCATCATAATCAGAACCAGGATAATCGTTTCCTTCGTCTCCTTCTTCAAGTATCAATTCCTCTGTAACATCCGCATCCGCTAGGAAAAGCAATGTTTCAGGATCATCGGTCTTACCCATTATATACACATATTGAATATTTTCGTTTGTCTCACGAATGGCCTGAAGTTTGTAAACTATATCCTTATATAAATCTTCATAAATAGTATCGTCCTTTTTTTCGAGCGCCATTTCCCTGAGCTGAGACATTTCCTCATCAGTAAAATAAAGTGCAGCAGTTGATGTTATTGCAATTAGCCTTTCTCTCAGTCTGTCATGTAGCAGGGTTTGTGTATATGTATACATATAATATGAACTACCTGCAGTTACCACCGAAAAAACTATAAGAACTAAGACACTGAAAATGCGTCCTTCAAAGAAACTCTTCTTGCTTGCAACAGCTTCAATATCTTCAATATCATCTTTTTTTATTTGTTTCTTTTTCATCACCAATATTATAGCATATTATTGATACTTTGGTAAAGTACTTTTATATCAAGCTTCCTTAAATATGAATACTTTCAATAAAAATGGGGCCGCACTGGACAATTCGGGTGTTTTTGGCTTTTACTACACAAAAGCTCAATCTAAACTAGTGCTTATACCTGTTGAATGGGATGCTACATCATCATACGGATACGGTGCTTCACTCGGTCCAAAAGCCATATACAACGCAAGTAAATATGTAGAACTATTTGATATTAATCTAGAAAATTTTTACGAATCTGGTATTTCTTTATCGGATGAAGACAAATGGATTCAAAGGTGTAATAGAGTAGCTCACAGAATGGCAAAACCTATTATCAAACACGGAGACTCAACCGATATTGAACGGTTTCAAATGCTTGCTAAAGAAGTAGATGCTATCAGCAAAAAAATAAATATCTATATCTATAACAAAGCTAAAGAAATTCTCAACCAAGATAAATTTGTCGGACTAATTGGAGGTGATCATTCCATATCTCTTGGTAATATTCAGGCATATCTGGAAAAATTTACAACGATGGGAATCTTACAAATTGATGCGCATTGTGACCTGAGGAAAGCCTTTCAGGGTTTCACATATTCACATGGCTCTGTTATGTACAATGTTTTGGAAGAAACTGAACTAAAAAAACTGGTGCAAGTTGGTGTACGTGGTTTCTGCGAAGAAGAATATGACAGAATAAATAATTCATCGAGAAGAATAGAAACATTTTTTGACAGTGATATTTCGGAAAACATTTCAAAAGGAGAAACATGGGACACCATTTGTAATCGCATAGTATCCACACTACCACAACAGGTTTACATATCTTTCGACATAGACGGACTGACTCCATCACTTTGCCCCAATACTGGAACTCCGGTCCCCGGAGGACTAACATACCAACAAACACTAATTCTTATAAAGAGAGTTATAGAATCCAAAAGATCAATCGTTGGATTTGATCTTGTAGAAGTCACACCTGGAAGAAAAAATAACTGGGATGCCACAGTCGGTGCTCATATTCTTTATCAACTTTGCGGTGCATGTTGCACTAGTCATGCTTAATATATCTTTCAATAATTCGAACTTGTTTAATTAGAAGCACAATTCTAATAAAAACAAATAGCAAAAATAATACAATAAACCATACAACAATCTTAAAAGACCTATTTGTAAGAATCTGAATTTCACTTGCATCAATATCTACACCAATAACTGCTACAACTTTACCAAAATCATCCTTTATTGGTGCATTTCCTGCAATCCATGTACCCCAAATATCTGCATAAGGCATAGCATCAGATTCAATAGTTCCATTTATCATTGACTTATAAATTGGTGAAGATTTTGCTGTGTAATCATAATAGAGATGACCTGGTGCCAACGTGTCATTCCTCAAACCATCCTTGGTTAAATCCATATCAGAATTTATATCCAAAGAATCTGCATCAGCAACAAATTCAAAGTAATATGGATTATTAGTTAGTCTCATTATATATACATAAACAACCCCCTCATTCCTCTCTCTAATATGCTGTAACTGCATCACCACTTTTTTGTAAACAGTCTTCTCCGAATCCCTCCAAGTATGTAATAAATCCAAATCATCAGCATCTATTTCCGGTGCAGCAGTTGCCGCTATAGCCATCACCCTCTCCCTAACCCTTTCTGTATTTAAATTAACACTGTATCTATAAAGACCAAATGTCACAGAGGCAGCCAACACCGCACACAATGCAAAAGCAGCAATACTCTTCCTACTCAAGAAAAACTCCCTCACCCCCGCCACCACCTTCGTCTTAAGCCCTACCTCCTCCTCTACCTCCACTTTGTCCTCCCCACCCCCCTCCTTTACTCCCCTCCTCCACACCATCTCGAACATCGCATTCTCCGACTGTGCCATCTCGGGA
>JAHISE010000141.1 GCA_018818235.1 Patescibacteria group bacterium
AAGAGTTCGCAAAGAAGTCCTGTCACCGGCTTTTATCAGACCAAATGAAACTGAGCGTATAACACTGCGCATACAAGTTCCACGCCGTGCACAAAGCTACAAAATACAAATAGGAGAAATTCCATTTACAATCAGAACACAGGGCAGACGCGTGCGTGCTACAACCACCTCACAGAACATTCCTCTGCAAGCTCCCATCCTGATCGGCAGTACCAATCTGCCACAGCGCTTGAGCGAGAAAATTCCAACAACTTCCTCCGCCAATCTGTCATCAACGACTTCCGAACAAAAAACCATCCGCATCAGACTGGGCTTTAGTGGCAACACTACTCAAATTAATACAAATACTCTGCCCGCAATAAACGGAAAATATCTGGGAACACGCAACATAACACTTAATCAAAAAGGTAACACATGCGAAGCTCTTGTAGGAGGTGCAAACGTAACATCGGAAGTTGTAAGAATAGATCCCGGCTCGGGAGTCAGCTCTGTCTCCGGATGGAAAAGAAGTGCAAATAGATTCAGGGGAGTAATAGAATGCAGAATTATTGATAATGAGATGGTTCTGATTAATGAGCTCCCGATGGAAGAGTATCTTTGGGGACTTGCCGAGGAACCGGACACCGAACCATACGAAAAACAACGTGCATTCGCAATCGCCGCCAGAAGTTATGCAACGCACTACACGCATCCTCTTAATCGCAAATTCCAAGGCAAGCCTTACGACGGAGACGATTCCCCTGCCCGATTCCAGATGTACGGAGGAGTTTATTTTGAGGAATCTAATCCGCGCTGGACAGATGCAGTTAAGAGTACATCCGGGTTGGTCATTATGAAGTCAAACAAAGTGGTAAAAACCCCATACTTCTCCACTGATGACGGACGCACACGTTCGCCAAGTGAGCGAGGATGGAATCACTTCCCATTCGCAGAAGTATTCGAAAGCAAGCCCGATCCTTGGTGCAACGGATTGGTCTTGAACGGACATGGAGTTGGAATGTCAGGTTGTGGTGCGAAAGGACAAGCGCTTGATGGTGCTAAGGCGGAGGAGATCTTGAAGTATTATTATCCGGGGACGGAATTAAAAGTTAACTAGTTTTCTAGTTTACTGGTTGCTAGTTAGTTGTTATTGAAATACTACAGCTAGATCAATATAAAATGATACTATGATTTTGTGTAATAAATTAAAACTCAAACCCCAAATAACAAATCCCAACGAAGCACCAAATCACAAATCCCAACAAAAGAATGGTCGAAGTTTGGGATTTTGGGTTTGGGATTTCGTTGGGTTTTGGGTTTTGGGTTTTGGGATTTTCTATGTAAGGATATTTTTATACCAAATTATATTGATTTAGCTATACTTGTAATGCCTCAAGCGGACTCCTGATCATCTTTAATCTTGGATTGGTAACCTGAGTATATAACTGAGTAGTTTTTATACTTTGATGCCCCAATAGCTCTTGTACATAACGAATATCTACTCCGTCCTCCAAAATATGAGTTGCAAAACTGTGACGTAATGAATGAAATGTAGCGTTCTTAGCTATTCCCGATTTTTCGAGTGCAGTTTCGAATATACTTTGAGCTGTTCTGGTTGTCAGCTTTCCGCCTCGATCACTTGGAAATAATAAATCATCTCCATTCTTATCAAGAATAATACTTCGAATATCCGAGATAATACTTTGTGGCAAAACAGTTACACGATCTTTGTTTCCTTTGGCATTTTTAATATGAAGAGTCAGCTCATCGATATCTATATCGCCAACTCTTAAATTTACAACCTCACTAACTCTTAAGCCCGCACCGTATGCAAGAGATAACATTAATCTGTGTTTTGTGTTCTTGGTGCTCTCAAGCATTTTCCGTATTTCCGAACGAGATAATACAACAGGCAAACTTTTTTCTTCTTTTGCTGAACGAATATTGATTTCATTTTTCGTCCTCATAACTTCACGATAGAAAAACTTTATTGCATTTAGTATGAGGTTTCTGGTTGTAGCCTTTAGCCCATCTTTCTCTTTGAGGAGCAAATACTCTCTGATTTTTTCTTCATCAGGACACTTCAAATCAGTATTTTTCCAAATAAAGTACTCTTCCAAAATATGCATGTAGCTTTTTTCGGTCTTTGGACTATATCC
>JAHISE010000142.1 GCA_018818235.1 Patescibacteria group bacterium
ACATGCAAACCTAATCTTCGCACTACTTGGAACTTACATAATCACAAGCCTGCCGCTTTACATGATGCATGGGACTAATCCATATAGTGATGTTTTCCTCTCCGCACATGTATTCGTTGCAATCGCGATGTTGTTTAATGCAGTTTCATCCGATGACGAAAGAAGTCGAAACAGCTTTCTGCGAATTGGAGCACTGGCAACCGCATTACTTGTATTTACAAAGAACGAAGCACTTGTAATTCATATTCCCGCAATACTGCTTACTCTTCTGGTCTCACTTTGGTGGTTAAAACGCTCGGGAAAAATGCAACTTTCGCAATGCATCAGTACCATAATGTGGTATTCGGTTCCTTTGGCTGCTGTCGCTTTACCATGGATGATGTTCAAATGGGCAAATGATCTGACATTCGGAAACGCTCAGGCAATCTCCAACATCACGCTGTCATGGCACTCCGGAGTTATCAAATCGATTCTGATAACAACCTTTTTGGAAGGAAATTGGCTACTGCTTTTCCCGCTTTTGATCACACTGCTGATTTACAAACGCAAGATAGCATTTTCCACTCCCCTATTTGTATTGGTAGGATTTTTCCTGATTATTTATCTGGGACAATTCCCTCTTTATATGTTCACTCATCTATACACAGAAGCTATCAGACAAACGGGATATGCGAGGGGGATTGTTCAGCTTATGCCCGTAATTGTTATGATATTGACGATTTTGATCTCCAAATGTTTCACGCAGCATGAACGTTAGCTCGTTAGCTCGTTAAATGGGAATACTGGAGTACTGGAATATTGGGTCTATGAGAAAAATAGAATTAAATCTGTGTCGCTTTAGACCAGTATTCGAATATTCCAATATTCCAATTCGTAGCGTCAAGACCTAGAACTCTATCCCCACACCATGTACAATCCCCCCATGGAATACGCCGCCTTCCTTGGTCACCTACCTGCAATAAGCATTGCAGAGCTAAGTGCAGCCATAGAGGACTTTTCTCTGAATCAGATTATTGATGATAGAATTGCAATATTCGAAACTTCGCAGGATCTGGATCAGGAGTTTTTGGATACTCTTGGAGGCACTGTTATTATCGCACAACGCATTACCGATGCCGATGTTGCGCTTGATGATATTCCGAAGATTATATATAACGAGGTGCAGTCAAAACGCGGGAAGGTTACATTCAGCCTTAGAGCAATAAATGTTCCAAAGCCAATGGTAAGAAGTCTTTACAGACGATGTAAAATCAAATTCAAAGAATCAGGACGCGGATGCAGATATGTCGGTAACGAGAAAAAACCTGCTGCCACGGTTGTATTGCACGAAAATGATCTGATTGATGGAAAAGATGGATGTGAACTGACCATCATCGCAATCCAAGAAGAAAATGGCCGAACACTCTGGGTTGGCAGAACAATTGCAGCACAGGATATAGATTGGTACAGCTACCGTGACATGGAAAAACCGGTTCGCGATACTACCATCGGCTTACTTCCTCCAAAGCTCGCTCAAATAATGCTCAACCTTGGTGAATGGCTCATCAGAGAAACTAAAAACGAAAAACCAGAAACCAGTAAACGAAAAACTCAAGAACTACTAACAATTTTCGACCCATTCTGCGGGACAGGAGTAATCCCAATGGAAACGTTGCTGAGGGAATGGAACGTAATCGCATCTGATCTTTCTGTAAAAGCTGTTAACGGATGCAAAAAAAATATTGAATGGATAAGGAAGGAAGAAAAGATTCTAAAGAAGGATGCAACCTCGGAAATTTATAAGCATGATGCAACCAAAGATTTTGATTTTAAAGAACTTCCTGATGTTGTGGTGACCGAGACTTCGCTTGGTCCTCCAATGTCTTCCCGTCCCACGCTAAAAGAAGCAAGCAAACTAAAAACTCAAAACGAAAAACTACAAGCAGCATTTTTAGAAAACGCTTCAAAGACTTTGCCGGGAATCCCAATTGTCTGCGCATGGCCCGTTTGGAGACAAAAAGGAGGATGGATACATCTGGATAAAATATGGAAAGTAATAGAAAAACTGGGATACAAAGCAGTCCTTCCTACGGAAGTAAAACCTGAACTTCCAAATCGATTCTCAATTTTTTACAGAAGAAAAGATCAATTTGTTGGAAGGGAAATTGTATTGTTGATACCTCCAAAAGTTGAGGAACCTGAGGAAAAATAATTGATGTAATACAATAATTGTTGTAAATCGTATTTTAACTTTGCAACACTTTTTTGATACAATACGACCCTGTATAA
>JAHISE010000143.1 GCA_018818235.1 Patescibacteria group bacterium
GGGAAAAAGATGCAATGGATGTCGCAAGCCTGTTAGAATACAAGGGCTTATGAAAAACTATTCTTCATCAGTTGACAGGGAACATCTTCGATTTATCAAGCATAATTCAAGCCCGGAGCAAAGGATGAATTGGTGGCTGGACGCGTTGGAATTAGTAAAAGAAAGCAGGAAGAACCGAAAGAAAATCAAGAATCAGAAATAGTGTGAAGGATTTTAGCCACCGATACCGATACTATTAAAACAGGAATTTGGCTTAAGGAAGCCAAGGGTGGTTCTAATCCAATTTGGCTCCTCGGGCTGGACGCGATTCGAACATGGCTAACCCTTATCTCCAAGCAGTCTAGCCATATTCTTACTTCTAATTCTCTGCTTTTCACCCTCAGTACACTCGACACATTCTCTGACGAACCTTGAAATATCGTTTTCAAGTACGGTTTTTTGCTGTGCGGGATCCATTCTGCCAAATTTTCCAATGAGCTTAGCTATAATCGGTTGGACATCAATATCCTCTTCTAAATCAGATGCCATCCTATTAATGACTTCTGACAGAAATATTTGTTTTCCCGCGAAGAATGCTTCTATTGTTTCTCTTCCGCTGTTGCCCCCTAGCCTTCCGTCAGGCGCAACTACATACAAAGCATCCCGTGCATGGATCTGATTTACATAGTTATTTTCTGCTGTGGTGAAATCACCTGCATCAATCTCGGCTTCTATACGAAAATCTGAATTGGATGGACTTCCCTGCCTCCTTGCAACATCGAGTGTTGAGATCCGCGGATATACACCTTTGCATCGGCGTGCCAGATCTCTCGAAATTCTGCGTATGTGTGGTAGCCATTGCTTGAAACTTCCGACTACTACAAAGGATTTATCACGAATCTTCGAGGAAATATCGTTAATTCTCTCGCCAAGTACTGTTGGTTGATATAGTCCATTCAACCAGGCATAAAGATATTGTTGCATGGCTTCTCTTGTTTGCTCGTTCAAAACAGAGATATCTCTCATTCCAGCCAGGTTCCGGACTTTCAAATCAGAATGTTGTGTGACATCTCTTCCCAACCAGGGAGGTCTGCTGCTGTCAATTTTTGCAAGATCTGTCTCTGAAGAAGCTTCCACTTCTGCGACAGACATGTAATAAAGTTCAGGGAAAATATCTAATTCTGCAGTGCAAAGCTTCCCTGATCCATCGGGATGAGGAAATCTAATGTCGTACCACATTTTCTCCACTTTCCAGGGTTCTTCACTCCATGCGGGATCTTCTCGCGCCATTTCGATAAGTGTAGCTACACTGCTACTCACATGTTGATCAACTGTCGGATCAGTTTCTAAATTTCTGCGCACTACTCCGCTTGTAGATGAATTTCCTTTTATAGTAATTTGGAATGCATCGGGTTTTACAACAGACTTATCATTGTTTTGTTCCGCCTGTGTGCTTAGAGCCCTAAGATCTTCTCGTGCTTTCTTGGGATCTGGGGTATCCACAAAGCCTTGTTCCCTTTGCATAATGCGCACCTCGGAGATATTTTTCGGATCTTCAAAGAATTGACGGGTTTCCAGAGAAACACCATTACCTTCATCGTGTCTGCCATTTTGCATAATTGCCGAAACAGCGTATCGAACAAGATATTGATTTGTAGGAAGATACAGCTGGGTTATGCGTCCATAACGGGTAACACTTGGGTCGTACTCCCCGCCTCGAAACATATTTTTTACTCCATCCGGAAGTTGCTCAGTATCAACCAAGTACTTCCGTTCAATTTCATCTTGATCACTCATTCCGGTATTTGAGGCAATATTGTTCATAGGAAATGAACTCTAGTTTCTAGCTTAAGCATTATCAAGAGGTTTTCGAATAATTATTGAATAATTCGAAAGCATCATAATTTAATTTGGCTCCCCAGTTCAAACGGTATTATAACTTTGTTGGCGGATGTGGGTTATTGGAGTGGGATGGGGGTAAAGTTGGTTTTGATTAAGGGGATGATGGAGATGAAGAAATTGCCGAGTAGACCTAGTTAATAACTTCAGATTAGCCTAGCTGGCTCTTCTTAATCATTTCTATAGATCTATCGACATAACCACACTTCTCATAAAAACCATGCGCACCCGTATTTGGGGCAAAGCATTCTACACGGGAAAAATCACATTCATTTTCTTTGAAGTATTTCTCCATCCTATCCATTAACGCCTTGCCAACATTTTTACCTCTCTGATCCGGAGCAACAATAAGTTCTATTATTCGTCCATCGGTAGTCGGCAAAATTTCTATCTCTTCTTCCTTGCCGGTTTTTTGGACGATGCCCGCAATAAAACCGATAATATCAGTTTCTTCGGCAATGAATATTTCGCCTTTTTCTTTGTTAAGTCTGTAAAGTATACGATCCACATACCCTTCCGCATCGAATGAATCTCCTGATTTATTGATATGGATAGGATCAATCTCTGCTATGTGGTTCTGCAGTATACGGACCAGTTTAATAAGCCCTTGATTATCACTTTCTTGATACTGTCTTATTTGGAGCATATGGCAATATATTGTAGTAATAAAGCTTCATTGAACATCCTTAACATGCTATTCTTGTATGCCATGGTTGAAAAGAGTCAAAATAGTATCTAAAACAATTGGATTTCAATTTTAGTATTTACAATTTGGCTCCTCGGGCTGGATTCGAACCAGCAACCCTCTCGTTAACAGCGAGATGCTCTACCGTTGAGCTACCGAGGAACGTTTGATGACAAAAAGATCAAGGATGCCGGATATATGTATATCTTGCCGGCCGTAGCCC
>JAHISE010000144.1 GCA_018818235.1 Patescibacteria group bacterium
ACCAACCTCCGCAGGAGGTTGTCGACCACAGCCTCGCCGCAGCGAGTGGAGGTTGACTTTTCACGCGAGACCTCCTGACTTCGGTTGGCAAGCCTCATGAACCACCGCATCAATCCTCACTAAGTAGTTTCTGTATCAACTTCGCAGGACCCATCAATCGGGGAAGGTACTCTATCAGGCGGTTTAACTTATAATATAATCCTTACTCTGTGCGCATTGGTTAAACTTTCACCAAGAAGCGTTTGCAAGCCATTCCTTTGAGCCGGAGTCAAATCTGCAATATTGCGTACTGTTTCTTTCATGTTCTGATAGAAGAACTAAGGTTCTCTGAAATACAATAGATATTGATCTTTTTTGCCAAATCAATTATCCATTATCAATTAAACCTCAAGAACTACAAATACCCTCTACTTCTTCGGCTTCAAAATAACCACCTCCCGTCCTTCCGAAGGCAACGACCCTCTACTCTTAACCTTATACTCACTCTCCGGACCATTATCCTGTGCTCCACATTTCTTTAGAACTTCTTCGAATGTATCTTTGTCTTTTGTCATAAGAGGAAAAAGTGCACGCGGATCTATCTGGTCAATCATTTTTTGAGCAATCTTTGCGTCATCTGCAGGGAGAAACAGTATGTCTATATCACCAAATATCTCAAGCTCATAATCATTTAACTCTTGTAATGGCGAAGCAAGGAACGCCATCCTAATGCCTTCTATTTCCACCGCATAAGAAATCTTGTCACCTTCGCCATGCCCGATTCCCCTTACGGCCACTCCACCAAAATCATATTCACCGGGCCAGGAAATGTTACCTTCGGTTGGTTCTTCCTCCGGACTTTTTAATAAAAACAGATCTGCTTTGCCTTCCGCTTTATCGGGAAATATCGTCAAAGTTTTGCCGCCATTAACACAATGGATTGTTTGACCGCCGAGGGAGGAGAAGGTTAACATCGAAGGAAGATTAATGGAAATTTTGAAAACCGCAAGCGCTATGCTGTTTTAGTTTACTAGTTAACTAGTTGACTAGTTATACTCCTTCGCCTAAATAATTCCGATTCTTGAGGATTCATTAAATTATTAACAAATCTATTTCTAATGGCTATGGAGTACGAGATTGCATAACAAAAGCACAGTGGATTTTTCGGAATTATTAACTAAAAGCAGTATACAAGTTAAACAGTATTTGAATTAGCTATTCCACTGTCTATGAACTTGAAACTAGTTAACTTGCAACTAGTTAACTATTCTTTCAATCCTAGCTCCAATAGACTGCAACTTTCGATCCAACTGATCATACCCCCTCTCAATATACTGAACATCCGTAACAATAGTCTCTCCCTCTGCACAAAGCCCCGCTATGACCATTGCAACTCCTGCGCGAATATCGTTACTTGCAACTGTGCGACCTCGAAGTTTAGTAGGACCTATAATCAGCGCCTGATGTGAATTTAAGATTTCTATATGCGCTCCCATCTTTTCCAGCTCGTAAAGATAGGCCATGCGACCTTCGAATAAACATTCAAAAATTCTACTGACTCCATTCGCCTGTGTCATTGCAACTCCAAGCGGAGGAAGCAAGTCTGTTGGGAATCCGGGGAATATATTGGTTTGAACTTTGACGGGCTGAAGCGAAGAGAGCTCACCATCGATAAACAGAATTTTTTCATCTTCATCATATTTCCAAACCGCACCCATACGACTGAGTGCATTTAAAAATGAAATCAAATGATCAAATTGCGCATTGTGTAACCTGACTTTCCCTTTTGTAACCAATGCCGCAACTGCAAACGCTCCTGCTTCCAAATAATCGGAAGTTACTGTGTGTGTAACAGACTTAAGATCCTGCCTACCGCGGATTTTAAGAGTATGTGTTCCGGCTCCATCCACTTCTGCCCCCATCGCAGTTACCAATTTACATACTTCCTGAACATGAGGTTCGCAAGCCGCCATCTCTATCACGGTTTCTCCGAGGAGAAGCGCAGAGGCAAGAACTGCATTCTCTGTCGCAGTGACAGAAAACTCCGGAAGGATAACCTGGGCAGCTTTAAGTTTTCCCTGATAATGAAGTACTCCGTCTCTGCTCGTCTCCTGTGCACCAAGCTGAACCAATGCTTCCCTGTGTGCATCAACCGGACGCTTTCCCAATACGCACCCTCCCGGATACGCCATCTCCACAACTCCAAAGCGTGCTAGCAGGGGACCCATAAGAACAATTGAACCCCGAAGCTTCCCGACGAATTCTGCAGGAATAGGTTTGCTTTGAACGTTGTGAGTTCTGATTCGCACTGTCCCTTCCTGAAAAGTCGCATCAGCCCCAAGGTATTGCAAAATCTCCAGCATCACTCGAACGTCTCTGAGATCAGGAACATTTGTAAGAACAGTTTCTCCACTGCAAAGCAGACTTCCTGCTATAAGAGGGAGCACCGCATTCTTGGACCCACTGATCTGAATATCACCCCGCAGAGGCGTTCCACCTTGGATGCGGTATTGGATGTCGTTTGAGGCAATAGAGCCCTTTAGGAGGTCTTGTGAGGCCTTATTAGCTACATTCTGTGCAAGTGTTTGATCGGACATGAGGGGGATATTGTAGCTTAACTTAAGGCTTTGGAAGAAAAAGGATGTAAAAAAGATTCCAGATTCCAACTTCCAGATTCCAGGGAGATTCCAAAATTCCGAGATACCAAAATGTAATTGGAATCTTCAAATCTGAAATCTTGAAGCCTCCCTGCGAATCTGGCCTCTGGAATCTGGAATCTTCAACCTCAAACCGCACCGGAAAGCCGCGGCTTTCCGCTACGCTTCAAAATCACCATCTCCCAAAACAAAACAAAAATCCCCACACTAATACAACTATCCGCCACATTAAATATCGGAAAACTCCCCACCTGAAAAAGATCCGTAACAACACCGTCACCAAAACGATCAACAATGTTTGCCAGTCCTCCCCCGATTATCAAACCAAATCCAACCTGACTAAGTTTTGACTTTGCTTCTCTTGCCGCATACCACATTACAAAAAACAGAGCACAAACAATCAAAATAATTTGGAACACTCCGGGAATCTTCATCCCAAATGCAATGCCCCGATTAAGAGTGTGTTCCAGCCCAACAAAAGATCCGATGATTGCGATGCGCTCAGTTAGAAAACTATTCGCAATGATCGATGTGGCAACGCCGACCAATAAACTTAAGATGACTGTCCCATACAAAACCTGCATATCGTTATGGTATCAAAATTAAGAGAAGCATGAGACTTGACGTATATGTGTTTTATTGCAACAATTACGTTATATGGAAAACAATCGTCTGCCACATCCGCCGGAAAATGAAGAGTTACCAAGCGATATGGTTAAATTGGCGAGAGCTCTGCAGAATGTGGGACCGGAAGAAGATCGGATTAAGATTGACAAAGCATATGAAGAGGTTGCTGCAAGCGTTAGACGCCACAGACGTATTTTAGCACTTGTTCAGGAAGCCCTTTCTCAATTACGTCTTGATATTAAATATCTGGTGTTTGATTTGGAAGCTACAAGGCGGGAGAGGGATGCGGCTCAAGAAGAACTTGAGCGACGAAGAGGAAATGGATAATCCCCTTGCCTCACGCCAAAGAAAGTGTACAATGTGGATGTAGTGTCGTTATTAAGTTTGACTGTTTCTTGATTAAGGGAACGGTCTGGTTCAACAGTTGACCAACCTTCGCTCGCTGTGGCGAGGCTACGGTTGGCAGGCAATCGACCTTCGACCAGTGACTAGCGACCCATCACAACTACCATTACCCACACCCCCCCATGCGAGCCTCCTTCATCGCCGCCATCAACCAAATTTGTTCGGAAAAGAACGTGAACCCTGTTCAGGTTCTGGATGCAGTCAAGCAAGCAATTGCCACTGCTTACCGTAAAGACTTTGGAAACAAAGAGCAGGAGATCCGTGTTGAGCTTGAAGAGGGGAGAGACATGCCAACTATCTTGCTGATCAAAGAAGTTGTTGATGATGTGGAAAATGATAATTTCGAAATAAGTCTGGCAGACGCAAAGAAGATGAAAGCAGGTGCAGACCTTGGAGATGAAATAGAAATTGATGTTACTCCGGTTGAGTACGGTCGCATCGCAGCACAAGCAGCCAAACAAGTGATACTTCAGAAACTTCAGGAAGCAGAGAAGCAGAGTTTGTACGATATGTTCAAAGACCGCGAAGAGGAATTGCTAACTGCAACCGTTACAAAAGTTGAACCTAACTGGGTAACTTTGGAAATCGAAGGTATGACAGTTTCGTTACCTTGGAGAGAACAGATCCCCGGAGAGCATTACTACACAGGAAAAAGAATAAGAGTTTATCTGGATACTGTTGAGCTGACAGGTAAAGGGCCACAACTGAGAATCTCCAGAACTAATCCAAATCTTGTTAAAAAACTTCTTGAGCTGGAAATCCCAGAAGTAAGAAATGGTGATGTGGAGATAAAAGGCATCGCACGTGACGCAGGATTCCGCAGCAAGGTCGCTGTAAGCAGTTCCGATCCACGAATTGATCCTATCGGAGCCTGTGTTGGTCAAAAGGGAGTGCGTATTCAAGCTGTGATGGAAGAGATTAACGGTGAGCGAGTTGATATGATCGAGTGGGCGGAAGATCCAATCAGATTAATTTCAACAGCACTTCAACCGGCTGCAATATCCGCAGTAATAATTGTTAATGACAAAGAGAGCTTGGACGAAGAGAACCGCAAAGTTAAAAAACGTGCCGCAGTTTTTGTAGAAGAAGCACAACGCCCAATGGCAATCGGAAAGAAGGGTCAAAATATTCGCCTTGCAACAGACCTGACAGGATACGAGTTGGACATGTACAACTACGAAGAACTCCCCGCCTTCAAAGCAAAACTTGCAGAACTCAAAGGTAAAGCAATCGACGAGATTATAGTAGGTGAAGGATTGGACGTTGCACCCGAGGAAGAGGAAGAGCCGAGCAAGGAAACTGAGGGAGTGGGGAAGAAGGGAGTGAAGAAGAGTGGCAAGAAGAAAAAGAAAGTGGATGAGGCTGAGGAAGCATCAGCCTCCGCCAAGGCTACGACCGACAAGAAAGATGTTGTTGAAGGTAAGGAAGGTGAGGAAGGTTCGCAGGAAAAGAAAGAATCAAAGCCGGAAGCAGCAGAACAGAAAACTGATGAAGCCAAAGAAAAATCAGCAGCAGCCGAACCAAAGCCCCGCAGTCGCGGGACGGATGAAGATGAGAAAGCAAAGGAAGAACCTAAACCCGAGGAAGCCAAAGCAGAACCAACTACAGCCGACCCAGCAGCACCACGATATGAAGGATCGCCGGGTGCAGGGGAAGAAGAAAAGATAGCAGATGCAAACCAATAACAACCGAATCAGAAATGATTCTTGACAATGAAAGTAGCCAGAATAGAATAGTCCCCTTTTCCTATTTTTTTATTATGTCAGATACGACACAAGAATCACAATCAGCAGAATCCTTAATTCAACTATATGCTGTGCCAGACTCGCGAGTGAATATGTTGCAAATTGCAAATACAATGCATCGAGAGAAAATGAAAGTTATCACAGCAGTTCAAATACTTATGACTGCATTGACAAATGCACCTCACCAATCACAAAGTGAATTCAGCGATATGTGTAATCTGATGAAGGTATTATCTCAGGTTAGTGATTTTAAAGGAAAATTAGCACAAGTTTTGCTAGACCAAATCCAAGACACACCTGATGATAGTGAAAAACAGAGAATTTAGAGCAAGTCGAACCAGCTGCTGAAGATAGCGCTCCTGCTGATAAAAAATCCAAAGCAGAACCTACAACAGCCACTACAACAACACCAAAATCTGAAGAATCGTCGGGTGCGGAATCTGAGGAAATAGATGAAGCCGATGGAGAATCGGATAAAGAAGAAGATAAAAAGGATGGAAATTAGTTTGTAGTTTGTAGTGAATAGCAAAGCCTATGAGGTACACTACTCACTACAAACTACTCACTCGTATTCTCGTGCAAATCCCACCACTCTCATTCATAGTTCTGGATACGGAGACAACCGGTTTCATCCCCCGCGTTAACCGCATTATTGAGTTTGCGGGAGTCAGGATTCAAGAAGGAAAAGTTACAGCTGAATATGAAAGTCTTTTTTCTATTCCAACCAAGATTCCCGAAACTGTTCAAGTCCTTACAAGAATCAAATCCGAAACGGTCGCAGGAAAACCTTTGTTCGAAGATAAGCGCGAAGAGATGACAGACTTTATTGGCAAAGACACTTTGATTATCGGACAAAATGTAAGCTTTGATATTGGAATGCTAAAAGGTGAGGGGATAGATCTTTCCGATCATCCATGGATAGACACCGCTATGCTTGCTTCCCTCGTCTATCCTGAGCTGAGGAGTTACTCACTTGGATACGTGAGTAATGTGCTTAAACTTAAACATGAACCTGTGCACCGCGCAATGGGAGATGTGAATGCAACACTCGAATTACTTAGTAAATGCTGGCAACGTCTGCAGGAGTTACCACCGGAACTGTATGAAGTTGCACAAATGATTATGAGTAAGAGTTCGCCTAGTTATCAAATGTTATTTGAAGCTTTGCCCGAACCCACTGCAAAAGCACAACCCAAGTGGCTGACAATTACCAAGCCAAAACTTACATCCACTGCAAAAGTTTCCCCACTTGCTCAATCAATATTCCAGAAACCCGCCAGTGGTGAAGTGATGCTTATAGAAGAACCAATAGCTCCAACCACAATGCAACAATTACTCGACAGTGCGGTTGCAGATGAAGACACAGTGCACTGGATTGCAGTAAAAAATCTGGAAGCGGCTCTCAGGCGTCTGACAATTCCCGATGGTGTTAGGGTACTTTACCCTCCGCATGAGCTATTGGATATCTCCGCTGCGGGAGTCTTTGCACAACAGGATGAATTTACGGCTGATGAAAGTTCACTTGCAGTAAAGATGGCATGGTACGAACCCCAAACATTCAGATCCGCCCCAATCCACGGAGAAGAACGTGGAGTATGGAATGGCAAATTGGCGTGTACAAAAAATTCCGAAGCTTATACAAATCAATTTAAAGACCTTCCAACAGTTTTACTTCTGGATCACAGACAACTCTTGGAAATACTTGAGGATCCCGACCATCCCGCAAAGAGCGCACTAAATGATCGCGCCCACATAATCATTGATGATGCTTCCATGCTGGAGGACACAGCCTCCAAAGCTTTTGGATGGTATTGCCCCATCGAATATGTGCGGGCAGGAGCGGAAGGAAATTCTGATCTCACCAGTTTTACGGATGCGCTGCAGATCTGGATAGAAAAAACCCGCAACCAGCAGGATGTTCACGAACTTAACAGAGCAGACCTTAGTACATCGGATGTGACCGGACTAAAAGAGCGTCTTACTTACATACTCGAAGAAACCACATTTGCATCTCCGGTTGAATCCTTACTTAATCAACTCAATGATATTCTGAATCCGGATAATCTTTCCGGCAGAATTGCATGGATAGAACAGCGCAATGACGGCACTCAATTTATTCAATCCATTCCCGAATTCGTCAACGAAGTTCTGCATGAACATCTGTACGGCAAATTCCCGACAACGCTTTTGATTCCTCCCCAAAGCACAGAAACACTCGCGGAAATTTTAACAAAATCTCAGCAAACGACTTCGGTCGAAACAGAACGATCTCCATTGGATAATGTCCCGATTAAATTTGAAGAAAAAGCAGTCGAAGACTATGTTAAAAAACCAATGGGAGACAGAAGTATTATTCTTTTGCCCAGTAAAAGATTGATAGAAGATTGTTTTATTAAATACACGGAACAAATGGAAGAAAAAGGTGTGACTCTGATCTGTCAGAATTTGAGTGGAGGACTTGAGCGCATGCAGGCTGAATTTGAAACGACAAAAACTCCATGTATCTGGATACTGACTCCATGGACATACGAGGGTGTAACTCTTCCTCCTGAGCACGTTGATCATTTGGTTATACAAAGTCTACCTTTTGACCATCCCGGTAATATGCTCTTTTCCACAAGATCCGCTCATTATCAAAATGGATTCGAATCGTATTCACTCCCACGCCTTGAGCATAGATTATTCCGATTGCTTAGGACTTTCTGCAGACATAGAACGGAAGATGGAGGAGTTACAATTTTGGATAAAAGGCTGAGAGAAAAAAAGTATGGCGAGCGGATTAAGGAATATCTTGAGAAGTTCGCTGCTAAGGAAGCTGAAGAACCGCCACAAATGCTGGGGGTGCGTAAAGTGGCAAAGAAGAAAGTGGTAAAGAAAAAAGTGATTGTTCCGGCTTCGGAGGATCAGATGATGTTGTTTTAAAAGATTCCAGATTCCAACTTCCAGATTCACAGGGAGATTCCAAAATTCCAAGATACAAAATACTAACACGTAGCTGGAATCTTCAAATCTGAAATCTTGAAGCCTCCCTGCGAATCTGGCCTCTGGAATCTTATCTATCCTCTCTCTTCAAAACCACAAACCCCGTCCTCCACAATATCCACAAATCCAAAAACAAAGACCACTCCTCCACATACTGCAAATCCAACCTCACCTCATCGTTAAAACTCAAATTACTTCTGCCGGAGACCTGAGCAAATCCTGTAATACCGGGTTTAACCGTAAAGACACGACGTTGAAATGCCGTGTATTTGCTCACCTCTTCGGGTAGGTGCGGTCGCGGACCGACCAAGGACATTTGACCCACAAGGACATTAAGAAGCTGTGGTAGCTCATCCAGATCGAATCTTCGAAGAACTTTTCCGACATGTGTTACGCGAGGGTCATCTTTCATTTTGAAGAGCGGTCCATCTTTCCTTTGATTCTCTTTTGTAAGTTCTTTCTTTTTACTGTCCGCATCTTTGACCATTGATCTGAATTTAAGAACCGGAATATTCGTATTCCCCCGCTCTCCGATACGCTTGGATATATAAAGAATCGGCCAACCTGATTCAAGAAAAACCGCACACCCAATTAGTATCAAAATCGGTGAAAGGATGATGATTAATGCAATGCTCCCGATAAGATCAAATATCCTTTTGAATACCCTGCCCCATCCATCCAAAGGAGTTGGCTGAAAGGAAAGAATCGGCACAAGCCCCATGTGCTCCACTCTTAGCTGATGCGGGACATCCGCGAATACGGGAGGAAGAAAAGCATATCCAATGTGATTGCTTCGGCAATAATCAATCAGAGTAACCGTTTCTTTGCTGCCGGGATTAGGATCTGTTTGAAGTACCAAATCGGTATCGCATTTTGTTTGAAGTATTTTAAAAGATGATAAATCAGGCAAGTGACCCAAATACTCATAACGAATGTCATTCAAAAGAGTTTCACGAACACTTCTGGCAATTGGATGCTCACCGATGGAAACAACCAATCTGACTCCGATACCAATATGCAAAAATGCTCTTTGTAAAATGACCACTGCCGTCCTTCCCATGGAAACAAAAAAGATAATAAAGAATGTCGCATGTAGCAAAAGAATGCGCGAGTAGAAGAGTTCTTTTACTACCAAAAAGTACCAAGCTATTACAACTACAACCCAGATAAGTGCGGCAATAATGATCCTTCCCACCTCGTTCCAACTACTTGCTGTTGTTACAAGCGAATAGAGTTTTAAGATTGCAGCAATGCAAAGAAAAACAATAATCCAAGGGATCACAAACTTATCCAGATAATAATCAAAAGAAGGCAAAGTGGGGGAAGGATCCAATAGTTGAACTCTTGGTATCAGATCAATATTTGCCTCACGAAGCCTGTAACTGAGCAATAGCGCTGCCAGAGTGGCAAAGGCATCCATGGGGATACGGAGGAGGCCGAAGA
>JAHISE010000145.1 GCA_018818235.1 Patescibacteria group bacterium
ATAGGACAAGCAGAAACATGGTTCAATGAGTTGTGGGAACAGTCAGAACCATTCAGTGAGGATTTAATCTCCATTATCAAAAAGTCAGGAGTTTTGAAACGCAAGCCTATAGAAACTGAAACACCTGAAACCGCAGATTTTGTCATAGCAGATGAGGCGTTGGTAGATGCAGAAGTCCTGCGAAAAAAATTGATATGGGAATACCTACAAGGCAACGTAAAGCCACTGGAAAATATCCTTGCAGAGTTCCAGCAACTTGGAGTGGAAGCTATGCGTGAAAAGATGCGTTTATATGGGGGGTGCATACTTGCAGACAGCGTGGGGCTTGGAAAAACTTACACTGGAGGACAGCTTATTGCAGATGCAGTTAACCAAAAAAAGAAAGTTCTTGTAATAGCTCCAGTACCAGTTCTTAAACAAGAATCGTGGCAAGCCGTTCTCAAGGATTTGGGAATAACGGAGAAGCTACAAAAAGATTATGTTACTTTTCTTAGCCTAGACAAATTACAAAGGTTGCACTGGAAAGAGGTTACTAGTAATTACAGTAATCCTCATGATTTTATTGTAATAGATGAGGCACACCGTCTCCGCAACGAAGGCAAATACGAGTTCAAAGAAAATAAATATATGCTTCCTGCAACTGCACGGAGAGGACATGCTAATGCAATGGAACTGCGAACAAAAGTGGACAAGGATGGTAATCGTACTCAAAAGAATCAAGTAGTGCTACTAACAGCAACACCACTAAATAATTCACCGATAGACCTTAAAAACCTCATTGATCTATTTACAGATAACACAACACTCAAAGGGCGGGGGCATGACCCAACTGCTTTTGATGCCTACAAACGTGCAAAGAAAGCGCTTCAAAGACAAGCCAAACGTGAGACTAGCCATGAAAGAGATGCGTTACTTCTACATCGGAGCCTAGAATGTATCAAAGATATTCTTCATAATGTTCTACTTCTTCGTACCCGAAAAAGCATCCTAGATCGCTTTGGTAAAGAACAAGACGGCAAATCAGTCATCAAGATTCATGGTAAGTCATATACCTTTTATGAACCTAAGATTCATACAAGGAATTACAAGCTATCTGGCAAGGCAAAGGAGCTTTTTGCAAACATAGACGATTTCCTGTTTGACCTTGCGTTATCGCATATAATTGTTCGCAATAAGAAGATAGACCCCAGTCAAAGTAGCTTCTTCCGTATCCTCTTATTTAAGAGACTTGAGAGTTCGATTGCTGCGTTTGCACAATCACTTAATACGCTACGAAAAGTCAATGAAGACTTACTTTCATCTCTAAAAATATCTGTTAAATCTGCCACAGGTCTAACTCTTGAAAAAGCGCATGATGTAACTATGGGGAATTTGGAAGGTTTTATATCCGAATGGGAAAAGAGAGAAGAAGTTCAGGAGGATGTATTTGTGGACGAAAAGGTGGATGAAGATCAAGCGTTCTTCGATATGACAGTCGGAGAACTTCTACAAAAAATACTAGGCGATCTTGAACGTATAGATGAATTTCAACGTAGTTATATAGCACCACTATTAAACGAGGAAGGTAACATTTTGTCACTGCAAGACCCGAAACTTGAACAACTTGCTAAGCATCTCGAAAAACACGTTGCGTCAGCTAACGCAAAAGATAAGAAAAAACGTAAAGTGCTTATTTTCACTGAGTACGAATCAACTGCAAATTTTCTTTTCTACAACATTAAGGATTCTCTTCCCAAGGATTGGATAGTCGAATCTATTGCAGGTGGAGACGAAAGAAAGGGGCAAATTATAAAGTCTTTTGCACCAATGGCGAACAAGGCAGAGGAGGATATAAATCCTAAAGATGAAATTGATCTGCTGATTTCAACAGAAACCCTTGCTGAGGGCGTGAACCTGCAAGATTGCTCACATCTTATTAACTACGACCTTCCTTGGAACCCCATGAGGATTGTCCAACGTGTTGGAAGAGTTAATAGGATTGGTTCTATGAGACGAGCAAATGTTTATAACTTTTTCCCTGATGAAAGTATCGAGATTACGCTACGACTCTTAAAGAAGCTCAAGGGGAAGATAGAAGATGTTTTGCTATTGCTTGGCAAAGAATCAAAAATTCTCTCCGAAGACGAGGAAGTCAAACCAGAAACCATTGGAGAAGAACTCAAGAAGAGATACATGGCAAAGAATCTAAGTGATTATGAAATGGAAGGTCGTGCAGTAGAGTTTAAGGAATATGAGAAGGAGAAAGAAGAAAGAGGCGAACTGGAGCATGAGTGGGAACTATTACAGATTCGGGCGTTAATCGGCAAGTTAGGATTGCGAGAGGAAGACTTTGATGAAAAGGAGCTATCTCGAGATAAGGAATATGTCAGTGTTATCTCATGGGAGAACAATGGTACATTTGGGTATTATCAGGTACATGACACTGTAGAGAAAGACCATCCGCAACCAATGCGTCATTCAATGATGTTTACGAAAGACAAAAAATGCGTAGAGATTGCTCCTTCTGAATTTATTGGTTCTTTTAAGGCTTCGAAGCCTCCTAAAAATTGGAAGAGTCTAATTGAG
>JAHISE010000017.1 GCA_018818235.1 Patescibacteria group bacterium
GCCCGTCCTACGCAGTAGCAGCATTGTTGGGATTTGTTATTTGGGATTTGGGTTTTAGCTTATTACATACAATCATCGTATCATTTTATATTGATCTAACTATATATAACTCATTATTTCTTCAGGTTCTATTAAAAGATTGGGTGAATCAATTATTACGAATAATAAGCTCAATAATCTTATAAGTAACACAATAAATCACAGTTGGGATTTGGGATTTGTTTTTTGGGATTTGGGATTTTAAATAAAGTCCCTGCATTTTGGCATTGATCCAAGAAAAATCATTAACAAGCACATGAGTAGTGCTCTATGTTTTGTACTCTGCTATTATTTGTATACGTTGGGGAGTCGCCCCACCTACGCGTTCCGCGCTTCGGCGGGCAGGAGCGTGGATGTAATCAGTTGATCTATTATTGTCTCGTCTACAATGGGGAGTCGCCAAGTGGTAAGGCACATGGTTTTGGTCCATGCATTCGGGGGTTCGAATCCCTCCTCCCCAGCCATAATTAGTCATTTCGGCTCTCCTAATTCCTGCACCGGTACACCGATAGTCTTTAAGGCATTCAGAAGTGCAACTGAAATACAAATGATTCTATGTGCTTTTGTAGGTCTTATATTTCTATAAGGATGTATCGATAGATGTTCACTTTTTTGTTTGTCAATTCTATTAATTCGTGTCAGTTCTACAACTTGTGCTCGGAAGGGCCACTGCGGAACTATGATTTCATCCGGTCCTTCTTTATCTGCAAAAAACTTATCTTCACATTTTTTATTTGGCATATCTTTGTTGTTAGGATGAACAAATGCGTATTCATCAGTTAATGTATCAAGCCACTTGGTCATTCTTTTCGCTGGAACTCCACATATTCTACATATGGGGATACCTAGATTTGGATCCTCTTGTATAACACTCTTTTGCCATCGTTGCATAGGAACATATCGATTTTGATCATCTATTGCACAAAATGTATTAGCAAGTTCATCGGGCTTTGAAAGATCGATTTGTGGTGCAAAATTCATAGGAGAGTGATAGTACTCGTACTTGTCGGTAATAAATATAAATAAATCAAAATCTATTTAAAAGTATCGTTAGCAGTCACGTAAAAATACAGTTCATATAAACAAAGCCCCGCTGTATAGCGGGGCTTGTCTTTGAATATCGTAATTTAATACTGATTATTCATCCTTGCTAGCCATGAAGCATTCTCGGCATAAAACCGGCTTTCCGCCTTCTTCCTCTGAGCGAGGCTTGAAGGGAACCTGGCAGTCGTTACCACACTTTGCACATACGGCATCGTGTAATTGGCGACGCTCGGCCTTTCGGTTAGCGCGACAGTCCTTACAACGCTGAGGATCACTTAGATCCTTGGAAGCGTAGAATTCCTGCTCACCTTCTGTAAAGGTGAATGTTTTGCCGCAATCGCGACATGTAAGCTCCTTATCTGGCATGTTATATTGGGGAAAAAAATGAAGGAGTGACAGTCTTCCTTCTATTTAGTTCCTACAGTTTTACTGAGAGACCGTTTAAAAGGATTTACTGTTTTATGAGCCTATTTTATGGTTTATGGGGAGGTTGTCAATGAAATATGGGGAGCAATTGGCTAATTGGCACATTGGCACATTGGCTACGCTCGGCAGCAAAAAGTAGCCAATAAGCTAATTGCCAATAAGCTAATTGCTTTTTACTTGATCATTTGCTAATAAATACCTAAACTCCCCCAGAAATGTTTGCCATAGTCGATATCGCCGGCTTTCAGGAAAAAGTCTCCGAAGGTGAAAAACTCAGAGTACCTACTCTTGATGCAGAACTTGGGAAAAAGATCATATTCGATAAGGTCATGCTTGTTTCCAAATCAGATGACGATGTTAAGGTGGGAACGCCTCTGGTTGCCGGAGCATCGGTCGAAGCTAAAGTCACAGAGCATGGCAAGGGCGACAAGATCAGAGTTTTTAAAATGAAGAAGAGGAAAAGATATCGCAGAACTTATGGGCATAGGCAGGGGTATTCCGATATAGAGGTGACGAAGATTGTTGGCTGAAGAGGATTGCATCAAAGTGAGTAGTTTGTAGTGAGTAGTATGTAGCAAGCTTATTTTACAAATCACTAAACTCTTACTACTCACTACTCACTACAACCTCGTTGCTCACTACTCACTACAACCTCGTCACTCACTACTCACTCAACATACCTATTTCATCCCGAACCCTCCGAACCTCCTTCAACGTCACACCCAAATTCTGCATCTGCGCATAAGTTTCACCAAGCCTTTCGTTCGCTCTAATCAAATGATGCAGGTAACTCTTTTTCATGTTTCTACTAAACTGCGAAGGTGAATCCGGATCTAGGGGAGAGTGATCATTCTTATATTCACTATTTTTGATGCGAATTCGTGAGCCATCACTCATCAATATAGTTCCGTGCCTTGCAATCCTCATAGGCAGAACACAATCGAACATATCTATTCCTTTTGATATGCAATATTTCATTTGATCAATCTCACCAACTCCCATCAAATACCTCGGCTTATATTCGGGGAGTAGGGGAGTGATCTCTTCAACAATGCGATACATATCTTCCTGAGATTCACCGACTGCAAGTCCTCCTATTGCGTAGCCATCAAAGTCCATTGCGATAAGTTCTTCAGCACACTTTTTGCGGAGGTTGAGGTCGAGGGCACCCTGAACAATCCCAAATAGAAGAGGTTGGTGTCTAGTGCCTCCCTCTCCCTTCGGGAGAGGGGCCGGGGGAGAGGGAGACATTTCGTTATGGATTGTTTTGCATTCTTCCGCCCATCTAAGAGTTCTATCAACTGCCGCCTCAATCTCTGATCTCTGCGCTGTCGACGGAGGACACTCATCAAAACACATAATAATATCCGCACCCAGATTATGTTGAATGGTAATCGACTCCTCCGGTCCCATAAACAAAGGAGCACCATCAAGATGAGAATTGAATTGAACGCCTTTATCTGTGACTTTATTATTTCTTCTAAGTGAGTAGACTTGGAATCCACCTGAGTCGGTAAGTATCGGCATATCCCAACCAATAAAGTTATGAAGCCCTCCGGCATCTTTTACGACTTCATCTCCGGGCTGAATGTGAAGGTGGTACGTGTTGCAAAGAAGTATCTGCGCTCCCAGTCCAATCAGATCTTTATGAGTAATTCCTTTCATTACACCAGCGGTACCAACAGGCATAAAGAATGGAGTTTCTATAATACCGTGAGGAGTTGTAATCCTACCGCGTCTGCCACAGTCGGACACGGTCTGACGTGGCTCGCCACAGTCGGACACGGTCTGACGTGGCTCGCCGATTTCTGAAGTTGAAAGTAATTCGAACATGAATGGTAAAAGACTATCTATTTGAATACTTGAGTACAAGGCATTAATAAATGTAAATGAACAAAGATAATTGGGAGAGGATCGGGGAGAGGGCTATGCATCTGAGTAACTTCAATATTTTTGAAACATCAGAACTCTTTTAAATCATATTTTCCACAAGCTTAATTTTAGGATATGTAGATTCTGAGTAATACCTTCATAATAATCTGAATGCTGTTTGGTGGCGCACCCTCTCCCACGGGGAGAGGGGACTATGCCGTACAGCTATCTATGATATTTGAAAGACAATCTCTGAATACTGAAAAACTACAAAGATCACATTTCCGGCAAACGTCACTGTCTCATTTCCGAAAGTACGGATAGAATGAATCTGATTTAAGTCCTTCCCATTTAAAATATGAACTTCTCTTTCCCAAAATCTCCAAAACAAATTGCTACAACTCTTATTCGTATAAGTTTTGGTCTTTCACTTTTGTTTGTCGGTCTGGCTCACTACATGACTTTCGAAGCCTTTAAAATGGTAGCGGCAGGAGGACTTGGAGGCCTTGAGTTCCTTGGAATCTTTTGGGCGTACATAATGCCTGCTCTGATGATATTGGGTGGTGCACTTTATGTGATAGGGAAATATGACGCAATTGCAGCATGGACAACAGGTCTGGCTCTTGGATCAATCCCTGTGGGAATGTTACTTAAGTCCGTTGTGTCACTTGAGTCACTTGTAGACATGATGCCAATGGCGATTAATGCATTTGTTTGGATGATTATTTATTATATTGTTGTTAAGTCGAGTAGTTGTGAGGGATGTTGTAAAAAAATGGAGCAGATTAGTGAAGACGGTAATTAAGAATATTGGCGGTCACTGGTCACTGGTCACTGGTCACTAGTCGCTGGTCAATAACATCGCGACCAGCGACTAGTGACAAGCGAC
>JAHISE010000146.1 GCA_018818235.1 Patescibacteria group bacterium
AAGCAATAGGCCCAAAAGAAAAACTTACGTTTCCTTTCATTTCGATTTAGGCCTCCTTTCAGTTGTTTCTAACAACTGAAAGTTTCTTCATTTAAAGTTAACTGGCGAGGTCAAGTTTCAAAGCATTTGTGACAGTCTTTTCAATTATTTCATAATTATCTCTGACTGTTTCGTAGCCGAACTCTTCTATTAACTCCTTGGACTTTTCAAGGAGATCTATTAGAATAGGAATATCTGGAAGAAGCGAGGGCGAACACAAAATCTCTCCGCAATAGCGCTGCTCATTATATTGTTTAATAAGCTGTTCTGATTCTTCCAGCAAATTTTTAGCTTCTTCTCCACTTAATTCATGGATTTCCAAGACAACAGTTTTCTTGTTTGTATATTCTTTATCTCCTTTTTTGCCTTTCATAGTTATTGTTAGTTCTTGTCTGCCTAATTCGATGTATGTTGGAGAAGTTATTTTCAAAGTCACAGTAACTTCTTGTCCTGGAGCTAAGACGGAAAAAGTTTCTGGAGAGATTTCAATGTATTTTGCGATATCTCCTTCAGTGCTAAATTCAATATCTGTTATGCTTTCGTTTTTATCAGAGTTTTCAAATGCAACCTCAACTTCATTCTCTTTTCCTCTAACTAACTGGAAACCAGCGTTTGTCTTGACAGACTCTGTCTTGGAAGTTCCGCCTCCCCCGCCGCCGCCACCGCCGCCCGCAGCTCCAGCAGCCGCAATAGTTGGTTCAACATAATCTCCGTCTAGTTCTCCGCAGGCAGTTACGTACACTCCGTCGGAAGTCGCATAGCAACTCAAAGTCAGATTAAATGACTCAGTCAGTAACGTTCTGTTTCCTGCATGAGTAATTACTGTTCCAGACGAATTCACGCCAGAAGCATAGAGGTAAACAGTGACAGTTTCAGGAGATAAACTCGGAAGGTTGGTGGCGTTAAAAGTGATGTTAAAGTTGTTATAATTCAATAAATTATCTGAAAGGTTTCCATATAACAAAGAAGCGTTCCCATCTTTAACTAAAAAGTTAGAGGGCAAAGTCCAATTGAACGATACATTATATGCTGTGTTATTTACTGTGTCATCTCCAACTAGATTCCTAACATAAGCATTCAAGGAAAAGTTCTGAACTTTCAAATCCAAGGTTGTTGGATTGGAGGTTATTGTTTGGAATAGATAAGGCCCGCCAGTTGTTGAGACGAGTGTTAATGAAGTCGTCGCACTAGAAGTTTCAGTAATGCTTCCTAAATCGGCAGTGGTTATAGTCACGCTTTCCTCTAACACTTCATCTTGGAAGCTAGCGTTAATCCCTACTATGCTGCTAGTTTTGGCAGAAATTGTAGGGGTATCGTAATAAGTTAAAAACTGATTATTTGGCCAGTTATTGAAGTATATTCTACCTTGAGACAAACTGTGAGTTAAATGGAAACTAGGAGCGCACCCATTGCTATATTCAGAGTCTCCAGTATTGTTAATCGTCAAATTACCCACCCATTTATTTTCGTCAAACCCAGCTGCTTGACCCAAAGCAGAAGTCGCAGACCAGGTGCAATCCCACGCAGAAACAAAAGTTTGATTTACAGAATGATTTGAATTTCCCAAACTATCATTTGCCCAAATGTTGAAAGTGTAATTAGATTCAGCTGACAAAGTAGTTATTGTTGTATTATAATTTGTATTTGTATTATTTGTCATTGTTGAATTTGTCCAGCCAGTGCCGTTATGGTATTGTAAAATAACTGTGTCAACGCCGATCCAGGCGTCTGAAACTGTTGCGTTGAATGTTACACTTGTTCCTGGATCTACATCATCTGTTGAATTCGGAGAATAGGCTATCGAAGTAATATTTGGTGGAGAAATGTCAACCGTGAAAGTTCTTGTTGAAACATTTGAATTTCTTGATGCATCAGAACAGTTTATTGTCCAGTTGTGACTTCCCCCCGCCAATCCAGAAGCATTCAAAAATGTAGCGGTATTGTTCAAAGTGGTGCCATTGTTATTCTTATAAACATTGTCTATATACAAACTGCAATTTAAAATTGTTGAAGTTTCATCTGTTGCTGTAAAGTTAAAATCAATGTTTGTTGAAGAGGTGTTTAAGTTATTTTCAGGAGAGTTCAAAGTTATAAATGGGGGTGTAACATCTGTTAAATACCTAATGATTAC
>JAHISE010000147.1 GCA_018818235.1 Patescibacteria group bacterium
AACTTTCGTATTCTTTGTGTTTTTCATCCTCTTTTTTAGTTCGTTGGATTCCGCAGAAGAGAGTTCGAGATGATACATAAAAGAAGGGGGAAGAGTGTTCCCATAATAAATTATTTAGATTATTAAGTCAAACTAGTATAGAAAGATTCTTGTTGTCTGCTGTGTAGGCAGGCAACTGGCATTTGGCATTTTCCTTGGGGGAAGTGTTCTTGTGTCAGGAAACCGAGGGGGTAGGGTCGGCGTAAGGCTGGTCATACCCTTTTTTCTTTGCAATAATTGACTATTTGTATTGTTTTGGAGTAAACAATGCAAGTCGGCTGCTATGTTGGTGGCTGATGGCTGCGGAGAGACCTAGGAACGCTCTCTGTAGTCGGCAGGGCGGATAGATCTTTAGTTCTATCCGTTTACATGCTCGGGTTGGTCATGATGACTGACCCGAGCTTTTTTGAATTTAGGAAACCAGAAACCAGTAAACTAGAAACCAGCAAACTAATCTCCGACCATGTCAGTACTATATCAAGCAACTCCAATCTCCTCACAAAGATAAACATCTTGTATCGCATTCAACAACTTCACCCCCTCCTCCCTTGGCTTCTGGAACGCCTTACGTCCCGAGATGAGCCCGCAACCTCCTGCACGCTTATTGATGACTGCTGTTTTTACAGCCTGTTGCAGATCGTTATCGCTTGATGACCCTCCTGAATTTATCAGCCCTATCTTCCCCATGTAACAGTTTGCAACTTGGTAGCGGGTCAGATCAATTGGATGATCGGTGGAAAGTTCTGTGTACATTCTCTCATCTAACTTTCCATACTTACTCTCCAGTCCTATTGCTTTGTAGCCACCGTTATTAACAGGCAACTTCTGTTTGATAATATCTGCTTCGATTGTTACTCCCAGATGATTGGCCTGTCCGGTCAGATCAGATGAGGCGTGGTAATCTTTATCCTTCTTAAAGGCACTGTTCCTCAAGTAGCACCACAAAACCGTAAAGAGCCCTAGTTCATGTGCTTTTTCGAATGCTTGCGCAACATCAACTATCTGGCGTCGTGATTCTTCTGATCCGTAATAGATGGTTGCTCCAACTCCTCTGGCTCCCATATTGTAAGCCTGTTGCACTGATCCAAACATCACCTGATCGTAACTGTTTGGGTAAGTAAGAAGCTCATTGTGATTAATCTTTACAATGAATGGGATCTTTCCTGCAAATTTCTTGCTAACTAATCCCAGTACTCCCAGCGTGGAAGCAACTCCATTACATCCTCCGTCAATTGCATGTTGGACAATGTTCTTCGGATCAAAGAAGTCAGGATTTTTTGCAAACGATGCTCCTGCAGAATGTTCGATACCCTGATCAACCGGAAGAATACTTAAGTACCCTGTACCTCCAAGTCTTCCGTTGTTATAAAGTGCAAGTAAGTTTTTGATTACTTTGCCTGAGCGATCAGATTGCGAAAATACATCCTGAACTTGCGAAGGTCCGGGGACTGCAAGTCTGGATTTATCTATTGTTGTACATTGGTGAGATAGAAGAGAGTCGGCATCGGGGCCGAGGATGTTTTTTATTTCATTGATATTCATGATGTGTGAGGGGAATGTGATTATTAATGTTGCTACGTTGCTACGTCGATACGTTGCTACGTTTGACAGCAGATAGCACCATTGTAGGACAACGTAGCAACTTAGCAACTTAGCAACGACATACTGCAACTTAGCAACGGAATATGTAAACAATTGCAGTATCATAGCCAATCATTCTATAATGGGGTTTCGTTCTGTGACTCCATCGCGACTCTAAAAAGAAAGGAGGTAAAGTGATGAACAGGCAGTGGAATGAAGGAGACAGGTACCTTATGGGAACAAGCAAAATGACTATGACTGTACATTCCATCAAAAACGGAAAAGTACGGATTGCCATTGAGTTTCCGAAAGGTGCCCAAACATGCGAAAGGAATTTTGCCAAGCGTGCGTCACCCGTTCGTATTTCTACGCCGTCTACAGAAGGAAAAAGGCAAATACTTCTGTTCGGCGGGGAAAACGGCGGGGAAATCCTCATCAACAACGGTCAATCTAGTGTCAGGATAAGGATTGTCAATGTCCAGAAAACGTCTGTTCAACTTCGGATCGAGGGCCAAGAAATCGATGCACAGTAGCACCGACAATCAAACCGAGAGTCATGGGACGTCCCCCCTCACCTAAGTCGCCTTGTAGGTGGCGGAGGTGGGGGGGGATCTTTATTTGTTGATATGCAGGTGTGTTGTTACATTGGCATATTGGTACGTTGCTATGTTGCTAAGTTGCTACGTTAACTTGAAACAACGCTTGCTACTGTTCAACGTAGCAACATAGCAACCTAGCAACGATATATTGCAACATAGCAACTTTTTAAAACACAACAAAGCAGCGAAAGAATTACTTGATCTGCACCCCAAAATCCGTAGACTACTCCGGCTTCTGACGATTTTGGGAATATATGGATAAAAGCCCGAATGGATTTGCAGAGGCAGGATGCATTAGATACAAGGAGAACTAATAGTGCATCAACCAGATCTTTCGTTTCGTGGATTCTTACGTGTGGTGGATGAGCAGAACTGTGAAGGACCAAAAACCTTTCTGGTTCCATGCACCGGACCGGCATTACCGTTTGTGCTTGAAGAGGAAACTCTGATAGGTGCGGACGACGCCAGTGGTCGTCTTTGCAGTGAACTCAGGCGAGATGGTATCGGGTGGCAGGAAGCTGAGCTGCTTCGGACAGCGCTCAGGATGCTGATGTCAGGAAATTGTTTGGATGCTTTGGCAAGAGCACTTGACCATCCCGATGTCGTTGAAGTAATCCTATCGTCGACGGGATCCAAGCCGGAAATTAGTGAGGCAACGGTTTAGGTCGTTGCTTCAGATCGATCTGATCGCCGGCAGACCAACGCGGTCTGCCGGCATTTTTTGATTACGTATAACACGGATTTCCAAAAATATAGAAATAGGATGATATTACAAATCTGCGCCATCTGCGACATCTGCGTTATCTGCGGTTCAGACAATTGACAAATAGGGGCAATATGGTTAAAATTACCGAAGCTCAGATTACCAGAAAACATTATGTTTTCGATCTGAGTGCTGTGGTTACGGACGATCATTATTAGCACAGGAGGCAGAATCGATGTTGGTACTGAGTAGACATAAGGACGAGGAGATCATTATCGGGGATACAATCTCGATAAAGGTCGTGGAAGTTCGAGGCAGCAAGGTTCGCTTATTGATAACCGCACCAAGGAATTTGAGAGTTCTTCGACAGGAGCTTGTAGCAATTGCCAAACCTTTTGTTCCAAAGAGTGGGACTGGAACACTCGTCCTGAGTAGAAAAAAAGACGAGAGAATCGTTATCGGAGACAGCATCTCGATCATGGTTGTCGATATCCGAGGCGACAAAGTGCGCCTCGGGATCGATGCACTTCGTGATATCACAGTGCATCGCAAGGAAGTCTACGATGCGATTCAGCGAGAGAACCCGCCAACTCCTCCGGCCGCCGAAGGTGAGGAGCCTCCACAGTAACCATGAGTCAGTCAATGCTGGCTCGAAGGCCGATCCTATGGGATCGGTCTTTTCGGATAAGAATATTTGACTGTAGTGCTTATAAGCATAGAATTAAGTGCTCTCGCTTGTTGCGAGAGAAACTGTGGTTAATCGCTCTTTTGTGCCAAGTAGGAAGTGAGGTGATGCCGATGTTGGTTTTATCGAGGCAAAGAGACGAGTCCATCAGGATAGGTGATAACATCGTTATCACGGTGGTGGATGTTCGAGGCGACAAGGTGCGCTTGGGTATTGATGCTCCGAAGGAAGTGCCCGTGCACCGAACAGAAGTCTTCGAGGCGATTCAGAGGGAGTCGCAACGGGAACCTGTTCCGCCGACCACTCCGACCACTTCGGCCGAACAGCGTCCGCCACAGAAACACTGAGTCAGCCTAGGCTGACTCGAGGACCGATTCGAAAGGATCGGTCTTTTTTTTGACGACCTCTCCCTTGGCTGGTCCCTCTTCCCTTGATCTCCCTCTCCCCCTAGCCCCCTCTCCCGAGGGGAGAGGGGGAACCTAGGAATTGGAGAAAACAAACTTTGATTTCAGCAATATTAAAGAGAACAAACTTTGAATTCTCCAATAGCAGAGCTCCCCTCTCCCCTCGGGAGAGGGGCTACTTCGGGAGAGAGG
>JAHISE010000148.1 GCA_018818235.1 Patescibacteria group bacterium
ATCGCTGGGATCTTTTCCAACATAGATACGATAAGCATCCACTCTTTCACTTGCTATGGGATCCCACGAAAGAGTTATTCCTCCAGACTTTTGGCTGGCTACCACATTTTCAACTTTTGGCAGACCTTTATTTTTAACAATCAAATTATTACGGATTTCTACCTCGTTTCCTGCTTCATCAATTGCTTTTACAATCGGCTGATATGTACCTGCCTCCGGAGCAGAGAATTCAAGTGTAAAAGTTCCGGATTGGGTAGAGCTTTCAAAGAGCTCGTATTCCTTCTCATTTATATCAACAGTTACCTTTTCCGCTTCGCCTTCCACTTCAACTGTCAATTCAACAGTTTCTCCTTCTATGGCTTCTACTGGATCAAATAATACGGAAGTAATCTCCGGCGGAACATCATCCAGAATCAAATGAATATTTCCCGAATCATGCATTCCGGAGTCATCTCTGACACGCAAAGTGTGATCAACCTGTCCAGAATTGAGCTTTACTGCGATAGAAAATTTACCGTCAACATCTGTTTCTCCTTGTACGTCATCGGTTCCACCAGTAACTATCAGGTTGATGAACGGTGGACCGGTTCCTTCCAATTGTATTTCAGAAGAGCTGATTTTTTCATCATTTTCGTGTGATAATATTTCGATAGTAGGATCTAATCCGTGACTGCCACCAAGAACAGTTATAGCAATTTGTCCGTTAAGGTTTGGGTTGGTACTGTCTTCAACATGCAGCAAATGTTCGCCGGGAGTTTTAAATCGCAATCCAAGTGTGAGCACTTTTTCTCCAAGGTTTTGAGGCAGGAATTGCACACGTCCTTCCAAAGGCAGAAGTGCGGATGGGTCAGTGGAAGAGAGCAATACAAGTCCGGTGTAGTCTTCCACTTTTCTATCTCCTTGATCCAATGCTGTAATTCGGATTGTTGTATCTACATTTACCTTTAGTTCGCTGGGAATATCGATATTGAATCTGCTTACAACATCGAAACCATTTACCTGTCCGTATAACGAATTGCCCACTACACTACCTACCATTCGATTGCCGGAATACAAAGGACGCGAAGGAGATGCAACTTGAGGTTGATAAGGCATTGGAGCGTACATCTGCATATATGGATTGTATGGATTTGCGTAAGTTGGCATTGGAGGATATCCGCCGACGCCGAACCCGGCACCTGCTGCAACTTCGACTGTATTTTCCAATAACTTGCCGCTCATTAGGTCCATTGCACGCAACGAAATTTCTCCCGGTTCAAATGTTGTGATTTCAAATTCCTGAGTACCGTTCTCGTCAGTTTCACGTGCAAGAGGGGCTACAGTGTCACTTGATCTGCTGGAGATAAGTTCCAAAGGTCTGCCACTGAGAGTATTACCATAACGATCACGCAACACTGCGGTTACACGTACCGAATCTCTGCCGTCAGCGTCCAAAGATTGATAGTTTGTTTGTAGAGTGCTTTTTACAAGATCAACAGTTTCGGGAAGTACTTGGAATGCTCCAACTCCGACAGTTTCGTTTCCTGTAATTATTTCTACTTCGTATGTGCCTGCAACTTCTGTCTTTTTGCCTACAAGTTCAGCCTCGGCGGTTCCATCAGCTTTGATTATAAGAGGCATCAGGATCTCTTCTCCGTAAGGTGGGATTACAACAATATCTGCATTCCATTGTGGCCCCATTCCTTCTATCTGAATCTGCGCACCAAGCCCTGCAACAGTATCAGCAGCATCGACCAATACTTCGTCTGCACACATTGCAGGAAGGGGGGTTAGTAACCCTGCAAGTATTGCGATGGTTGATATATGTTTTTTCATGAGCTTTTATTTAATTTAATCCTCTTATTTTAGCAGAAATAAGCGATTTTCTCAATTCTTGGGGGGTAGTCATAAAACAATCTTTGTAGCTTGTCTACCCTTTAGATAGGGGAGTAAGATCCCTTCGATGCTCCTTTAAAGCATTGGCGATTCAGAATTTATAAGAGGCAGGCTCTTTGCTCACATATTTGTGGATGATGAGCCTGTCTCATGTTTCAGGCCCTACGCGCCCGGGTTGGTCGCAAACGTACTATGAAGGAGGTCTTGCAATGACAAGCCCTACGACAGCAGATGAGTTGGGAAGAAGTTGTATTGCAGCAGGTCAGTTTATTAAAGGATTTGGTGATCTGCCTGATCAGGCATTGCGTCGACTTTCCAATTCACCGGAAGCAAGAGAAAGAGTTAGGCAATGCATCGAAGGAGGTGGGTGGATTCTTCCGGAGTTCGAGAAGAGCGCAAGCCAGCGCAAAGCCACCAAGAAGCATGGAGGCAGGTTCATCGGTGTTCATGAGGCCATGTATCACTTCGGTCCAATGAGCAAAGAAGCTCTTAGAGTCTTGGAAGAAGTTCCGGAGGATATTCCGGACAATGCCTTGGTTTTTCCGGGGCACACAATCGATATCTTTGGCATGATGAATTTGTATGGCAGACTCTTTGATTCCAGATGCTTGGAGGATGTGGATGTGCATTCTCCATGGATTTGCGGACAAGGGCCTGGAGCCAGATGGATGTGGGTGAAGATCCCGGATGAACGAGAGATGTGTAATTTCCGCCAAGAAAGCACAGGAAAAACCATGCTCCTGAAGATTAATGGCGAGAAACCGGGCCTCGCCGATGTAGTGTACTTCTTGCTGCTACATAGACTTGTGTGGCTGGACTGGACAACGGTCGATTTCATCCGCTTGGAAGGATGGTTTGGCGACCAGTTCGTAGGCCATGCCGGGGTCTTTAATTCGCTCGACCCCAAACAGAATAAAGTCATCAGTATTGAACTAAACACAACGGAATCCTGAACCGCCTGAGAGCTTCGGCTCTCATACAAAACATAAGCACCCGTTGACTGAGGTCGGCGGGTGTTTTTTTGATGTTTGTTTTTACCCCCATCCCCAAACCCCTTCCCCCTCCACTCCGTTTGCCTACAGGGGGAAGGGGCTTA
>JAHISE010000149.1 GCA_018818235.1 Patescibacteria group bacterium
CGCATGTACAAGGAACAGGGAAAGCATTATTACACTGCTATTCTTGCTACTGCACGTAAGTTTTTAAGATACTTTCACGCTTACTATCTTGTCCCCTGTCAAGCTGATTGATTTGTGTGGTTCCTATAGCTGGACTCTCCCCTCGGGAGAGGGGAGCTCTGTTATTGAAGAATTCAAAGCTTGTTCTCTTAGTTATTGAAAGCATCAATGCTTGTTCTCTTCAACTGCGAAGTCCCCCCTCTCCCCTCGGGAGAGGGGGTCAGGGGGAGAGGGGCTACAAATGGAGTACCTCGCACGTCGAAGACGCGCTCTGGTTTTGCATGCATAACCAGAGCACCTCTTCGAGGTGCGAAAGCTATATATATAAAAATAACCTACTCAATATCATCCACCCTCCTCTTGTGCCTTTCCCCTTCCGGTTTGTCTCCATCAAAATCCATACTTAAAAATATATCTACCATCTGCTTTGCTATTTCCGTCTCTATCATCCTCCCACCCAAACTTATCACATTCGCATTGTTATGCCGTCTGCACATTTCAGCATCTTCTAAAGTCAAACATCTGGCTGATCTGATGCCTTTGACCTTATTTGCAACAATTGATTCACCTATCCCACTTCCCCCGAAAATGATTCCCGGAATACATTCTTCCAAAACCACAGCACACCCTTTTCTAATAATATCCGGATAATCGCAAGCTTTATTAGAGAAAGTACCAACATCAATTACATCAATTCCTTTTTCGGCCAGATGAGATTTGATGATTTCTTTTAGTTCAAAGCCGGCGTGGTCGGTGGCAAGGACTATTCTTTTGGGAGGTTCCATATGGGGGAATATTAGCAATTAAATATATTGGAAGCCAGAGATTACCCCCATCCCGTAGTAGTCCCTCTCCCATTGTCTCCCTCTCCCCCGGCCCCTCTCCCGAGGGGAGAGGGGGGCTCTGCTATTGGAGAAATCAAAGTTTGTTCTCTTAAATATTGAAATTATCAATGTTTGTTATCTCCAAGAACGGAGTTCCCCCTCTCCCCTCGGGAGAGGGGGTTAGGGGGAGAGGGTTGGGGAAGAGAGGCCGGGGGGAGAGGGACACAAGAGGAAGAAAAACAGAAGTGATAGGATTAGTTTGTTTTGAACTTCTTCCATTCTCGTGGTAACCTCCAATCATGATTGATCCAAACTCACTGCGCCCCTTCTTAGGCACAGCCTTGGAAGGCACAAACTTCCCCGCTCTTGGTAAGCTTTATAAGGGCAAAGTCCGCGATGTTTACGAGCAAGAAGGAAAAAAAATCCTGATTGCGACTGACCGCCAATCTGCTTTTGACATTAGCTGGTGCACGATTCCTCTTAAGGGACAAGTCCTAAGTCAAATCTCCGCTTGGTGGTTTGATCGAATCAAAGACATTATGCCTCTGCATGTTATTGATTTTCCGGATCCCAACGTAACTGTCGGAAAAGAACTTAAGATAATCATGGTCGAGATAGTCGTAAGAGCCTATCTGACAGGCTCTACAAAGACCTCCGCATGGGTTAATTACAACAACGGTGTAAGGAACTTCTGCGGTAATCCTTTAAGAGATGGGATGGTAAAAAACCAACCACTGGACGAGATTATTATTACTCCAACAACCAAGTCTGATGATGATGAGCCAATTGATCCTGAGGGAATAGTAAGTCAGGGACTAGCCACAGCGCAGCAGTGGGAAGAGATTACAGAAAAGGCTTTTGCACTGTTCAAGAGAGGTCAGGAAATAGCTGATGAGAAGGGCCTGATACTGGTTGATACCAAGTACGAAATGGGGCTGGATGAGAATGGTGTAATCACGTTAGCAGACGAAGTTCATACTCCCGACTCTTCGCGGTACTGGGTAAAGGACACTTACGAAGAAAGGTTTAACAAGGGAGAAGAACCCGAATATCTGGACAAAGAATTCTTCAGATTATGGATGCGCGAACATGGATTTGAGTACGGTGACAAGAGTACATGGCCGGAGATTTCGGACGATGTAAGAGTGATGCTGGCAAGCAAATATATCGACCTGTACGAGAAGATGACAGGTGATACTTTCGCAATCCCGAAAGACTCCAATGTTCTTGATAGAATCGAGAAGAATTTGGAGCCGTATATGATAAAGACAGCTGCCTGATTTTCCGACCTCATCCCCCTGCCCCTTCTCCTGCCCCGTTATTGTTTTTACAAATCGTGTTTATTTCTGATACATGCTCAGATAAACAGGAGAAGGGGAGCTCCGTTGTTGGATGTTTTTAAATATTATTCGTGATTCAAGAAATATAATTTATTCCAATAATATGGGCTCCCCCCTCTCCTGTGAACTACCAAAATTGAATTATTTACATCAAACTTTTTCGAAGTCATTTAAGTGGCAGGAGAGGGGGTCAGTACCCTGTGGGGCATCTTCGAGGGGTGAGGTCGGAGGAGGACCTATGTTAACCCTAATTTACCTACCCAAATAACAACCAAAAACAGCCTTTTCAGAGTAATCTATAGCATTGCAAATCACCACTTTGTTGTATAGTAAATTATTGAACAAAACACCGTTTTAAGCTATAATAAACAGATTTGAGCCTGAGGCTCATGGGCTCAAATCGACAATCAACTTTCGACATTCAACATTCGACAAAAAACAAAATAGAAAACTCAATGAAACAGTCCTCTCATCCACTTACCGGAATCAAAAATATCGAAGATTTTCTGTCTTCATATGACCCCAACAGCACCCATCTCGAGTGCGGTGAAGATGGTGAAAATCTCCCCCTGATTTTAAACCGAGATGAGAAGATTTCGTTCATTGATCATGTCCTGAAAAATGAAAAATATGACCTGCTTTCACGAGAGCAAAAAGGCATGGTCAGAGAGTACCTTCAGATGACCACCGGTTACTCCCGAGCACAGGTTGCGCGCGCCATCAAAACTCACCGCGAGAAGGTGCAGGAAAAGGAACCAAAACTCATTGATACAAACAGCTTCGAG
Organism: Patescibacteria group bacterium; assembly: GCA_018818235.1. GTDB lineage: Bacteria > Patescibacteriota > Gracilibacteria > Peribacterales > Peribacteraceae > UBA2144. The sequence continues at coordinate 2,989 of JAHISE010000149.1, forward strand.
GCCGGACAGATAATCGGCAGAATGCCACCACGACTAAGAGCTGCAGTCGCGGCAGTCGGATGCCTTCTCATCTTAATTGCCGGTAACAGTATGAAAGGATATAACGAAGACCTGACATTCCTGACCGGACAAGTGCCAAATACTTTCGAAGTTTCCGGAGATACCAGAATACTTCTTCCGGACTCAGACTCGCTGGAAGCTCGAATAGATACGTTCGAAACAGTAACAATGAATGCAAGTGGGGAGACCATTGCAGCTCCTCTCTTCTCACAAAAACGTGAGCTCTGGCCCGATGGATACCACAAGATTGCGGTTAAAAACACATTCGTAACCGAAAAAGAAAAGCTTATAAGCCGCAGAGAAGAGAGGCTCGAGGAACGCAGGAAAAAGCTTTGGAATCAAATACTGGTACAGGACACAAATCAAACACATGCCTCTGCACCGTCTGAAGCCGGTCAAACTGTGATTGTGAACCAAACCACAGTTGCCGGAACACCGGTAGATATCTGGAGTTTTCTTGGACAAGGCGAGGAAGGCGAAGTGCTAATAATCCGTGACGGAGTACCTTCGTGGGGAACTCCTATGACCCCCGGAGTCGGCAATCCGGAAATGGGAGCCGGACGTATGCCACAAGGAGCAGAAAACTCTGGAGCCCCTGAGCAAGGAAGCAGGCGCGGATATGGCGGAAGTGGAGGAAGCTCTTCATCTTCCACAACAACCACAACTACTACAACCATTACACAAACAGTTGGTGACAGCGACTGGACGGTTGACGGCACCAATGTTTACTCCGCGCTTGCAAATAACGTAGGCATAGGAATAGCCGCCCCCTCAACCAAACTTGAAATTGGAGGAACCGCATCGGGACTTGTCTTCCACGCTCAGGATCTTCTTACAACCTCCGGAGGACTGATCGTAGAGGAAGGCCAGACAGTCAGATTTAACGCAGTCTCATACTTATTCCCCTACACCGATGGCGCCGCATCCGGAAAGATATTGGCTACGGATGGGGCCGGACAGCTTTCATGGATTACAGATGCAGGTGGAACATTCTCAAGTGGAAACGTTTTGACAATCTTTGGATCCGAAGGAGATGCGCGTTATGTGAATATTGCAGGTGACACAATGACAGGAGATCTGGTTCTTCAGAGCGCTGATCTGACTGCTTCCGGAGTCACAATCACAGCTAATCTTGCAGCTAGCGGAACACTATCGGTCGAAGGCGCAACTTCTCTTCTTGGAGCTGTAACATTCGGAGGTGCGTACACTTTCCCTGTTGCAGATGGCAATGCAAATAAAGTTCTTAAAACAAATGGAGTAGGAGTGCTGAGCTGGCAAGATGACGAAACAGTTGGGACAGGCTTATCAGAGACATCAGGTGACAGGCGTTATGTTGAACAGGCAGGAGATACAATGACTGGTGCTTTGATAATCGGAAATGGTGCAGGCTTAACTGCTTCCGGGGATATAATTACAAAATCGGCCTTCTCGGGAGCAACTCTTAGAATCAACGGATACACTGATCTTTGGGGTAACCTTGCAGTTTCCGGAACAACTGTATTCGACGGTGCAGCCACATTTGGCTCAACTGTTTCGTTGAATGGAGTTACTTACACATTCCCATACTCGGATGGAGCGGCTTCCGGAAAAGTACTTACAACTGACGGAGCAGGGCAACTTAGTTGGGCAACTGATCAGAATACGGGAACAACATATGTAGCAGGAGAAGGTTTAACTCTGGATGGATCTGTTTTCTATCTATCTGATTCATTCTCCGGTTCATCTCTGGAAGTCTCCGGTACCGCTTCCGGATGGGTATTGCACGGACAGGATGGTATAAGTTCTTCGGGTGGCTTGATGGTAGCAGGTGTAATGTCCGGTTCTGAATTGAATGTAATGGCGGGAGGTGATTCATATATCTTGGGAAATGTCGGAATCGGGCAGACCGCACCGGGAGTTGCTCTGGATGTTGTTGGGACAATTTCCGGAGGAGCTTTGACTGTTATGGCAACTTCAGATTCTTACATTATGGGGAATCTTGGAATCGGAACCACTTCGCCTGATACTGAGCTTTCGATTATCGGAGCAATGTCCGGATCTAATCTGAGAGTGGATAACAATGCAGATATCTGGGGGACATTAAGCGTAAGCGGAGCAACTGTATTCGACGGTGTAGCCACATTTGGCTCAACTGTTTCGTTGAATGGAGTTACATATACATTCCCCTACTCAGACGGAGCATCCTCCGGAAAAGTACTTACAACCGACGGAGCAGGACAACTTAGTTGGGCAACTGATCAAAATACAGGAACCTCTTATGTTGCAGGAGAAGGTTTAACACTTGCAGGCTCAGTCTTCTCCCTATCCAATTCATTATCCGGAACAGCTCTGCAAATTATAGGAGCAATATCCGGCTCTAATTTAAGAGTAGATAATAATGCGGATATCTGGGGAACGCTTTCTGTTTCAGGGGCTACGGTTTTCGACGGAGCTTCCACACTCGGATCAACTTTGAATGTAACTTCAAATATCGCTGGTTCCGGAACACTTTCTGTTGATGGACTAACATACCTTAATAACAACACAGCAATTACAGGAGTACTTTCCGCCACATCAAACATCTCCGGTTCCGGATCTTTATCTATAGAAGGAACCACATCATTACAGGGAGCGCTGACGATTGGAGGAGCCTACACATTGCCTGTAGCAGACGGAGATAGCGGATATATTCTAAAAACAAATGGAGGTGGAACGGTAACATGGGCAGTTGATGCAACTGCAGGAAGTGGACTTGGTCAAGGAGAAGCAGATCAACGCTATGTTCAAATCGGCGGAGATACAATGACAGGTAATCTGGTATTGCAGGGGAAGAATCTGACAGCAACGGGAGTAATCGTTACTCAGAATTTGACGGTTTCGGGAGCTCTGTCGATGGAAGGAAATCTTTCACAAAATGCTGATAATGCTCTGCATTACTTTGGAGCTGCAAATGATGCTTCCATAAAATATGACGGAACTAACTTTGTGTTTAATCCAAAGGAAGTTGGATCCGGTTACATGGAAGTAATAGGAACAATGTCCGGAGCTGCCATCAATATAATGGCAGGAGCTGATTCATATATTATGGGTAACGTAGGAATAGGACAGACTTCTCCGGGAGTTGCACTTGATGTTGTCGGTACAATTTCGGGAACAACTATCTCTGTTCAGGGTGCATACACATTGCCAACTGTTGATGGAGATAACGGACAAGTTCTTAAATCAAATGGAGCCGGGGTACTTACATGGTCAGCGGATTCAACAGGAGAAGGAATGGCTCAGGCTGATGGAGACGCACGTTATGTATTGATTTCGGGAGATACAATGACGGGCAATCTGGTTTTACAAGGAAAAAATCTGACTGCAACGGGAGTGAATGTAACTTCTAATCTTGCTGCTTCAGGAACTCTGTCTGTGGATGGTCTTGCATATCTGAATGGTGGTGGAATAGTAACGGGAACATTGGGAGTATCTTCAAATTTGTCAGCAAGTGGAACATTATCTGTCGAAGGTAAGATATCTTCCAGCGGAGCTTTGACTGTTGATGGAAATATCTTGACCAGAGGAAATTTGGTAATTAATGACGACTTGGGTGGAACAAATGCAGTTCTGACATTTGGGAATGATGCGGGACTCGAGACTCTAACATTCAATGATACTTCCAATGAATTTGATCTTTCTGATGATTTGAATATCACAGGAATTATGAGAGCTTCGGGAAATATCGCAGGATCAGGAACTCTTTCGATTGAAGGAGTATCTTCACTTCAGGGTGCTGTTACATTTGGATCAACTGTTACTTTGAATGGAGTTACATATACATTCCCGTATTCAGATGGTGCAGCTTCCGGCAAAGTACTTACAACTGACGGAGCCGGTCAACTTAGCTGGGCAACTGATCAGAATTCAAGTACCTCGTATGTTGCAGGTGAAGGATTGACTCTCGCAGGAACTGTATTCTCTCTTTCTGATTCATTCTCAGGTTCATCTTTGAAAGTCTCCGGAACAGCTTCCGGATGGGTACTACATGGACAAGATGGTATATCTTCCTCAGGTTCTTTGATGGTTGCAGGAGTTATGTCCGGATCTGAATTGAATGTAATGGCGGGAGGTGACAATTATATATTGGGTAATATTGGAATCGGTCACAATTCCCCCAACACAGCTCTTGATGTTCTGGGAACCATGTCAGGAAAGGCTTTAACCATAATGGGAGGTACAAATTCATATTTCCTTGGTAATGTAGGAATAGGCCAAACCTCTCCGGGAGTTGCACTGGAAGTCTCCGGTACATCATCCGGATTTTATCTACACGCATCTGAAAATATATCTGCTTCCGGAACTCTTTCGATTGACGGACTTGCTTACTTAAACGGTAGTTCGGTGATTACAGGGGCTCTGGATACAACCGGTAACATTACAACTGACGGTAACCTTACTATTAATGAAGATAATGGAGCTGCCAATGCAGTTCTTACATTTGGAAATGATGCGGGACTCGAGACTCTAACATTCAATGATACAAGTAATGAATTTGATCTTTCCGATGATTTGAATATCACAGGGATTATGAGAGCTTCGGGAAACATTGCAGGATCAGGAACACTTTCGATTGAAGGAGCATCTTCACTTCAGGGTGCTGTTACATTTGGATCAACCGTTACTTTGAATGGAGTTACATATACATTCCCGTATTCAGATGGTGCAGCTTCCGGCAAAGTACTTACAACTGACGGAGCCGGTCAACTTAGCTGGGCAACTGATCAGAATTCAGGTACTTCGTATGTTGCAGGTGAAGGATTGACTCTTGCAGGATCTGTATTCTCTCTTTCTGATTCATTCTCAGGTTCATCTTTGAAAGTCTCCGGAACAGCTTCGGGATGGGTACTGCATGGACAAGATGGTATCTCTTCCTCAGGTTCTTTGATGGTTGCAGGAGTAATGTCCGGATCTGAATTGAATGTAATGGCGGGGGATGACAGTTATATATTGGGTAACTTAGGAATCGGTCAAACCGCACCGGGAGTTGCTTTGGATGTTGTTGGAACAATTTCCGGAAGTGCTTTGACTGTAATGAGTGGTAATTCTTACCTACTTGGAAATGTTGGCATTGGCCAAACATCCCCTGACGCTGCTTTGGACGTTCTTGGAACAATGTCAGGAATGAGCCTGAATATCTCCACGTTCTCCACAGCTTCAACCGGAGCCATATATCTTGGAATGTCCGGCAACGGAACAGGAATACTGATAAATTCCGAAGCAACCACTCAACCGGGAATTGCAATAGATATGCACCTGGGCAATGCACAAGCAGCTCCTCACCTGATGCTTGGATATGACGGAGTATTTGACACCAATCTATATCGCTCCGGTGTAGACGTACTTACAACAGATGATCAGTTCCTTATCAGAACAACCAACGCAGTAAATCAGGAATCTATTTTAATTGATACGGAAGAGACAACCGGAACACAGAATGTATTTAGAATAATTTCCGATGTTGCAGGGGCAGAAGACAACGCATTCAGAATACAGGCAAACGGAGCTACTTTCTCGGACGGAGCTTATTCGGGTGCCGGCGCTGACTATGCAGAATGGTTCTATTCGGGAGGTCAGAACCTTCGGCCGGGTGAACTGGTCTGTATAGATCTTTCAAGAGACGAATCAGTAAAACGTTGTGAGAATGAAGCAGATAGTAATTTGATTGGAATAATCTCAACAAATCCTGCATTTGTAGGAAATACCATAGGAGGAGCGGATGGATTACCGGTTCCGGGATACAGCCTTGTTGGTTTGATCGGACAGGTACCAACAAAAGTTATCGTTGAAGAAGGAACTCCAATCCGACCCGGAGATGCACTGACTGCATCCGCTATTCCGGGAATTGCTCGCAAGGCAAGAGCAGGTGAACCAACTGTTGGTGTCGCACTGCAAGGAAGAAATATGACTGGAAAAGGCAAAATCAACGTACTTATCTCACGACGCAATTCTTCAGTGACTGTGGATGTTGTTGAAGAGCATGTTCTGGAAACCATCGCCGCAATGGAAATAGAAGATGAGGTTAAATTCATGGTTTCGGATGCGATCGAAAACATAGGAGTTGATAAATTAAAGAATATGATCTCTTCATTCAGTGGAAGTAACCTTCTTCCGGAATCACGATTCGAAGAAGTTTTGGAAGTCAAAAATAATAAGGAAACAAAAACAGTTCTTAGTGCACTCGCAAGCGTGTTTGTACAAAACTCTCTTCGTGTGAGGGAAACTGCCTACTTCGAAGACTCGATTGAAGTTGCAAATAAAGTTACAACTTCGGAACTTCATGTAAGTCAAATTACAAGCAATGGAACCATATTCCTCTCAGATAATCTGGAAATCAGTGGAAGAGTGATTGCATATGATGCCGAAATTAAAAACAATCTTGCCGTTGGTGGAATCCTCTCCGCCTCTACAGTAGACATGAGCAGCGGATCAACTATCAAAGGAAACGTAAATATTGAAGGTGAACTTTTGATCAATGGTAAGCCAATTTCCGCCTCCTCATTAAATATTAACCCGGACGAGAAACTTGAAGTTGCTGACATAATCGCACAGGATTCGTTGTTCGTAATGGGCTATGTGACAATAAAAGGCCTCGCCAAGTTCTTGGGAGATGTGGAAGTTAAGGGGGAGCTGATTGTTAGCAATAACCAAGCCGGAGTTGCGGTAATTCCCGAAGCCGGAGATAAAGTGACAGTTGCATTTAATCCAAGATTCAAATCTACTCCCGTTGTAACAGCATCATCTGACTCATTCGCAACATGGAGAATTGCTTTCCGCTCACAAACAGGATTCATTCTTGAGCTCAAGGCAGAAGCAACAGAAAAAATTGAATTTACATGGAACGCACTCGCCGTAAAAGATCTGAGTATTTCGGAAGGCAAACGCAGTGATGGAGTTACTTACATTGACTTCCCGGTTGATAATAAGGGTATTCCGGTTTCGGAAAATGAGATCTGGAACGGATGTATCCGAAGACAAGTTTCTCTGGATAGCGAAGGCAAACCATACAATTGCAGCAGATATCACGAGGACAATATCTGGACTCATCCGGATATAACAATCGAGTTTACATATGATCCCGAACGAAATCCGCCACTGGTGTTGCCTGAGGGATACCGATTGGTCACAGTTGATTACCAGATAGAGAAATCAGAAGACGAAGAGGAATCAGATGATTCGAATACAGTTGTAGATACAGGCAGTGGTGACACAGTTGATAATGACTCAGGAAGCGGTGAGATAAAGACTCCTCTTCCGTCCTCAACCGGTTCAACTATCACTGATCCTCCGGCCTCAAGTGGTTCAACCACATCTTCGACCGGTTCAACTGTCACTGATCCTCCGAATACTTCCACAGGTTCAACAGTAACCGATCCTCCGACCTCTAGTGGTTCAACTATCACTGATCCTACAAAAACTTCTAGTGGTTCAACAACTGAGCCAAAACCGGAAGATACTCCAGCAACAGATGAACCAAAAACAGAGACTGGATCAACCACTCCTCCATCTGAATCTCAAGAAGAAACAAAACAGGAGACGGGAAGTGGAGCAACCAGCTGACCTCACCCTTGGCCCCTCTCATTGGGGGATATGAAATATTACAGTAACATACCAATATTTTAATATATCCAATTATTTAAGGGTGTTGTAAGGAGAGAGGCAGGAGATGAGATCAGGACTTGCAATCACCCCCCATTCTTCGCTAATCTTTACATGAAATTCCCCTCTATATTATGAGTTCATCAGGCAGCAAAGGCGCCCTTCTGATTATTATCCTAATAGGTTTGATTATTCTGGTTTTCACACTGAATGGCCAACGCCAAATGACCGCAGAACAACTGGAGAGAGTTACCATACGCCTTGAGCAGTTGCAGGGAGGCGGAACACAGGAAAATCAGGAGAAAGCAAAACGCATAACCCGAAAAGTCAGAATCCTTATGGATCTTGGTGATGTGGAACCAACCGTTGCCACGATTGTTGACGTTACATCTCTGCGAAAACAAAATTCTTTCTACAACAAAGCAGAAAACGGCGATTTTCTGATCGTAACACCTGAACGCGCGATCCTCTACAACGAGGAAAAGAATCGTATTATTGACGTTGTTCCGGTGCAGATAAAGCCTAATACAGGGCAGTAGTTAGTCAATGGGATGTTTGGTGTCAGAGGAGTCAGAATTTTGCATATTATTAAAGTTTTGGGAGTCTAATAATTCAGATGTTTGGTATGTAATTGAAAGTTTGAGAGTCTAAATATTCAGATATTTTAGCTTATAGTTGAAATATTAAGAGTCACTAGTCAACCAGCGACTCCCAATATTATAATTGCAGACAGATTATTAGTTTTATCTGACTCACAACACTCCTATTTTATGATACTGCTCTAATTCATCTGACTTAAAACACTTCTATTAATGAAATATAATCTGATATTTCCGACCCCCAATATTTCTACAATAATTAAGTGAAAATAAGAAGCAAACCATGTACCATTCACCACTTATGTTATTACGTTTGCCGAATAGAAATATTGCATTGGCGTCTGTCCTGATATTCGTATTAGGTTATACAATCGGGAATGCAACTAAAGCCTACAAATTAGGAGATGTCCCGATTAGACTAATCGAAAATGATAATAATCATATCGGAGTAGTGGAACTTGAGGGAATCTTTGACGGAGACCTGAAAGGAAGTATTACAGGAGATACCCGAGTCTTTCTTGGAGAAAATCAGATAATTCCTAACACCGAAGGGGAATTCAAAGTTAGAGCTGACGACTTATTTATTAATTACATCCAAATCAAAGTTCCGGAAGGGATGAAATTTGTTGCAAGCAAAAGGGGTAAATACTATTACTCTGTAACTTCGAGTGCCGGGGAAGGGATAACGCCGGGGAATAGGGTTTATTTTTCGGATGCTGAGGAAGCGAAAGATGCGGGGTATCTGAAGAAGAACTAAAAGAATATTGGAGTACTGGAATATTGGTCTAAAGTGAAACTAACTTTGATGCTTGTTATTTAATGCCCCAATATTCCAATATTCTAATATTCCAATTCTTAAGGACTACCCTACACTCTCACAAATTCCAATAGAACAACAAACCTATTGCCTTACCCACATCCCACCCCCCACATTCTTCGCCGCGCCTGCAAGCTCCAACATTGTAAGCTTTGTATTTAAGTCTCCTGCGCTGAGCTTGCTTCTCTCAACAAGATCAGTAACTGACTGTGGCATTGTACTTAGAATCGAAATAACAACCTTTTCCAATTCATCAGCTGGCTCATAAGATATCTGTGTTTTTTCGGAAGCTACAATTCCAATCTCTTCCAAAACATCTGTTGGAGAAGTAACCAACTTGGCATGGCCTTTTGTTAGAATTTGATGGCATCCAATATAATTTTTATCAAAGATTTGCCCGGGGACAGCAAATACTTCCCTTCCATAATCAAGCGCAAGATCAGCAGTTATCAGAGCTCCACTGCCCTCTCCTGCTTCTATTACTACAGTTCCGAGCGAAAGACCTGCAATGATTCTGTTGCGCGATGGGAATGTGTACTTACTCGTAGGCTGATCAAGCGGGAATTCACTGAGTATCAAGCCTCCGTTTTCAACTATTTCTTCAGCAAGACGGGAATTAGATTTTGGAAATATGGTTGATAATCCATGTCCAAGACACGCAACAGTTTTCCCACCCCCATTAATAGCACTCTGTGCTACTTGCGAATCTATACCAAGTGCCAAGCCACTCACAACCGTCATTCCTGATCTGACAAATGATGGGACGAATTCCTCCACCACCCTTTTGCCATAGCTACTCATCTCACGAGTACCAACACAGGCAATACATGGTTGATTCAGAATATCCAAAGAGCCCTTGTAGTAAAGGAAAAGAGGAGGATCAGGAAGACTTTTTAAGCTATTGGGATAATCGGGATCTTCTATACTCAAAAACTTAATTCCACGCTTTTCAAGTTCCTTTTCATAAGCATCCGAATCAAATTCCTCCAATCTGTTCATCGCAATCATCATAGTTTCTTCCCTGCAACCGAGTTCCTTTAGCATATTCTCATCCAAATGCTCCATCGCCTCTTCCATATCCGCATAAACCTGAGATAAAGCGTCATAGCGCTTTTTTGTGAGAATATTGAGCCAGGACCAGGTGAGGGCTGTTGATCGGAGCATGGGTGTACGAGTGTAGCACATTTACATTGTCTGAACCATGATTTATAGGATTAAAGGATTACCTTGATTGCACGATCAAGGATCAATGCCAAAATGCAGGGACTTTTTTTTAAATCCCAAATCCCAAAAGACAAATCCCAAATGTGATTTATTGTGTTACTTATAAGATTGAGCATATTATTAGTAATAATTGATTCGCCTAATCTTTTAATAGAATCTGAAGAAATAATAAGTTTTATACTGTATTCAGTATTAGAAAATTAGTACGGATTTTTTGTGTTTTGGGATTTGGGATTTATTTTGGGATTTGTGTTTTGGGATTTGGGATTTATTTTGGGATTTGTGTTTTGGGATTTGGGATTTATAACTCGGTTTACCATTTTTTCCACAACATTTGGCATTGATCCATGATCAAAGCTTTTTTAGAATAAAACCACACTGAATAATCTTGTAAATCCTGTTAATCCTTTAATCAAGAAAATCAAGGTTCAGACAAAAGACCGCCATCCGCACTAGGCGAATGACGGTCAAATAAAAATGCCCCCCTGATAGGCCTAGTAACTCCGCGGACGCGGAATAGGCCACACCTCTACCTCGACACTGGGCCGAGGTAAATCGGCGCACCCTTTCCCGCATTTCTCGACTTCGGGAATGGGCACGGCCAGCGGCAGCCAGTTCATACCCACACAGTAGTGGTGCGAACAGCAGCCGCTCAAAACAATCATGGTGCCAATCAGAAGGAAAGAACAAACCATTCTTTTTCGCAACATCGGATCCTCCTTAGATTGCGAAACTCAGAAAATTGCCCATGGACAATCCAAACGGGCATTGCGTGTATATTACATTATTTTTAAGGTTTGTCAATCTCCCCGCTTGAGAAATTTTCTATTGAAATGTACTCTTTGCACAGAATTTTCTTACAAGCCACCTTAGCTCCCACCTTCGTCCGCCTCGGCGGAGCTATGGTGGGCGAGAACCAGAGGCAATCGAAATATTCAGATATATGACACCTTAGGCCACCTTAGCTCAGTGGTAGAGCAACTCACTCGTAATGAGTAGGTCCCGGGTTCAACTCCCGGAGGTGGCTCCAAAGCTTAATTCAAAAAAATAATATATTAGATTTAAGCATAAATTTGTAAACCTTACATAACATATAAAATTCTAGTCTAAATCCTCTGGTTCTTCTGGTTCTTCTGGTTCTTCTATATAGAACA
>JAHISE010000150.1 GCA_018818235.1 Patescibacteria group bacterium
GACCTTCGCTAAAGCTACGGTCGGCAGGCGGAATTGTAGCCCGACGGGGCGGCGGTCGCAAAAATTCGCGCGCCCGACCGCCGCCCTCCCTCCAAAACGACCCGCTTGCCGGCCATAGCCGCTGCGACGGCTGGCCGTTTCTAGGCGATTTCCAGCTGCTCTTTATTTATTCAGTTTTTGATAAATAATATCAACAAGCTCCTTAACGCTTGTACTTCTTAAATCAATGTAACCGACTGTATCCGGCATTCCTGGTAGCTCAGTGTCATCGAGTCGAACAGGAAGGATGTACTCTCCACCATTTTTGAGTGCCCTTGCTTGCGCATTTTGCCTCTCATGATTTGTCCATGCTTTCTTTGCGTATGGTTCTGAGATCAACACCAAGCAGTATCGACCATGTTTTGAGTAAATGTCTGCAAAGAAGTCATACAAATTCGTACCCCAAAGACGAACTTTAATATCTTGGAATTGATCATAAAATACATTAAAGCCGTTTGCCTGTACGGCAGTTGCAATTTCTTCTGCTAATTTAATATCTTCACTTGCATAAGAAACAACTAAGTCATACTCGTGTGCTCGCTCAGTGTCATCTTCACCTTTGGTTTCAAAGTCAGGAGAGGCTACCTTTCGTGCCACTCCAAGGTAATCCAATCCGTCAACAGTGATATACATTCCTCCGTTCTCAATGGTGAGTTGATCTACATTACCTTCTGCAACATAGTCTCTTTCCTTAAGGATATCTGCGTTAAAAAGGTACTGATTTTTTGGAATACCAAGTAAATCACAAAAACCGTCGACTTCAATTTGTTCCAATTTATACCTCTGTGGAGACATCCTACGTCGTAGCTCTAAAGCTCCTAATATATATCTTTGAATTGCGTGATCTGACTTTGGTTCGGGTTCTGGCGTAGTTGTAAGAATGACCTCCTCGTAGCTCTTTTCATCTTCGAATAAATTAAGATCAATACGTGCCTTTGCTCTTGCCAATGTTCTTGCTTCAAGTTGAGGGAACGGATTTTTGGTATTTAGATTGAAGAGTACGTACTCCTCTGTATAACTTAATCTCTCGTTGAAGTAATGGATATTCTTTGGTGAATCGTCAGTGACAGCATGCACTCTATAACACCAGTTTAGATTGTTCGAGTCACGATACGAGTGTCCATTAAGTACAAAGCCCCTATATTCAATTTCTACGGAGTCGGACATATTTTGGAGTTTAAGGATAAATTACGTGGTTCAATTTTCTTATGGTAGCCAACATAGGTACGCATAAGGCTCTTCCAAAGTTTGCCGTGATTGGGAACATGAAAGTGTAGTAGTTCGTGAACAATGACGTATTTTTGAAACTCACGTGATTGAAATAGTAAATCCTCAGAAAATGACACCCACCCCTTTGTTGAGCAGGACGCCCATTTTCTAGTCATCTTTTGCACTCTTACTTGTGTCGGTTCAACATTAAGCTTCCTAGCCCACCAGTGGACTCTTCTCTTAAAATGTTCTGCTCTTTGCTGATGTTCCTTTGCATTCATACGCGCTCTATAGAAAGAATTTGATCGGCAATATCAACCATACGTCTGCCATCAATCGCTTTTAGGAGGGTTTTATACATTTCTGCTTTCAGCTGCCTTAATTCATCGGAGTTGCTTCTATAATTTGGAAAACGCTGATATGCATTTTCTAATTCTTTTGCGAGTCCGATAGAGTCGCGGATTCCTTCCTGCTTTAAAACCCAATAAATCGTAAACGCATTTGTGCCTAATCCTGTTTTCCCTCTTTCTTTTTCAGCATCAATGCGCTCGTGCATCAAAGCTTCGATCTTTTTCATAGCCTCCTGAGTAGAAATTTGTCGATCTTCCAAGTTTTCCAGAATTCGTGTAGCACGTATGGCTATGGGGATCAGATAAGGTTCTTCATCACCGTGCTCCTCTGCTGTTTGCTGGAGACTTCGAATTAAGTTTATAACCTTGGCCGTTTCTGAACCTTTCTTTTTCTTAAGTGATGCAAGAGTTTCTACATCAAATTCAACTGCTTTTGTTAGCTTATCAAGACCGTGCACAGTGGCATTTTTGCGTACTAACTCTTCTGTTTTATGAGCAATACCTTCGAAAAAATTCGTTTTTACACCATAGGCATTCCGTAGCATGACATACAAATCTGCCAGTAAATTATACTCCTCAACGTAGTCGCGTAGTTCAGCGGATGGAGAAAGGATTTCATACAGGCTTTCCAGTTCTTTAAAGAAATCTACGAATGCCTGACGTTTTTCTTTGTCCAGAAAAACATCATAAAGCAGTTTTTCCAGTTTTTCATCATTCGTACCGCCACCTGACGACTCTAAATACTCCTTTCCCTTGCTGCCTATAAGCTCTTTAAAACGAGCCATGAGGACATCCAGATTTTCAATGATTCCACTAACATCCTCAGCATCGAATGCCAGTGCTTTATTAAGATCTTTGAGAACTCCGACAAAATCAATGATTAGACCACATGGTTTCTTGATTCCTTCTCCATCTTCATACGGTCGATTGACGCGCGCAACCGCTTGCAGTAGCACATGATCTCTCATTGGTTTATCCAAATACATGCAATAAAGTACCGGCGCGTCATATCCGGTAAGCAGTTTGTCTGTGACAATAAATATTTTGGGGTTTTCGCTTGGCTTCGGAAATAATTTACGCACGTTTTTTTCATCTTCTTCGCCGATCTGATGCTTTGCCGCAAGCGGTCTTTCTTCGGCATCATTCACATTCTCCGTATAGATAGGCACAGTGTATTCAGGTGGCAAATACTTATCCAAAGCTTCTTTGTAGAGTGCGCAGGCTTCACGATCTATTGCAACTAAAAATGCCTTGTATCCCAAAGGTTGAACGTTTTCCTTAAAATGGTTAGCAATAAACTGTGCCACTTTTTCAATGTGATCATCTGACTTTAAAAATGCTTTTGTGCGCACGGCTCGATCGAGAATCTTATTCAAATCCTCCACGTCTGATATCCCTTCAGATTCTGCAATATTCAGAAACTCAGCATCCAGCAGTTCTTCCGGCAGTCTGTGAGTATTCGGTGAAAGCTGATGACGTAGTACAACAGTTGTACCATCTTCGATGGATTCACGGATTGAATACTTGTCTAAATACCCTTTGTCATCCTCCTTGCCGAAAATTTTGAATGTTCCTTTGCCGTACGAAGTTTTATCGATGGGTGTACCCGTAAAACCAATAAGAGTCGCATTCGGCAATGCACCCATGAGATAATTACCCAGATCGCCTCCTGTTGAGCGGTGTGCTTCATCAATGAGTACGAAGAAGTCCTCTCGTGTACAACTGTCTTTTCGAATGCCATCAAACTTGTGAATCATGGAAATAATGAGTCCACGGAAATCCTGATCAAGTAGCTCCTGCAACTTTCTTTTTCTCGTCGCATATTCAATCTTCACGTCCAGTCCCTGCATTTCGCCGACAAGTGTTTCCACCCAACCGGAAAGTTGTGTTTGTAGTTCGTTTCTGTCGATCATGAGCATGACTGTGGCACCCGGAAACTGCTTCTTGTCTTCCAAGATCATTCGGGCAGCAGTGATAAGCGTAAATGTCTTTCCGGAACCCTGTGTATGCCAAACCAATCCTGTTTTCCTCTTCTCTTCTCTGCATCGTCCCATAACTTTCTGCACGGCTCTTGTCTGATGTTGACGTAAGACTGCTTTTCGCAATTCATCATCCTTAATGAAAAAAAGAATCCATTCTTTTAGCATGGTCAAAAATCGCTCCTTATCAAAAAATGATTGCACAGCATCCTTGTAGGTATCAGATTTTTTCTCTTTCCACGGCACAATATCCTTTCTGCTATAGTTCCATGTTACGCCATAGAAATACTCAATAAGGTGCGTTACGTTGAAAACCTGAGGAGAGAGTAGCAATTCTGGCGTTTCACGTTCGTAACGGCGAAGTTGTTTTACTGCTCTTTCCATGGCATCAGGAAGTTTCGGATTCTTATTTTCGACAATAGCCACCGGAACGCCGTTGATAAGAAAAATAACGTCAGCCCTGTTCCCTTTCTCATTCCCATCCTTGTACTTCCATTCATACGTTACTTGAAAGACATTGCGAGATAGGTCTTCGTAGTCAATCAGTGCGATATTGCGCTGCCTTTGCTCTTCTTCACTGTAGATGCTTCTCTTGCCTCGTAACCATTCCAGAATTTCACGATTTCCTGCTATGGTAGCGGGCGAAGCCTCCATGCGCTGGATGATAGACTGCACGTTTTCCGGTGTAACAACTTCAGGATTAAGCCGTAGCAGCGATTCTTCCAGTTCTTTGTAGAAGAAAATACCAGA
This sequence comes from Patescibacteria group bacterium, assembly GCA_018818235.1. Lineage (GTDB taxonomy): Bacteria > Patescibacteriota > Gracilibacteria > Peribacterales > Peribacteraceae > UBA2144. Next base: position 4,328 of record JAHISE010000150.1, read on the forward strand.
TTCACCCTGACGCTTCGAGATCGCTTCTGAATCTGAAATGGTGTCCCAGCCGATTGAGGCTGCGTGTTTTACGAGTGTGAATTGTACGGTTCCGGCTTCGTTTGCGAGGTGATCCATAAGAAAGATTGAGGAGATTATTTGAGCTTCTTCGATGGTTTATTAAGCTTCTTCTGCTCCGAAGCCAGGCGACGTTTTACTTTTTGCATGTCTTCGGCGGGAGGAAGTTTTTCGGGAACAATGTCACGGTCAGTGAGTATTTTCCGTACATCTGTATTGTTTTTTACATGTGCACCGGTAACCGATTCTTCGCTGCGTAAATCTTTTTGCTGAATCTGTACATTCGTGACTTCGGTCGCAAAATCCTTTGCTTTTATTGTTACCGCGGGAAGAAAATCCGCCAACGCTCTTTTTTTCGGTACACCAAGACGCTGTTTCATGTCTTGTGTCTTCACTCCTCCAAAAAGTGCGGCATCCCCTTTACTGCGCACCCGTCCGAATCCTTTTTCATCTATACCCCTTTCGTACATCAGTCGCGAAAGCTCTTTCTCCGAAAGCGATAATTTCTCTCTTGCCTGCAGCCGTTCCCATTCCGCAATTCGCTCTGCAATAATCTCCTGCTTCCTCGTTTGCACGGCAAAATAGTTCATGGCAAACGCGATCTCTTCTTTGCGCGGGTTGCCGTTCTGAGCGATTAGATAGCAAGCGTAACGGGTGAGCTTCATATCAGGTACCTCCCTTTGGCTTCCGGAACCGATCTCGACCATTTTGCTGACGTCGGCAAAATGGTCAGAAATGGCGTGTTTATTCGATTCGCAGGCAATTTTCGCTTTATTGACAACCTCCAGAAAGTTCCGCCATTGGTCATATCCGAGGAGCGTTTGAAGCTCCCGCGCAAGCCAGTATTCCGTTCCATCCTCAGTATGTACGAAGTCTTCAAATTGTTTGTGCAGGCGAGTAATGAGTTCTTGCTTCATAGAGAAAAGAGGTTAAGAGATTTCGGAAACATCTATCTCAAGATCATTTACGCGGATTTCTCCGGTCATCAGTTGATTGAGAAGTGATTGGAATAATTCTTGTAATGTTTTGCGCTTGCCTTCATGAATTGAAATTTTCTGATCAAGTATCTGTAGCTGTTCTGCAATTTCTTTCTGCTCACTTAATTTAGGCATAGGAATGGGAAGGTTCTGCAAAACTGATTGACTGATGTTGGTAATAGCAACTTTTCCAGAAAGGGAAACAAGATATGAACGAGTTGCAGGCAGACGTAAATAATAAACGAGAAAATCAGGATTTATTTCCGAGTTAGATAAACGACAACGTATTAGAAATCCACAGAATGTTACTGGCTCGTTAATTGATCTAAATAACGCTGACCAACCCACGCCTTCTTGTTTCAAAGAAGATCTAACGAAAAGAATATCTTGATCTTTAAGTATAAAATCAGGAGCAAGCTTTTTATTGATTCTATACAGTTTTGAACAGTCAACAGTTGCAGTCTTACTAAACATATTCAAGACATCAATTGTCAGCGTTCCTGAACCACGTTCACCACGACTAAAATTTACCCCATTCTTCATTGAAGACACATTTCCCAAAGAAACAACTTTCCAACTCTCCGGCACTAAACCAATCTCCGTCTCCTTTTGTTTCTCTCCGTGCAACCCTTTCGTAAATAATTGTTCCATGGCAGCCTGTTTCA
>JAHISE010000151.1 GCA_018818235.1 Patescibacteria group bacterium
AATGAATTCCAAAATCTTTTAGTTTTGGCTAATCGTGTAGGGCAAGGTGGAAAAATGGAAGACGCAGCCGTAAGTGCAATAAATAATATTCTTTTGGGCAAGCTTCGTCATCGTATTAATAAGTTTGAGGTCAAAGTAAGAAATCAGAATTTCATTGATGGATGGTTTGATGGAAATAAAGCAGAGATGGTAAGGCATTACGTAAGATTTAAATTAAAGGACGAGATGATAGATCGAATAGCTTACGAGATAGTTAAATCAAGTAGTGATATAACTACATCATTAACTGCGGCGGCAAAAAATAAATACGAAGAGCAAATGAAAGATATATATGCTTTATTAGATACGCCTCCTGTTGATATATGGCGCAGGCATATCAGAGGTAAGGACTATCCAGCTCCAAAGGAAGGGGATAAGGCTTTATTGTTTATGGTGCCGGGTGCGCAGCAGGAACAGGCGGCTTATGCAAAGAAGGCGGCATAAATTAAATAATACAACTAACAGTTGCGCAATTGTCTGAACCTTGATTTTCCTGATTAAAGGATTTCCTTGATTTCTATAATCACGTTAATCCTTCCTGTCAACCGTAGCCCAGAGGCGTAGGCTGATAATCATGTGAATCATGGTTCAGACAAAGGTCATCTCCTTGTATGCTATCCCCATGCCCCTCTCGTACTCCCAGCTGCGCACCTATCAGATCTGCCCCCGCCATTCGACTCTGCTCATGGTGCTCCTTCTATTTAAATGGCGATAAGTTATTCTCAGCTTCGGCTTTATAAATTGTGTCCGCGTCAATACGAGTACGCATCAATCAAAAAGTTACCGCGAGGAATAAATGTATATGAAAGCTTCGGGTCGAGTGTGCATAATGCCTTGAAACGTTGGGGAGAGTTGGAGGTTGAAGCGACGAGGATTCGGAATCCGGAATCCGGAATCCGGAATCTGGGGAATGGACAATTAGGAATGTTTGAGGAAAAGCAGGAAGTCGATAGTCGATTGTCGAGTGTCGATTGTCTCCTCGATCTCTGGCATCAAAGCTTCATCATCAACACATACGAAAACAGAGTTGAGGCTGATTTTCATAGGAAAAGAGGGGAGGAGGTTATGAGGAAGTTTTATGAGTGGTGGAGTGCTAGTTCAAGAGAAGTTGTAGCGGTTGAAAAGAGTTTTAAGATTGATGTTAGTGGTGTTGAGGTGAGTGGGAGGATAGATAGGATCGAGCGTTTCGGAATCCGGAATCCGGAATCCGGAATCCGAGTGGTCGATTTCAAGACATCACCTCCTAAAACTCAGGAACAAGTAGATTCCGATCTTCAACTCTCTATATATGCAATGGCGGTTCAGGAATTGTATGGTGAGCCTTGTAGTGAGCTTATTCTTTTGTTTTTGAATGAGGAAGGGGTTGAGGAAGTTGTAACACAAAGGAACGAAGGGCAACTAAAAGATGCTGCAAAACAGATTCAGATGTTAAGTGAAGGAATCGGTTCAGGGGAATTTAGGCCAACTCCGAGCGCGGGAGTTTGTAAGAGGTGTCCTTATAAGGGGGTTTGTGATGTGGCTGCTGTCTGAACCTTGATTCGCTTGATTAAAGGATTTTCATGATTTTTCTATTTCATCTTAGTCATTAGATTGTGTAATCAAGTTAATCCTTCCTGTCAACCGTAGCCAAGCCTGCCGGCCATAGCCAAGAGGCGACGGCTGGAGGCGTAGGCTGATAATCATGAAAATCATGGTTCAGACAATTAAGTCATGTTAAACTCCATCCAATGCAATACCTTCAACAACTCCTCTCCACCTACCCATTTCTTATCCCTCTCGTAGTTCTTCTGCTTTCTGAACTTGTTAAAGTAATTAATCGAATTCGTGAAGGATCGGGAGAGAGACTCTTTTTCCGTCAGGGTGGGATGCCAAGTTCTCATTCTGCATTTGTTATGTCATTACTTATTGTAGTAGGTAGAAAAATGGGAATTGAATCCATTGAATTCGCGATTGCGTTGTGTTTTGCCGGAATTGTCTGGTATGACGCAATTGCTGTGCGTGGTACGGTCAGTAAGCATGCAAAAGCTCTTAATGTTATGCAGGAAATACATCAATTTTCGGAAGAGGTAGGTCATACCGTATTGGAAGTGATTGCGGGGATTGCGTTTGGAGCATTTGTTACGGGGATTGGGATTCTTCTGAGTTGAAGGATAAGTTGAAATAACTGAGTATGGAATACTGGAGTACTGGAATATTGGGGTGATGTTTAGCATATAGAAAACTTTTTGCCACTTTAGACCAGTATTCCAATATTCCAGTATTCCAAATTCCTCATACTTTCTTAAGTCACGCTTCCTTGCTAATATCATCCCACCATGCTCCTCTCCAAGCTTTTCACAAAGACCTCCAAAGACACTGTTGCTGATGCCGATAGCATCAACGCAGATCTTTTAGTGCGCAGTGGGTTTGTTAATAAAACAATGGCAGGAGTTTATTCATATCTTCCTTTGGGATTGCGGGTTCTTAAAAAGATTGAGCAGATTGTGAGGGAAGAGATGAATGCGATTGATGGACAGGAGATTGTTATGTCCGCTTTTGCTCCAAAGGAGTATTGGGAGAAGGCTGGCAGATGGGACAACACGGTATTCGAATCACTTTTTCATGTTCCTGCCGCAGGGGATAAGGAGTACGCACTGAATCCTACTCACGAAGAGGTGGTTGTTCCTCTTGTAAAAAACTTTGTACAGTCATATAAGGATTTACCTTTTTATACTTACCAGATTCAGACGAAGTTTCGGAACGAGAAGCGTGCAAAGTCGGGGATACTGCGGGGCAGAGAGTTTTTGATGAAGGATCTGTATTCATTCCATCGCGACGGTGATGACTTGGATAAATACTATGAGCGAGCACAAGGTGCATATTGGAAAATTATGGAAAGGCTTGGTCTTGGTGAAATTTCATATCTGACTTATGCAACAGGAGGGTCATTCTCCAAGTACTCGCACGAATATCAGGTTGTGCTTCCTCAGGGTGAGGACACCATATATATAAGTGAGGATGCGGAGAAGAAGGGTAAACGTATTGCTGTAAATTCAGAGATCTACGAAGAAGGTAAAACAGTTTGTCCCGAAACCGGAGGTAATGCATTCCGCAAGGCAAGTGCTTCGGAAGCCGCCAATATATTTAAATTAGGCACAAAATTTTCCGAACCCTTCGATCTTATGTTTACTGATGATAAGGGCAAAAGACATCCGATTATAATGGGATGTTATGGAATCGGTATATCACGTTTGATGGGAATAATCGCAGAAGCATTTGCAGATGATTCAGGTCTGGTGTGGCCGGCCTCGGTAGCTCCGGCAGCCGCACACATTATTCCTTTGGCAAAAGATGAAAAAGAAGAATCATTTAAAAAAGCAAAGAAGCTGTACGAAGATCTTACAAAGAAAGGAGTGGAGTGCTTGTTTGACGATCGACTTTCGGATGCTGTTGGATCACGTATGGCTGATGCAGATTTGATGGGGGTTCCAAAGCGATTAGTTATATCTGCAAAGAGTATTGATGGGGGAGGGGTGGAGGTTAAAGATAGAGCTAGTGGGGATGTCACAATAGAAGATTTTAAGAAGGTTTTTAGTTTACTGGTTACTAGTTCGTAGGATTAGGATAGTTTAAATAGTTCATTGTTAGCGAACTAGAAACTAGAAACTAGTCAACTAGTTAACTATTCAAGAGTTATATATAATATGGATACCTTCCCCTTTCCTCTATGAAAAAGATCTCTCTCCTTGTCGGCACACTCGGTGGAGCAATGGCCGGATACATTTTAAGCAACAAGAAGTTACGAGAAAGTCTTGCCAAAGCAAAAGATGCGGATGATGTTGCAAAGCTCTTGGGCAAACATCTGCAACGCGATGGTAAGAAAATTGCAAAACAGGTCAAAGAGTTTGTGGACAGCGAGGATGTTCAAAATAATATTAAGAAGGCAAAGAGTTTTGCCACAAAAAAAGTCAACGATGCCAAAGACGAGTTAAGCGAGCTGATGTGTGAAGGAAAAGGCAAAGTTAAAAAAGCCGCAAAGAAAGGAGTATCAAAAGCACGTAGTACGGCAAAGAAAGGAGCAGCAAAAGCGAGCAAAACAGCTAAGAAAGCAGTCAGAAAAGCAAAAAAGAAAGTCATCAGAAAAAAGCAGTAGACTACTTTAGACCTGCAATTGCAATATAATCGTATCTTGTATTTAGTATCTCGTATTTCCATACATATCTTAAGTATTTGGTTTACATACTAAATACGAAATACGAAATACGAAATACGATCAAAGTGTTAACTTTAGCTTGCATAAGGGAAAATAATTCTATTGACGGATGTTGAATATCTCTGTGTAAGTCATTCTTTTCAACAGCTTGGCATAGTCATTATTTGGCTTTTCGTCAAAGAAATTGCATGATTGTATAAATAGTGTAGTCATAATCTCATTTAAATTGTTGCTCTTTGCTTGATCTGAACATAACCTGTAACCCCGTATTTTGTTACCTACTTTTTACATATGAAAAGAGCACTAATTTCCTCCGTTTCCATTGTACTTACCTTTGGGTTTGCAGTACCAGCATTCGCTTATATTGTAAACAGCGATTTTGAAAAGCCGTCTAACCGTCTACAGATAAATGCGATAGAAGCCAGCACGGATATTCGCAAAGTCGATCTTAGACCTGTGCGTCGCGCCATCAGGAATGATCGTGACATACCTGTTTTAAGAGAACGAAATGCGAACAATAGAAGTACAAGTACTACTTCTACCATAACAAATGAAACTCATCTTGAGCGGACAACACGCAATTATAATCTACGACGCGATAACAGGCTTGTAAAACCGGGCAGTGATCGTTACCGCGTATTGCGTCCGAACACTCGATACTTCCGCAGACAGGCTGAGCCAACTTCCGCACTTCCGCCAATGATTGTGCAAACAGGAGGTGCTGCTTATGACCGTCCAACAAGGCGTGATATCCGTGGTGGCAATGGTGATTTTCTTAATGTTGATTCTCGTGATCGTGATATTTTGGCGGAAATTAGAAACAGCAGATAAGTTTAATGAAGAATTTGAAAGGCCATTCACTGTAGGTGGGTGGCTTTTTGATAATGAATAATAAAATCCCAAATCACAAATACCAAATAACAAGCAAAACTCAAATTCCAAAACTCAAATCTAAAGGATGCTTGACCTGTCAATCGAGATTGCCGAGGCTTGCCACTGTCGCACATGTGCGACGTGGCTTGCTCTTGTATTTTTTATGCTTGTTTTTTGTGTTCTTTTGTTCCTATTTATTCCTCAATCCTACTAGTCTTAGTTATATATTTGAACTAGAATCCCCCAGAACACTTTCATACCCCTTTTTTACTATGTTTTCGCTGGATCAATTTATAACTCTTCCGTTTGAACATGCTTTTTCCAATTCACTGGTTATCATTTTATCTTCTGCAGTTCTTGCTTTGTTCGTTGCCGCTATTTTTCGATTTATTATCCAAATGCAGGGAACAGGTACCGAAAAAATGGAGCATATTGCATTGCAGATACGCAAGGGATCTATGGCGTTTCTTCGCCGTGAGTACGGAGTAATATTTGTATTTGTACTTATAGTGGGTGGGTTAATTTATGTTTTTCTGGATACCGGTTGGGCAAGTGCAAGTACCGGGATTTGGGGGCAGCCATTTACTGCAGGCAGTTTTGTACTTGGTGCATTTTGTAGTGTGCTTGCCGGCTTTATTGGAATGCGAACTGCCACGGCAGCTAACGTAAGAACCACTCATGCAGCACGAACAGGACTTAGCGCCGCATTACGTGTAGCTTTTTTAAGCGGAGCTACGATGGGACTTTCTGTTGTTGGTCTTGGTTTGCTCGGGCTAATAGGAGCAATCTTGTTCTTAACAGAACGAGCTGGAGTACCTCTTCATGAAGCTTTGCAGATAATTGCAGGATTTAGTTTTGGTGCATCCACAGTTGCGCTCTTCGCTCGCGTTGGAGGAGGAATATATACAAAAGCTGCGGATGTGGGGGCTGATCTGGTCGGCAAGATAGAGGCAGGAATTCCGGAAGATGATCCGCGTAATCCTGCTGTGATTGCAGACAATGTTGGTGACAATGTAGGTGATGTTGCGGGGATGGGTGCGGATCTTTTTGAAAGTTATGTAGGATCGCTGGTAGCCACGATGTTAATCGGACTAACTGCTTCCGTTGAGTGGGGAGTTTCCCCCGAGGCCGCAATATTATTTCCTTTGATGATGGCCGGTTTTGGAATAGTTGTAAGTATCATCGGAACTTTTGTTGTGCGCACAAAAAAAGGAGGTAGCAATGTGCATGCGGCACTTAAAAACGGTATCTTCCTTTCATCCGCATTGATGATAGTTGGTGCATTTTTCATCAGTCAGAGCATATTACCCGAAGCAATTGCACTTGGTGCGTTTTTTGCATTGGTATCGGGACTGATTGTCGGAGTTATTATAGGAATGATTACGGAGTATTACACTTCCGATCACTTTAAACCGGTAAGGGAACTGGCAGACTCGGCAAAAACAGGAGCGGCGACTACGGTAATAAGTGGTTTGGCACTTGGGTACATTTCCACATTCCTTCCGGTACTCTTTATATGTATTGCAATCGGGGTTGCATTCTTCTCCGCCGGTCTTTATGGAATCGCAATCAGTGCAGTGGGAATGCTTTCCACACTCGGTATCACTTTGGCAGTAGATGCATACGGTCCTGTCGCAGATAACGCGGGGGGTATTGCGGAAATGGCATCACTTCCATCGCAGGTAAGAAACAGAACAGATGCATTGGACTCTGCGGGAAACACAACTGCCGCAATAGGAAAAGGATTTGCAATCGGTTCGGCGGCACTTACGGCACTCGCACTTTTTGCAGCATTCAGCGAAGCCGCTTCGCTCGAGTCAATCAATCTTATGAATCCGATGACACTTATCGGTCTGTTACTTGGTGGGACTCTTCCATTTATGTTCTCTGCAATGACAATGAAAGCGGTTGGTCGTGCGGCATTTTCTATGATCGAGGAAGTCAGGCGACAGTTTAAGCAAATCAAAGGTTTGATGGAGGGCGAAGCTGAAGCAGATTCGGCACGATGCGTTAGCATTGCAACAGGAGCAGCTATCAAAGAGATGATGATTCCCGGACTTATGGCAGTTGCTTCTCCTGTGGTTGTTGGACTTGTTCTTGGAACAGAGGCACTGGGAGGATTACTCGCAGGAGCTCTTGTCACAGGAGTTCTTCTGGCAATCTCTATGGCTAACAGTGGAGGCGCTTGGGACAATGCAAAGAAGTACATCGAAGCCGGTAACTTGGGCGGCAAAGGTTCGGATACTCACAAGGCTGCGGTTGTCGGGGATACGGTAGGGGATCCATTCAAAGACACCTCAGGCCCTTCTATTAATATATTGGTGAAGTTGATGACAATCGTATCTGTATTAACCGTTGGCTTATACTCAGCTTCAGGTCTATTTTGATATTCTTACGATTGTCACCCTGAGCCTTATCGAAAGGGTCGAAGGGTGACGATCGTTTCTATGCTGACGGTGGGGCTTTATACGGCGAATGGGTTGTTCTAGGATAAGTAATTAAGGAAGCTCTGATAAACCCGTAGCTGGGGTTCGGTTACCCCAGCGGACCGCACGGATAACCGAATCCGTGCTGCGTTTCATGTGTTAATCAGAGCTTCCTTAGAGCAATCAGAAGAAGCTGAGAAAACAAAGTAAAGAATACTTTCCTCAGTTTTTTCTTGTCTTTATTATTTTTATGATGATAATGCGTGTAATTTCTCACCAATAATATGGATACCTTACAGGGCGATTGGCAACATTACTCAGGAGCAACTGCAATAGGTTATGGAGGTTTTGTTGACTGTGATGATAATGTATATAAATGGGCAGGCAGAAGAATCAGCTCATTGGCTAATGGAAGGAAAGTATTGGATGTCGGATGTGGAAAATGCGGAAGGCTACCTTACTTTTCCGGAGCCAGATCATTTGTTGGAGTTGAGGCAGGACAAGATATGGTAGATCAAATTCCTGATGATGCCGGTGTTTCTATTACTAGGTGGAATGGAGATTCCGGAAGCCTAGGAAAAGAAATTCAAAAAAGTCCAAAGCTTGTAATACATGGAGATATGCAAGATGTGTGTGAATCAGAAGTTATTCGTGCAAGTATTGCTTCAAGTCTTTTTAGTGTTATCTGTTTCCCGGATCCAGTTGTTCCGTTTAAAGCAATATCTGCAGGTTTAAAACCGGGTGGAAGGGTGGTGGTGGTTTCTAACGCTATGGTGCCAAGTGATTTGGGTATTGATGATACTCAATCTTATTCTGGGTTAGATGTTGATTTGCAAAACGGTGTAGATAATATCAAGTTACCTCCGGGCACCGTCTTCAGACAGATATTGCATCTGGAGAACTGCGATCTTGCGTTACAGGATCATGCACATACTTTGCATAATATTTATAATGCTTTAAGTGCAAATCAATTGAGTATTGAAGAAGCGAAGATATTTCCTCCTCAAGGATGTACATATGTAGATCCGGAAGCACCGGGCTCTTTCACAGAAGCGCATAAGCATTTTACTGATGAGTTTCCCGTATTTTCACAAATACAGAATCGCAGATTGATGTATGCAAAGGTATGTCTCGTAGCTGCTAAAAGATAAGGGACTGCTAATTATTTTGAATTCGTTTTAGTATCACTCCAATCCCTTAATCTACCTTTATATTCACACTCTTCCGGAGGAATTTTATAAAACTTTGCCAAACGGTCGAGTGCTTCTTTATTGCTTGTACAGACTCTAAGTAATTTTAGATCATCATTCTTTATTGAATCATGTCTTGCAAGAACTTCAAGTTGTTTAATCAGGTTATCATAATATCCATCAAAATTCATAAGCAATATCGGTACGTCATGCTCGGTGCCCAATTTATTAAGTTGCTTAAGCGTAATGAACTCAAAAAATTCATCCAAAGTTCCAAATCCTCCCGGAAAGAAAACAGCAGCAGTACGGACACTCTCGTCTGGCCTCATGCATGCGTCTACAAGACCAACTTTTCGAGGTGCAAAATAAGTACAAATTGCAACTTCATCATCTCGATACACATCAGAAACGTTTTGTTCGAATTCGGATTCATCGGCAGATAATTCTATTTTGATTCCTCCAATTTTGCCGTAGCCTTCTCTGCCTCCTCTGGCAGACGCATCCATAATTCCCGGTCCGGCTCCGGTCCATATTGTGCTATTAAGCAGGAGAGAAGATTCTCTACCAAACTCGCGTGCTTGTTCATACATAGGATCCCCCGGATTATTCCTGGCAGAGCCAAAGCATACTATTCCGCGACCTTGTCGTTGTACCATATCAAATGCGCTAAGTGTTTCTCTTTTCATAGTTTCGGCGCTACTTCTATTTCTATCTTCTGCAACAACACCGTCAACTGCCCGGTCAGCAATTAATAGTCGTATTTTTGCATGAATTTTGTGTGCTTCCTCTTGAAGAGCGTCTGAAGGTAGTTTCGCTATTGCATCAAGAATAACAGGACAGAATTCCTGTGCATTAACCGGATCTCTTAAAAACCGATCAAGCAAATCATTTCCAAGTGTTTGCACTTCCTGTGAACAACCGTTTGTTGCCTGTTGAACAATACTATGGAGGTCATCTAATCGTCGCATTAGGTATCTTATATGGAAAGCAGGCATTATTGTCAAGCTTTAACGAATCCTTTTATCGGTCAAAAATATCATCTTGATTATTCCTTCAAAACGAGTAGACTGCTCAGCGGGCTACTCCTCCAGAACACGTGCCACAGGACCGCCCATTTTTTATATGAATCGTACAATAACAATCAACAATCGACATTCGACAATCGACAAGAAAAAGTCAGATCCTAGGTTCATCATTACAACAGGTGGAGTTTGCTCAAGTTTAGGTAAAGGAATCGCCACAGCATCAATCGGAGCAATTATGAAGGCGTGTGGCCTCAAGGTATTTGTGATGAAGCTTGATCCTTATCTTAACGTAGATCCGGGAACCATGAGTCCGTTTCAGCACGGGGAAGTTTTCGTCACAGATGATGGAGCGGAGACAGATTTGGATCTGGGTCATTACGAAAGATTTATTGATACTCCAATGAGTAAGCTAAGCACTCTTACTACAGGTCAGGTATACAGCGAAGTTTTGGCAAAAGAGAGACGTGGAGATTTCCTCGGCGGAACAATTCAGATAGTTCCTCATATAACTGATGCAATAAAGAATGGGATGCTTAAAACTGCAGAGGAGTCCGGGGCAGAGATTATGATGGTGGAGATAGGAGGAACGGTTGGAGACATAGAAGGGGAGCCGTTTATGGAAGCTTTGCGTCAATTCAAATCTGATCTGGGATCGGAGCGGGTATTCCATGTTCATCTGACGTTACTTCCGTATCTGAAAGGTTCAAAAGAACTTAAAACAAAACCAACTCAACTCTCGATACGCGAACTAAGGAGGATTGCTCTTCAGCCGGATATGATATTACCAAGAGCCGATTACAAAATTCCAAAAGATCTATTGGATAAGATAAGCAGATTTTGTGGAGTTGATCGCCGCGCTGTTATTCCCGCCCAAACAGTAAGTTCAATTTATGATGTTCCGCAGAACTTTCAGAAATATGATGTTGCTCAAATAATAGGGAATAATCTTAAGTTGGGTGATCTAAAACCAGATATGTCCGAATGGGAGGAAGGAAGGAAAAGGCATGATGCGGCCACGAAAGAAGTCAAAATAGCACTTGTAGGCAAATATACTCATTTAGAAGATGCATATATGAGTGTGATAGAAGCAACCAAGACAGCAGCTGTTTATAATAATCGCAAAGCGGAGATTATCTGGATAGATTCAGAGAAGCTTGAGCAGAAAGATAAAGAAACTTGGGATGAGCTTAAAGCTTGTGATGGGATGATAGTTCCGGGAGGTTTTGGCATCAGAGGAATCGAAGGAAAGATTGCGGCAGCCAAGTATGCTCGGACGAATAAAGTTCCATATCTTGGTTTATGTCTTGGTTCACAAATAATGACGATTGAATTTGCACGAGCAAAACTTGGGGATCCACAGTTAACAAGTGAAGAGTTCGATGAAGAGGGGAAGATTCCAAAGTCTAAGTACTTGGTTCATTTCCTACCCGGACAGCATAAAGGTAGGGCAAAAGGAGGTACGCTCAGGCTTGGTGCTTATAATTGTAAGTTGAAGAAGGGGACATTGGCTTACAAAGCTTACAAAGACTCCGGACAGCTGGGGGATGATGACACAATCTCAGAGAGACATCGTCACAGATATGAATTCAACAATTCAATGAGGAAGAAGCTGGAAGAAAAAGGACTTATCTTTTCCGGTGAATGGCCGGAGACCAAGCTTATGGAAATTGTTGAAGTTAAAGGACATCCGTTTATGTTGGGATCGCAGTTTCATCCGGAATTTAAGAGTAGACCGCATAGGCCGCAGCCGTTGTTCTTTGAGTTTATGAAGGCGGTGGTGGGGGGTGGAAATTGAAAAATCACACTAGGAATACTGGAATATTGGAATACTGGTTCATTGCTTGAGCCTATTGCAGGATTTAATGAGTCCGGATAGCAATCTTCCGGTTCTGTCTGCTAATTCAAATGCTTTTTTGCATCTTTCAAATGTGGTTATCTTAACTAGTATTGATGCTATTAAATGTGATCGGATTTCTGAGCATTCACCTCTGGATATCACAAACTTGTTTGCCTTGTCCGGGTATGTATATCTACCAAATCCCTCTGCAATATTCCCAGTAATACTTGTTGATGCACGACGTAATTGGGAAGTAAGTCCATAGAGTTCTGATTTAGGAAATTCTTTTGTTATGGCGTAAATCTCTTCCACAAGATTCATTGCTACCTTCCAAGCCTCAAGATCTTCAAATGTTTTCATAGGTGGACTACCATACACCTTAATTCAATCAAATACAACTCCCCAATATTCCATTATTCCAGTATTCTATTACTGATGAACCTCTCCCAAACCATCCTCAACGTCGAATTCTCCAACCCAACCGTCCTCGCCTCCGGAATCTGGGGCATTACAGCCTCCAGTTGGCGAAGAGTTGCGGAGAATGGTGCAGGAGGAGTTACAACCAAGTCTCTTTGGCTAAAGGCGCATAAGGGACATCCAAATCCTACGGTAATCTCGAATGAACACTGGACTTTGAATGCCGTTGGGCTTCCTGATGCGGGAATAGAGAAAGCTCGTGAGGAAATATCTGATTTTATGAAGGATCATCCAATTCCATTGATCGCAAACATAGTTGCAGGATCAGTCGAAGACTTTGTTAAGACAGCTGAAGAAGTAGTTAAACTTAATCCTGACTTTCTTGAGGTGAATATAAGCTGTCCGAATGTGGAAGATGAGTTTGGTAAGCCCTTTGCATGCTCCGAGCTTGATGCGGCAAGAGTTACAAAGGAAGTAAAGGCAGTCAGTGGTTCAATTCCGATATTCATCAAGCTATCACCTCAGGCTCTGAACATAGGAGCCGTCGCCAGTGCTTGTGCAGAGGCGGGTGCTGATGGGTTTACTGCAATTAATACTGTTGGTCCCGGGATGGCGATTGACCTGCGCAGTCGTAAGCCGATACTTGCGAATAAAGTTGGAGGACTTTCGGGTCCCGGCCTAAAACCAATCTCAGTCAGATGCATTGCCGATGTTTACAGAGCAACTGATGGAAAACTTCCGATAATTGGTACAGGAGGAGTTCACTCCGGTGAGGATGCTTTGGAGCTTATGCTCGCAGGAGCTTCATTAATTGGAATTGGAACTGCGGTTAGCGATCGTGGTGAGTCGATATTCAAGAAAGTATGTGACGAGATGGACGCTTGGTGTGAAGCAGAAGGAGTTAAGGAGATTGGGGAGATGATTGGAGCAGTCGAGTATTAGAACATTGGAATATTAGACTATTGGAGGTTACAATTACTGCAGTCAACCAATATTCCAGTATTCCATTATTCCATCTAAAGTTCACCAAAATCGGCTCCCAACCACCTACAGAATCTCCAACATCAAGCAAGAAACGGCTGATGTAAGGACATATACATTTAATGTCTCTCTTGGCGCAAAGCCCGGCCAGTTTATCATGGTTTGGCTTCCGGGAGTGGATGAAATTCCGGTAAGTGTTGCATTGGATGATGGGAAGCAGATAAAGATCACGGTTTGTGCTGTGGGGGATATGACAAAGGAGATGGCAAAGTGCAAGGAAGGGGACTTGATTGGGCTTCGCGGACCGTTTGGAACGCAGTATGAGTGGGAGAAGGGTCAAAAGCTTGCATTGCTTGCAGGAGGATATGGTTCTGCTCCGATGTATTTTGTTGCAAACGAGGCTATCAAAGATGATTGTAAGGTAGACGTATTTGTCGGAGCACGTTCAAAAGATCATTTGTTGTATCTGGAAGAACTTGGATCACTAGAAGGTGTTACTTTGCACGTTGCTACTGATGATGGATCGGAAGGATTCAAAGGATTTAATGTGCAACAACTTACAGAATTGATTGGAGAAGGTAAGAAGTTTGATCAATTCTTTGCATGTGGACCGGAAGGAATGTTGAAGGCAGTATCAGGACTTTCAAGTGAACATCAGATACCTTCACAGCTCTCACTTGAGCGATATATGAAGTGTGGATACGGATTATGCGGTAATTGTACTGTAGATCCTCTGGGAATCAGATTATGCATAGACGGTCCGGTTGTTCATAATGATGTTTGTGTGAAGATTACGGAGTTTGGAAAGTATCATAGGGATGATGTGGGGAGGAAGGTGGAGTTTTAGAATACTGGAGTACTGGAATATTGGAGTGTTGTTTAGATTGAATCAAATTTTGTGTCACTTTAGACCAATATTCTAATACTCCAATATTCCATCATTAAATGTAACCAACACCACAGAACAACATCATCACAAACAATATGATGACGTTGTTCTATTTATTTCCAATCCAAATTTATGTCAGACGGACACTGTAACTGCCTTGGCGGAGGCCGCTGTAATTGCAAAAAATGCAATTGCAGCTAGAAAAACAAACATATTATCCATTGCAGACCCCCGCATTAGACAGAAGTGACTGGTGCGGGGATATTTATATAGCTAAACAAACACAAAATGGTATATTGATTATACTTAGATTTTGTAAAGTAAAATCCCAAAACACAAACCCCAAATCCCAATTAAACCTCAAAATTTAAAATCCCAAGAGTTATATATTTGGGTTTTTAGACTTGTGTTTATATTGGGATTTGTTTTTTGGGATTTGGGGTTTATTAACATTTGTTATAACAATTTATAGTTGGTTAGCTATATTACAGAATTAATCTTCTCTCCCAACTCTCCAATCCTCCCCGTCGGAACTCCTGCAATATTTATTCTCCCATCCATTGTCATAAATACATTCCTTTTCTGCAACTCAAGAATCTGTTCTTCAGAAAGTGGAAGGCGAGCATATAAACCATGTCCATCCAAAGATTGTTGGAAGTCATCGGGTAATTTTGATTTAAGAGACTCTCTCCGACTTCGAAGTATACTTCGAAGTTCATCCAGTTCCATTCTCCACTGATCTGCAAACTTATTATGTAGAATCTCAACAATCAATTGACCTGAGGTTGGTGCTGCGGAGTAGAGTTGTCGGCTTATCATCGAATAATGACGATTAATCATTGGAATATCATCGGAGTTGTTAGTGATTGCAAATGCAGCTCCGGTTCGTAGTCCATAAAGGCAATGATTTTTGGAGGCTGACCAGCTGATTAGAGTTGGGATGGATGCATTCTTAAGGATTTGAATTGGTTTAGCGTCTTCTTCTATCCCTTTTCCAAATCCTTGGTAAGCAAAGTCCAAGAGAACGCAGTGAGGGGAGTCGGTGAGTGCTTCGGCGAGCTTATTCCAATCATCTTCGCTCAAATCCAATCCTGTAGGATTGTGGCAACCCGCCTGAAGATAGATTGCAGAAGGTTGATCCGAGTTAAGTGCTGAAATTATTGCATCAATACTTGGTGTCTCATCAATTAAATAATTTACTTCGGTGACGCAAAGGCCTGATCCATTAATTAATTGATGATGATTAGCCCAAGTTGGAGTCGGAAGTATTATATTTTCGTAGCCGAGAGCTTTTATAAGTCTCAGATTGGTTGCATTGGCTCCGGTTCCACCAGTTGTTGCGATTCGAGCATAGGGTTCATCTGAATTTCCCAAAACAAGATTTGTTATAGCATCCAAATAGCCGGGGATTCCTGAAAGCGGGGGATAATTGAAGTCAGATTTACTTAAGGATTCAGCGTAAAGTGCTGCAGCGAGTCGAATACTTTCCAAGACTACCGGTTTACCTTCATCATCAATGATAACTCCAACTGATGCATCGATTGCCTCGGGACCGGCTTCGCGTGCCTTTTGAGCGATTGCGAAGATTGGGTCGGGGCTGGCATTTGGGATTTTGGAGAAGGGGGCATTCATTTGTTACAAGGTTATCATAGTTGGATTCTTCTCCCAAAGTTCTCCTCTTCGCCCCTCTCCCGAGTCTTTCCCTCTCCCCCTAGCCCCCTCTCCCGAGGGGAGAGGGGGAACCTAGTAATTGGAGATAACAAACTTTGATTTCTCCAATAGCAGAGCTCCCCTCTCCCATCGGGAGAGGGGCCGGGGGTGAGGGGCTACATCGGGTCGGGGGAGAGGAGCTACAAGTGGAGAGGGGATATATGACTTCAATGTCATCCAACTAATAACTAGAAACCAGAAACTAGCAACTTATTCTTTGATTTAAATCACATATATGCAAAACTATGGCATGGCATCCGCAAACTGGCCCCCAACCACAATGGCCACCCAACACCCGGATAATGCATCTGCTCCGTGGTGGAAAGAGGATGGGTCTGCATTTATATCAACTCAGGACGAAATAGGGGAATTACTTTTGCTATTTCGTGAGTTTCCCATGGATGAATATATGTGGGATTGGGAAGGCAAGTATGTGGACGAAGCAGTTGGTGAAAAGATCTACTCACAAGCGCAGGACTTCTTTATGCAGCGTCCTTTGGGTCAGCAATTACATCTTACTTTTCGTATACCTGCTTTTGATGAAAGCAAGATGCACAGGATGGCGCGCGCATTTATGAATTTACTAAGCCTTTCTGATCTTGCACAGGAAATCGGCATGCCCAGTCCTCCAGTAAAAGAAATGTTCTTGCCATTGACCACAGATGCGCAGCAGCTTATTACAATTCACGAAACATTTAACAAAGTTGCACAGTACCATAGCAGCATATTCCACGAGACATCTTCCAAGCATGATGCTTTGCTCAATCAATTTCAGGTAACTCCTTTGGTCGAAGATGTGGACTCCATGTTTGGGATTGAAAATATTCTTAAACCGTTCTGGGAAATGCTAAAAAAGAAAAGAGGAGATATGTCTGCTACCGGACAGCGTGTATTCCTTGCTCGATCAGATCCGGCTCTTAACTCCGGATTGGTCCCCGCAGTAGTTGCGAACAAGGTGGCAATCAGCAAAGCAATTCGTTTGGGTGAAGATATGGGATTCCCCGTATATCCGATAATCGGAACCGGTTCATTGCCATTCAGGGGCAGTGTTAATCCGCAATACACTCAGGAATTTTTGGATCAGTATGCAGGAGTAAGAACTTACTCAATTCAATCAGCTTTTCGTTATGATTATCCGAAGGAAGATGTAAGAAAAGCGTTGGATATAATGAAGACGGAAGTTCCAAAAAGAACAGTCCAACATGTGTCACAAGAAGATTGCGAAAACCTTAGAAAACTTTCGGACATATTCTCCATTTATTGGAAACCAACAGTGGAGGGTCTGGCAGGAGTCATCAACAATATCGCAAACTTTGTTCCAAAAAGGCGTGAGCGATTACTTCATATCGGATTATTCGGTTACAGCAGGGGGGTTGGAAAAGTGCAGTTACCTCGTGCTATCGGATTCACTTGCGCTTTGTATTCACTTGGGCTTCCACCAGAAATTATTGCCACAGGAAGAGGACTGCGTGATGCACGTGAACAGGGATTGCTTCATATTCTGGAAAAATATTATCCTGCACTTAAAACTGATCTGGAACATGCGGGAAAATATGTGAATCGTGAGAACATAGAGCTCGCTGCCAAGACAAATCAGGCATTCAGATCGGCTTTAGAAGATTTGAAGGGAGTAGAGGAGTATCTTGGCAAAGAACTTGGTCCACAGAAGTCTCATCACATGATTCACAGGAACATTACATCAACTATTTTTCATCGTTTACAAAAAGATGAGATGGATAGTGAGTCAATTACGCATGATATTGTGGAGGCTGGAAAAATTAGACGCAGCTTAGGTTAGTTTTTTTGATCTGTTGGGGGTCTTAACCACTTAGTTTGTGCAATAAGTTGAAGTATTAAGAGTCACTAGTCGCTAGTCGCTCGTCTCGAAGCTAAAGGTCTAGCGACCAGTGACCCACCTTCGTTCACTGCGGTGAACTTCGGACGGGCAGGCCAGTGACTAGCGACCCCCAACATTCCTATTTCAGTAAAGCTTCCTTATCCCTCTTCTCCCACCCCTTCACCTCCGCCTCCCTCTTCCTTGCTTCCGAAAGCGTCTCAAATTCCTCGGAATAGACAATCTTGATCGGTAACCTTGCACGAGTGTACCGTGCTCCTTTTCCTGAGTTGTGTTTTTCTTCTCTTGCTTTCAAATCGATTGTATAACCGCTATACAAAGTATCATCACTGCAGCGGGCAAGGTAGAAGTAGTGGAGCATGGGTTAATTATAGGATTCAATTTCTTTGAATTTGTCAAAATTCTCTTGCTTTTTGCTCAAATCTGACAATAATTCCATCATTATTTTCTTTCCTTTCTTCAATATGGTCGCCGATGACTACACATGGTTGGACGACGAAGATGACGACGATGTCGAAACCTCGGTAGAGGATTTACTTGATGAGGATGTCTCGGATGAGGCTCCTATGGGAGGTGAAGAAGAAGATTGGTAGGACAGAATGCCCCTTAGCAATAAGGGGCTTTTCTTTAACAAATTTTGTGGTTGGTAGACCAAGTCAGAATTAGTTGGAACAGTTTGCTGCCTCAAATTGAGGATATTGCTATGTAAAGCTACTCACATATTTTCAATGCCCTAGACATCAATCTTAAGTGTTTCTCTCAGCATATGTTTAATAGCACCCTTGCCAGGCGTTGTCTTGAAGTACTTTTCTCTTCGCAAGGCATCCTTTTGATGGGTATATATTTCTGCAAATATCATCTTCCATGGCCTTCTTGACTTTGTAGATGTGACAGAGCCTTTGTTGTGAGTGGCTAAACGTTGTTTTAAGTTGGTTGTATATCCAACGTAGAGTTGGTGATTTTGTTCACTTTGAAGAACGTAAACGAAATACATAGTGTGGGATTATGCCCCGTAGTAAATGCATGATGCAACTAATTAGCCTTGGAGTTTCACCATTTCTTAAGGGGGGAAAATAATCTGAGCTGGTTTTTCGGCTTTCTATAGCAGTTTCTATGGATTTCCATTGAGGTATACCGATAAGACACAGTGACAGGCATCTGGTTCCATACTTCCCTTATCCAA
>JAHISE010000152.1 GCA_018818235.1 Patescibacteria group bacterium
CCGTTTCAATTCGCATCAAAAGTGATATCCGTTCATCAGACTATTACCATTAAAACACCCTTGTTCTTTCCCTCTCAATTACCTGTCAATACTATTTATTCCCTTATGTAAGCCACGATCATAGAAGATTACACAGATTAAGGGGATTACACAGATTACTGTTATAGGAGTAATTTAGCTCTATAAAGTTAATCTGTGAAATCCGTGTAATCAGTGTAATCAGTGGTTTAAAAAATGACCGCCGACAAAGTCGTGCGGTCACTCAAAAAAAAGAAAGAACGATTGCTTTTTAAAGCTGGAACTTTATACATTTTTGTTAAATTAATAGCAAGCATTCTGTAAAACAAAGCACTAATTCAACTGGACAAAAAGTATCAATAAGTCTAGAATTCTTACTCCAATGGAAACAATTAATGCAAAATTCGGCTTAAAAGAGAGACGCTTTGCGTATTATGAATCGCACTTGGGACGCTTTGTTGGAACCACTAAGGATTACGATCCTACAAATCCTTTTCAGCTTGCTGCTGCTGCAACACATGTTGTAACCGCCGGATTTGGGTTGGATCCTGCCATTCGTGATGCAGCCAGAGCGGTGGATGGTGGCAAAGTATCAATCCCCCCCTACGGACAGTTTGGACGCACAAGAGGAAATATCGCAGATACACTCGACAATGCCTTACACTTAAAACCTTTTTCGACTATTGCGGGACTTATTAATGTTGTCGGAGACGGAATAGCAGATGGTGCTGATTTCTTAGTCGATGTTAATCACAAAAGAGGAGGTGTGCGAAGCAAGGTTGATAAAGTTCTTGCCGTTTAATATATATGGAAACCTCATCTCTTATCGGAGAAGCACCGGAGGCTCTTGGTCCTACCATTAATCCGGAGGTTGCCGCAACGATTGGTCATAATGCACTTATATTTGCAGGTTATGCCGCCGCTCTGCTTGTTGGTTATTGGGGAGTGAAGATGATAGCCACAGGCAAAAGTCCTTGGGCAAAATCCCAATATAATAGTTCATACTCAATGGCTGCTTAATTGATGCCAAAATACGATTTCAAATGCCGGCAATGTTCAAACGAATTTGAAGATGAGCTTCCGTTTGAATATAAAGAACTCCCCTCTTGCCCGCAATGCTCCGGTGAAGTTGAGAAGTTGATTGCTCCACCGACAGTGCACTTTAAAGGAGGAGGATTTTATAATACGGATAATAGAAAAAAAAGTGATGAGAAATTAACCGAGGAAACCAAGGAGAAGAAAGAAGAAAAGGAGGCAAAGGAGATAAAGGAGGTAAAGGATGCAAAGGGGACTTCAAAAACAGTAGAATAAGATGTTAAGGTAGCAACACTCCATGAGCGGGACGCTCATGGCACCTAAAGCACGGCACTCGCGAGTGCCGGTGCTAAAGTGAAACAAGCCTTGATGTCGTTAAAGTAAAAATGAGCAATGGCAAATACACATGGCATGAGCTTCTCGCTCGTGCATATAAATAGCCATGCAAACAACCCCAAAATATGCTATAATAAAAACGAATGAGCCCCAAATCCACATCAGCCACCACAAAGCACGTAAGAAAGCATCACAGCTTGCTGTTTTTCGTGGAGATCACCAAATTGTCATATAAGACGTTATTTTTGGTTTGGGCGGGATTAGCAATCTTTTTTGCATTCTCCTACTTCTTTCTGGAGACATTCATACCTTCTCACGCCCCAACTCAGCTAGATAATCTGCCTGTTTTGTACAGATTCTTGAATGCCCTCTATTACTCAATTATCACAGCCACTTCCACCGGATATGGTGATATAACTCCGGTCGGATTCAGCAAGGCTCTGGCTAGCATGCAAAGTATTGCCTCACTATTCGTATTCGCGGTATTCGTTACCAAGCTTGTTTCGCAAAGACAAGATCTGGCACTGCAGGAAGTTCATAAATTGACTTACGAAGACATCTTCCACAACACACGTGGAGATCTGTTCACTGTTCGTAAGGATCTGGATGCGATAATAGAAGAGGCAAAGGTACACAATAAACTAAGTGAAGATACTTGGGAGACTTTGATGATTGCATACCAACAAGCACAAAGTTTGATTTCAGAAATTCCTGAGTTTTATGACGGAGGTAATGCTTTTTACACTATCGATTCCAAACGTGAACAGCTTTTACTGGAATCGGTTCACCGAACTCTTCACAGAATAAACAAAACTCTTGATGTGATGAGCAAATGCAATATTAACTGGGCTGAACATGAACCAAGTATGAATGAGCTAAATGAGCTTATGAAGGTGATTGATTATGTCACACCGTTATGGCAGCAAAGATCCCCTTACAATATGAACGAAGCGTTCGAAGATATAATTAGGATGAAGGGGCAGACACGGAACTGGGTTGAGAAGGCACTACCTCTATAGTTTACTGGTTTACTAGTTTCTAGTGGTTGACCGACAAATGAAAGTTTACACATAATGCTGGATTAATAATAATAAAAGACAACCACCAAATGAAAGTTTACACCTCTTTCCTTTTCTGAAATCCTCCGGTACATACTTTAAATTCCTGCCGTGCTCTGATTAA
>JAHISE010000153.1 GCA_018818235.1 Patescibacteria group bacterium
GGAACGCCCAAGGCAATCACTGTTGACTTTGGAACACTGGGCGAAGATAAGGAGCAGGGTGAAAAAGATACGGTGACGATCAGAGATAGGGATACGTTGGAGCAGGAGAGGGTGGGGGTTGGGGAGGTTGTTGAGAGACTTGCTGGTCACTAGTCACTGGTCGCTGGTCTACAAAGCATCATGATGATAAATGAAATCCGTCTCATCCGTGGTCCAGACAACCAACCACTTGAAGTTACCCCCACTACCCACTAGCATTGCTTCAGCATATGAAAGAATCCCCCGATCCGGAAGGCGAACATACACAGAAAACCGTACAAAGTAGTAGTGATGTTAAACCTTTGGAAATATCAAGATCAGGCACAACAACAACAATTACATTTCAAAAGAGTCACTTTCTGGGCATAGAAGACGAAGGACTAGTTGAAGCCACATTAAGAATAATCGCAAATGAAGCAACAGCATCATTACAATATATCCGGATTGACCTAGGACCGGTTACTTATATTGATAGTGGAGTAATAGGAAAATTGGTCATGGCAAGAGGATTAGCCGGAAGAGCAGGAAAGTCATTTTGCCTGACCGGAGTTAACAATGAAGTTATAGCCAGTATCAAAAAACTAAACGGAGTGTTTCAAATAGAACAAAAACCTCAATAAATCCTTGATTATATACCAATTAATGAGTATAAAGGTAACATCAACTTTCCTGATTACTGCGATCCTGTCCTTCTTCGAAGGAATCCTCCGCAAAATGGTAAGACGAGGGAAAGCTTATAAAAGGACAAAGCATAGTACGACAGTCGATCAGCCTTCGTCCGCCTCGGCGGAGCTACGGCTGACAGGCACTCGACTAACAACTAGCAACTAAAAACTAGTAACCAGTAAACTTTTACCCCCTGAATCTAACCCATCCATCCTCAGTCCCGATAAACTTCCCATCACCCCCATGCCCATACCCACCGAAAAAGAACTATTCGAAGCCAATTGTCACATTGGACACAGACGTGATAAATGGAACCCAAAGATGGCACCATACCTGTATGGAACTCAAAAAAATGTTCACCTGCACGATCTGGTTAAAACAAAGGAGCATTTGGAGCAAACATGCAGAGAACTTAAAAAACTCTACGCCGAAGGAAAAACTATTTTGTTTGTTTCTACAAAACAACAGAGCATCGCACTGATCGAAGAAATTGGAGAATCACTGAGTCAACCTACTGTTACCAAAAAATGGATTCCCGGACTGCTTACAAACTGGACAACTATTAAAAAGAGAATTAAATATTATCTGGACCTTCAGAAATCATTTCAGACAGGAGACGTGGAGAAATATAAAAAGAAGGAGCAAATGGTAATGCGTAAGAAGCTCGCGAAGCTGGATAATGCACTTTCCGGAGTTTCTGATATGAGCGAACTGCCTCAGGCAATCTTTATAATCGATGCAGTTAGAGACAATGTCGCAGTCCGTGAAGCAAATAAGAAAGGTATTCCCTTGTATGGAATTTGTGATAGCAATGCAAACCCCGATAACTTTACATCTTTTGTTCCTGCAAATGATGATGCAGTTACATCACTTGCAAAAATACTGCACACAATTGAATCCGAATTAAAAGAGTCACCTGCCGGTAAGAAAGAATAATTGACAATTGACCAACCTTCGCCTCTTGGCTACGGTCGACAGGCAC
This sequence comes from Patescibacteria group bacterium, assembly GCA_018818235.1. Taxonomy (GTDB): domain Bacteria; phylum Patescibacteriota; class Gracilibacteria; order Peribacterales; family Peribacteraceae; genus UBA2144. Next base: position 1,688 of record JAHISE010000153.1, read on the forward strand.
GCTCCGCTTTCGACAATCGACCAGTGACTAGTGACCAGTGACTCCAAACATTCCAATAACATACTATACTTCGAGTCAACTGACCCCCAAGACTCCAACCGTTAATTACCCATTACCCACTAATATCTATGCCAGACACATCCGCCTCCACAGTCGCATCCCTTCGCTCCCGCACCGGCGTATCCATTCTTCAATGCAAAAAAGCATTGGACGAAGCCGGAGGCGATGAAGATAAAGCAATAGAAATTCTCCGTAAGAGCGGAGAAGCACAAGCTGTAAAAAAATCAGCCCGTGACCAAAAAGAAGGAGCTTTGTTTTTGGCTCAGGAAGGGAATAAAGCCGGAATTGTCCTATTGAATTGCGAAACCGACTTTGTTGCCCGTAATCCTGACTTTCAAAAATACGGTGAGGAATTTGTCGGTATTTTAATGAAAGAAGGCGAAGAAGCACTAAAAGCTCACGCTGACTCGGTTATGTCCGATATCGTTCAGAAACTTGGTGAAAATATTTCATTGGGAGAAGCAAAAATAGTAGAAGCTCCTGTTTTAGGAAGTTATATTCACAATAACAATAAGATTGCTGTAATAGTCGGAACTGATAATGGCGATAGTGAAATTGCTAAGGATATCGCAATGCATGCGGCGGCAATGAATCCGTTGTATGTAACTCCGGAAGAAGTATCAGTCGAAGACATTGAAAAAGAAAAAGCAATCTGGAAAGAGCAGCTTACAGCGGAAGGAAAGCCCGAGGAAATCATGGAAAAGATAATGATTGGCAAAGAAAAGAAATTCCGGGAGGAGAATGCACTCGTTACTCAGGAATTTGTAAAAGATCCAAGCAAAAAAGTCGGCGACCATTTGGGTGATGCGAAAGTTGTTGAGTATGTAAGGATGGCGGTGGGATAGGGATAGACATTGAGATTACGTTTACAACGGCAATCGCAATTGCCGTGGTTTACTCGTTGCTAGTTGCTGGTGGTTGACCGACAAATGAAAGTTTACACATAATGCTGGATTAATAATAATAAAAGACAACCACCAAATGAAAGTTTACACCTCTTTCCTTTTCTGAAATCCTCCGGTACATACTTTAAATTCCTGCCGTGCTCTGATTAA
>JAHISE010000154.1 GCA_018818235.1 Patescibacteria group bacterium
CCTGGCTTCAGCCGTCGCCTCTTGGCTATGGCCGACAAGACGGTTGGCAGGCCAATTTGTTCAACAGAGTCGCTGCGGCTATGGATGGCAAGCCAATCAACCATCGCTTTCAGCTATGGTCGACAGGCCAGAGGCGAAGGTTGGCTATATGATAGAATATGTCTCCTATGTGGCACTATGTATACATTCTCGAAAACAACCAAGGTCGACAGTACGTTGGCTCAACTCAAAATGTGAAGAAACGACTCGCAAAACATAATCATGGAGAGGTACCTCATACGTCGAAATTTAAACCATGGGATTTAAAGTTTGTCTGCTTATTTCCAACAAAGAAACAGGCACTTGTCTTTGAAAAGTATCTAAAGTCGGGTTCTGGAACGATGTTTCGATATAGACACCTTGTACCGAATAAGAGTATGCATTAGGCATTTCAGGGTAACATAACTACAATTAGAAATATGAAATTATTTCTATCATCCAAAAGTATAAATAATGAACAATTACCTTATTTTAAGAAGCTGGTTGGTAAAGAATTAAGTGGTATTAAATTTGCCCTCATAGAAAATGCAGCAGATTTGCATAAAGAAGAGAATAAGGGCTTTGTACATGAAACTCGTTCCGTTCTGACAAATCTTGGTATGCAATTGGAACGTATTGATCTGAATGAATACATTCACAAAGGTGAAACACTGGTTGAGAAGCTACAAGAATTTGATGTCGTTTGGATTGGCGGTGGGGATACCTACTATCTTCGTTATCTACTAAAAGTGACTGGACTTGATCAAAATTTACAAAAAATACTGCAATCAGGGATTGTTTACGGCGGAGGAAGCGCAGGAGCAATTGTTGTTGGACCGAATATTAAAGGCTTTGTAGAGAGTAATTCGCCAGAATATGAAATGATAGATGATGGATTAAGCTTGTGCGACTTCATTGTTATGCCACATTGGGATGATAAGAGCTTTAAAGACAAAGTTCATTCAATTAAGAAATATTACGACACTACCGACTTCAAAACTATTACACTCAATGATGACCAAGCAATTATTGTAGAAAATTCTACATGTCAGATCATTCCATAATCCTTACATCACATAACAAAGCTCCCTCTTCTGACTACTCTCAAAATCCAGCATTTCCAACTTCTCGGTCAATTCTACAAGCCCCGAGAGCACTATTAGGATATCCCCGTGGGGTTCGACTTTCAACTGATATGCCCCACCAAACACATCGCATTGACACAAAAAATATTTTCTTTAACCTGCCTGCAACCACAAGAGGAGGTAGCTCAGATGGGAGAGCGTCCGCCGCTGGCGGAAGGTTGCGGGTTCGAGTCCCGCCCTCTTCACTCGTGCCCTGAACCCGAGTTTCGCATTGCGAGACGAGTGGTTCAGGGCTTCTTTTTAATAATCAACTTTTCACTATTCACTATTAACTTTTCACTTTAAACTAGCACCATGAAAGTCACCCTAATCCTCGGCTCCGCCAGCGACTCCGACCACGCAAAAAAGATTACTGATCTTCTGGACGAATTTGATGTATCTAACGAAACCGTAGTTTCATCCGCACACAAAGTTCCAGAAAAAGTGATCGAGATTGTTAAAGCATCAAATGAAGATCCACAACCTCAGGTATTAATCACAATTGCAGGAATGAGTAACGGACTAGGCGGAGTTGTAGCTGGTAGCTCAATTCATCCCGTAATTACCTGCCCTCCTGCTCAGAGTTTGGAGGAATATCAGGTTGATCTTAATTCGAGCCTTAGGATGCCTTCGGATGTTCCTGTTATGACTGTGCTGCATCCAAAGAATGCGGCGTTGTCTGCAATAAGAATACTTGGTGAAGGAGATGAGGGGCTTAAGGAGAAGGTGAAGGCTAGGGTGGAGGAAGTTAAGGGAAAATATTGATAATGAATAATTAATAATGAATAATGAATAATGAAAATTTGTTGGTGAGTTCAAGTTCTCTTTGGTCATTATTCATTCTTCATTCTTCACTATTCATTCCCTTTTCCCTCTTCATGAACCTCACAATCCCTGATCTTCAACAAAAACTGAAATCCTGGCAAGGCTGCGAGCTCGCCAAAACCGCTAATCCCGTTCTTGGTGAAGGGAATGAAAATGCTGAGATTATGTTTATTGGCGAAGCTCCCGGAGCTAAAGAAGATGAACTGGGGAGACCTTTTGTAGGACCTGCGGGAAAATTTTTGGATGAATTACTCGAATCTATAGGATTAAAGCGTGAGGATGTTTATATTTCCAATGTTGTTAAGTACCGCCCCCCGGGAAACCGCGATCCTCTTCCCGAAGAAAAAGAACAATGTATGCCGTGGCTCATGATGGAAATTGCCTTGATAAAACCAAAAGTTATTGTCCCGCTTGGTCGACATGCACTTGCACATTTCTTTCAAAAACTAAGTATTACAGAAGCACATGGTAAGCCACAGAACATAAGCGAGAAACTGACGGTGTTTCCAATATATCATCCTGCCGCCGCTTTACACAACGGAAATCTTAGGCAATCGTTGTTTGATGATTTTAGTGCATTGAAGAAGTTTCTTGAGCAGTAAATGAATCTGAGGGTCACTGGTCACTAGTCACTTGTCGCTAGTCATGACGCAATTGACCAGCGACCAGAGACTAGCGACCAGCGACTACCAACCCCATCAATGATCTAATGCAGCTTCGACTAAACCTACAACGACAAATATCAAAACCCCAATCCACCAATTAAGCAGCCTTAGTAAATGGAATAATATGACCACAGTAAAAGCAATTCCCAGAAAAATCCCCTGCCTTAGCGATATGCTGACAAGCTTTCCCGTATCCCAGGAATGGAAAGATAAAACCTTCCAGATTCCCATAAATATAAGTGCTCCAACCGTACTCACCGTTAATAAGAAGCTAAGAAGAAACGCAGGAACAGCCTGAGCGGGATCCGTGAGGGGGCTTACTCGTAAAAGGACCACAACAAGGGATGTCGTGGAAAAAAGAGCTGATAAGATGATTCCGAATAATAGAGAATTCATGGAAACGGAAAACTGAAAGTGTAAAATGAAAAATACTAAAGCGACA
>JAHISE010000155.1 GCA_018818235.1 Patescibacteria group bacterium
AGTGACGATCCGACAACAGCGGTTGTGCGGTTCGTCGCAGCGCCTTTTTGATGATGCTAAGGATGGTACTGCTCCTCAACCAAATCCGGCAATGCTCAAGAAATTGTAGCATTGCCGTACTTCGCACAACCGCAAACGTTATATGAAATAAAATACCATCACTGTTTATCTTGCCAGTACACTACGAGTAACCGTCCGCACCCACCCATGTTTGTTGTTTTGTTAATTGTATGTTTTAGATAAATGAGCATCGACAATTTCCCACCCATAACTGTTCTTCACAATTTTTTCGATTGCATCAAAATCAATGTTTCCATCCTCTTCTACAGGAAGTTTCAAAGATAATTCCTCTAATCTTCCAATTGATAGTTTTCTGCCATAATGGTATCGCCATGACATCATTCTTATCAATGCTGCAATATAGAGAAGTAAATATGGGTTGTACTTTTCTTTTAATGTAACAACAGCCGTTTTTTCTCCTGCGATATAATCTTGAAATTGGAAAAAGGTAGTGCCACAAATTCCATCTAATGAAACTGTAACTGAGTTACTTTTGAAGTTTGGTTTTTCATTGCAATGAATAGATACACCATTGTCTACTTCGGTTGTTGTTACATAAGGCGTGCCACTATCCAACTCATCAATTTCATTCATGTAAGGCGCATATTTCCTTTCAATATTACAAATATCAGTTATGCTTTTTTTAGCCATTTTTGAAATAGACACGTTCTTTCTTTGCTTCATTTCTGGTACCAACTTCTCGATTGAAAGAGTTGTGGAAACCCCTTTGAATGGTTGCAGCTCCAAACAAGCAATACGCTCATTTATTACCATTCGACCAAACGAGAACCGCCAAGACTGTTTATTGACCTGAGCAGCATAGTAGTACATTTCCTCCCTGGTCATTCCAGTCTTAGGAACAAGAATAATTAAACCGCTTCCTCCGTTTCCACGTGGTAAAAAAGGCGGCTCATGCACAGTAGCCTCACAAAATGTTGAAATACATATTGCCTGTTCTTTTATAACTCTTTCCATCGGAAGAGGATCTACAAATCCTACGATTCCATTGTTTCGGAAACCGTTTGTAACAAATGGTATGGTGCCTTCATCATGCTGCTCAAACCCCTTTGACTTCGCATTGCCGATATTAAAAAGTGTTCCGACTGTCATGATTTAGTACGAATCAAATAACAGGCAGTTTCGCGCATCAGCAATTCCATTGATTTTTCAATCTCCTCCTGCGTCAATTCTTTATCATCCAAATACGCTTCTGGAACAAGTTCTAGGTTCTCATCTGAAAAATTAATCGGAGCTTTTTTTTGAAACTGAGGAATGTTCTTAACTTTCGTCCTAGAATCTTTCACAAAATCAAACAGAAGCGGTTGGATTGTAGTAATGTCGTCTTTTTCTTTTTTGTTACGCACCCTTTTGCCTTTCTTTTTGACAAATCCATCATGTAAAGCTCTCATCCATAATACTGGTTCACCTGGATTATGCGGAACACCTTTTCTAACAAACATGCCTAATGTATTGGTGCCAGTTGGATAGAAAAGGTCTGTTGGAAATGTGACAACTGAAATCAGCGTGTTTCTCTTTAAAAACTCTTTTCTCCATTCAAGGGCAGCTCTTTCTATCAGTACTGAAATTGGAAGTACCGCGAATAGCAACCCCTCATCCTGCATCTGAGCAATGGCATGTTCAATAAACTGGTATTCCTTACTCTTACTCGACTTTTGAGAAAATGGAGGATTCATCAGAACTTTTGTGATTGGCAGAAGCCGTCCATCAAAATCACTCTTTACATAACATGCTGCAAATCTCTTTTTTGTATCATCAACTGTCAGCCATTTATTGAAACAATTTCCCTCTATCATATTATTTTTTCCATCTCCCCTAAAAATCATATTTACAATGGCAAGGGCAATAATCGGATCTTGTTCCTCGATGCCATAGATACCTTCTTCTTTAAATCCGTCAAAATCTTTATCAGATTTCGATTTTTTCCTAGCGACATCCAATGCAGCAACAAGAAAACCGCCTGTGCCACAGGCTGGATCAAGTACTATATCATTTGTCTGCACGTCTAAAACTTCTGCTGCAAATCTAGTGATATGACGAGGGGTAAGAACTACACCAATTTCCTTCGCACCATTTCCATACTTGAGAAAGGCTTCATAAAATTCGCCCAAAACATCTCTCCCCGATTTCATTGCAGACCTTATATTAAGTGACAATAGTTTTTCTATTGTATTCACAATTGCAGCCCTAACCTTAACATGATTGTCTTGATTTGATGGCTCATCAATTTTAATGAATCTAGCAAATTCATGTTTTTTATGTCTATTTAGTATCGATTCTACTTTTTTGTTTATAGCAACAATCAAAACACTGGTATCCATTTCGTTTAAGTCAATTTCCGACGACCCCTCTGTAAGGGCTAACAAAAGAGCGGAAATAAACCTGGCTCGATAATCTTTGTTGATAGCATTCTCATGGAGTATTCCATTAATTTCCTTGGCTGCCACATGAAACTCCTTCTCCGTGATTTCTATATCTTCAATTTTTCCGCTTTTTGTTCTCAAAATATGATCTACCTGACCAGAGGAAAGCAAACCAGTAATCTCTACCCCATTTTCTTCAATAGCTTCCCACTTTCCGTTTTTGTAATATTCGCTTTTACAAATAAATCCCTCTTCGTCATTTCCAGCAATGCCAGTAATGAATATGGCTTGTAGTTTTTGCTGCTCATTAATTCTATCTGCATACTCTTCTTTGGCTTCTTTAACAGCGGTATTCAATTTCTTTCTTTCGTTTTTTGCTTCAATAACGTAACACGTTTTGTCGCTAATCATTACAACGTTTTCTGGTTTTTTCCCTCCAATAGCATCCTTTATGGCCTTAATACGATGACATTCTTGCTGTGTTAAAACCTGCGCTTTCTTCCAGCCCTTTTTCTTTATTAATTCATCTAATATGAATTTATAAGCATGTACTTCTGAGTCGGTTGTTGGCATGTTACTAGCTTCTCAAAAAAAGACTTATTTGCATAGTCATCGAATATGTTTGTGCAGCGTTTTTCCAGAATTGTGTTGTAATTGTTTTGTTTGTTGTTTTCACCTCCTGCGGACGGTTACGTTCCATCCCAAACAACACATACGCTGGTGGCGTATATGTCATTCCCAACCGTGTACTGGCAAGAGATAAGGAGGATGGTATTTTACATCATATAACAGCGGTTATGCGGTTCGGCATGGCTCCCATTTAGATTTCTAAGGAAGGTCGCCATGCCTCTCCCATATTTTGCGGCTGTGTTGCTCCGCTACGCTCCGCAAACATTATACAGCCACAAAACATCGCACAACCGCGAACGTTAGCTGAAATAACCAAACATTACCTTTTTATAACGGAAGACTGGCAAACACTTTTTTGATGACGTTTTCTTTTTTGTCCCCCCTTGTATGTTTTTTTGTTGTTTTTGCATGCTCAAACTTCGTCTCTGTCTGGAACTCAAGCTTGTGAATGAGACAAAAATCTTCCAGGCACAATCAACGGTAGAAGAGGTAGGGCGACAGATTGGAGGATGGCTAAAATCCGTGCAAAGCCAATAAGCCCTTAGCCCGCCGACGCACACGCCCTGATTATGATTGCGGTTGTCGGCATTGTTCTCGTTGCGGTTGGCATTCCCGTTGTTACGATTGCCATTAGGCGCAACACCGTTATTGACTGAGCTTCATACCGAAGCCGTTAACCGCAGTCCAACGACTGTCTCATTACAGAATCACTCAGCTCAAACTAAGGGTTCATTAGCTTGTAATGGTCTTTCTTGCTTCTTTTTTCATTCAAAGCAATTTTTTTGAAAGACCACCGTACGGTAGCTTGCTCCGAGGCAAGTGGCTATTCACCGCTGTGCGTATTGTAGCGAAAAAAATTTGTCTGCCCACCGTAATCTTGTTGAAAGTGGGTAGCGGAAGACCGCCTGACGGCGGTCTAAGGAAAAGTGCAAAAACTAAAAGAAAATCAAAGATTAAGAACTAAGAACACGGAACCCTTAGCCCGCCGACGCACACGCCCTGAGAATGATTGCGGTAGTCGGCAAAGTCCTCGTTGCGGTCGGCACGCCCGTAGTAACGACGGCCACCATGCGCAACATCACTTCTGAATACTTCCCGGAGATCTTTGCCGTTTCTCCATTGCCAACTATTATCACATAATTGGCCATTAGTTTGTGCTGAATTATTCAATTCTTCATACGTGTACGGCCTACCGCCAAAGTGGGATGTTAAGATTAGTGATCGCCAAAAATCAATACCACAGCCTTTCGGTATCTCATTGAAATATTCATAGAACTTACCGCGTAGAGTTTGGTTTTCCTCATCAGAATATTGTCCCCATTCTTTTGAAGAACGCGCTATCGCAATTTGAACAGCAGCTTGTTTTTCAGCATCGGTAAGACCATTAAATCTTGTTCTATCTTGTCCTACACTATTGATATTGCTTTTGTTTGTCGGATTAACAGCATCATAGTTCCTCTGATCGCCAAACAGATATTCTTGCTGGGTAACAGCATAAATAGTAGGCCTAAATCTTGCTGCTATCATTTTTTGTAAATATTGCATCTGCTCAGGATTCTTATCCAGAACAGATCGTATCGTGTCCCATCCAATTTCTTTTGCTGCGCTACATGTCTCAGGAAATTTTTCTTCCTCTGTGCATTCAACTGGATTCTTAAAATCAAATATCGTTTTCAGTTCTGCAAATAGTTTTTCTTTCTGTTCCGATGATAATGAGCTTTGATCTTCTTGGACAACTACTTCTATCACATGAACCCCAACAGCACTGACTTGCACATTCGTAGTGATTGCCTGCAATTGCTCCACTGTTAAATTGATGGTTGTATCTAGTGCAGAAACACCTACTTCTTGATCGGGAAGATTATATTTTTTATCAGCCATTACAATAATACTTTCCTGTGGTTCAAAATTGTCCATAATTAAGAAAAGAAAGAATAGGACATGTATTTAACCACCTACTCATGTATATGTCAAATCGAATTTAACCAAAATTCTCAGATGTACAAATTCTGTACATGTAGGCTGTTTTGTATGTGTTTCCCCCTCCCCAAAAAAGAAAACGATTAAGGTGGTGTTTGCCGGTCTTCCTCTTATTAAGGTGAATGTTTGGCTACATCAGCTAACACGGCTTATGCGGGTCGTCGGTGGCACCTTTAATATTTGATGGATGCGCCACCTCCTCTCCCATATTTTCGGGCTGTGGTGCCCTTGCGGGCACATTATACAGCCCGAAAACATCGCATAAGCCGGAACGTTGTTCAAAATATTTTTTGTTTGCCCCACCAATGTTTTTTGTTTGTGAAATAATAATTATTAATCATTGGTAATAATTTCAACTTCATCACCAATATTCAAATTGTATTTATCCTTGATCTTATTCGCAGAAATAATCTCAAGCAAATTGTTTGGGTGCTCTGTTTTCTCCGGTCTGCAAATATAAACGCTTTCTCCAAACAATTTTGCCGGGACAAAATAACATCCCTTTTCCGCACTTTGAATTCCTTGCTCTTGCAAAGCTATACCAATTCCATCCGATGGTACATAAATAGCATCTTCTGTAATCAACAACTCATTATCAACCAAAACATTCAAAGTACCACAAAAGAAATCCATACCAATATATTCCTGATATAGCGGCTTAAGAGCTTCAAAATATCGAGCTGCTTTGCCCACTCCAGTCACAATGTTTCCCTTATAGATCATATAAATTATTATTACTGATTTTGATTGAAATTTCCATGTTGCATAGCTATACTATTGGCAGGTGTTTGGAGGGTTCGCCCTCTCACGGCTCAATGTAAGCTGTAACCAAGCACCTATCAAAGCAACCGCACCGGCGGTTTTTTTGATGTTTAATCCTCCATAGGATAAACACTGTGCAATTTTTTCTTCTTTGTTTTTTTGTCGATACCCCAAAATGGAATAATACTCCAAAAGACTCTCTGCCCGCCTGCTACTTGTTTGACTATGATTTTCGCCCGCACGTTTTCCATAACGGCAACGAACTCGTAATACGTAACATCCTTCATAACAGTATCAGTTCTGCTGTGAACACGAATCTTCTCAAATGACTTTGTTTCCCAAATACCCTGCAATGTTTTTGAGTTGCGAAGAATAATAGGCGCCAAGTGCAGGAGCTTAAAACGCATATATTGATCTTGCTGAGGTCGTGCGTGACCATGTCTCTTGAATTTGAGATGTCCTAATCCTTGTGCATTGAAGTACACCTTTCCATTAAAAAACGGACAATGCACATCTATCAGTGACTTATAGAGTTCTTCACCTTTCAGCTTCACTTCATCGAAATTTTCTAAGTCAATTGCCATCAAAGCAAGCGTATCACAAAGAATATATGTTGTGAGTTGTTTTGTATGTGTTTTTCCCTCCCCAAACAAAAAATTCTTCGCACAACAAAGACTATGCGGTTCAGAAATTTCGCTCTAATTAAACTCAAGGATGCGAAATTTCTTCTCCCAAATGCTTCGGCGTTGATGCCTTATCGGGCAACATTATAACGCCTCAAACTTCGCATAGTCTTGGACGTTGTCGGACATAACTTTTCTCCCTCGTTTCTACGTTCCGCTTCGCTTTTTATTTTTGCGTCCCGCCATTTGTTTGTTGTTGGTGTTTTTTTATGTGTTAAAAACGAATAACATATGACCATGGATTTTAAATTGAGAACAAACGCTATATATGCCGATGACAAGGAACTAATCGCAGATTTGCAAAGAGTTGCTGGGCTTTTAAATAAGCAAAAAGTCACTCAAAAAGAATACAATAAAAATGGGAGATATCATTTTGCTACATACATAAGGCGTTTTGGCGGCTGGAACAAAGCTCTACAAAAGGCTGGTCTGGAAGTTGGATTAAAAAGAACTATTACCAATCAAGAGCTTTTTGATAACTTAGAAGTAATATGGAGAACATTAGACAGACAACCTTTTGTAGGAGAAATGAAGAAACCGCTTTCTAAATTCAATCATGCAACTTACCAAAGAAGATTTGGAAGTTGGATAAAAGCCTGTGAAGAATTCATTAAATATAAGAAGGGTGATGTTGAGTTTATTAAGATGGCACAAAGTGAAAGCACTGCTAGATCAAGAAACATTAACAACAAAAAACGTCTTAAAATTTTAAAAAGGGATAACTATAAATGCATCATTTGTGGCAGAAGCCCTGCGACGCATGCAGGAATTTTCTTGCATATTGATCATATCCAACCATTTTCAAAAGGTGGTTCTAATGAAATTGATAATCTGAGAACCCTTTGTCACAAATGTAATCTTGGTAAGAATAATGATGAGAACTTATGAAATAGTCACACTCTAATTTTAGGCTTATAAGCCTATTTAACACAAATTTATCGTTTTTTGTTGCTAATAAGCAACTATATCACCTATAATGTTAGCGTGAACTTGTGGGCGTCAGCCCCCGACCAGCCACATTGTTGAGCAGGTCGCAGGTTCACAATATCTATATTTAGTCTACATCCAAGTCACCTGTAGAAAGATCTACAACTTGGATGTCTTTGTAATAAGTAGTTTTCCAAAAAGGAATGACAGACCAAAAGTGGATATTGCCATTTCCAACTTGTCGAAGAATAAGTTTCACACGAATTTTGTTATCAATAACAGCAACAAAGCCCCAATACTTCACCAGTTTATTTGCGGGCACTTTCTTCTTGTGTTGCATGATAGTAACTGTTTGATATTGCTCCATATATTCCTGATGAAATCCCATACCTTCAATAATTCGCTTAATGTATGACACTAAATGAAAACGTTTTACCTGATTTTTCCAATCTCGTTTTTGTTTATGGTTCTTATCCCCATAAACAAGATGAAGGAAGCCATCAGAATTGAGATGGACTACTCCAAGTAAGGGCGAGCGTATTTTCCTGTTCTTTTGAAAATAATTATGCGCTGCCTCTTTCGCCTTATCATACTTATCTTGGTCGAATGCTGACATATACACTAAGAATATATGATTCATAGAATCTTGGCATTTCTTTTGTTATTTGTTTTGTATGTTGTTTCCCACCCCCGCAAAAATAAAAAGCTACGCTAAAAACTACGAAACTCGGGAGAAAAGTGACGATCCGACAACACGGCATATATGGTTCGCTTTGGCTCCCTTTTTGAGATTTGGCGGACAGAGCCAAATCTCACCCAAACCGTTCGGCGGTGCGCTTCGCGACATTATACCGCCTCCGGCTTCGCATAAGCCGAAACGTTGTGCGAAATAAAATGCCATCTTTTTTAATGCCAGCACGCTACGAATCGTAACCGTCCGCTCCCCCCATGTTTGTTGTTTTGTAGGTTGTTTTTTGGTGGTTGTTTGAACAATCGATTCCATTGAACGACAAATAGTCTATACTCTGAACAAGTATGGATTTTATCAATAAAATCATCTGCGGAGATTGTCTCGAAGTCATGCGAGAAATGCCTGATGCATGCGTTGATTTGGCTGTCACGTCACCTCCGTACAATCTCAAAAATTCCACCGGCAATGGAATGAAAGACGGGCGAGGAGGAAAGTGGGCCGGGGCAGCTCTAATGAATGGCTACTCACATCACGACGACTGCATGCCGCATGATAAGTATGTGAAGTGGCAGCGGGATTGTCTTACTGAAATGATGCGGCTTCTAAAGGAAGATGGTGCGCTATTTTATAATCACAAATGGCGAGTGCAGGGCGGCCTTCTGCAAGATAGGCAAGACATTGTTTCCGGTTTTCCAGTGAGGCAAATCATTATCTGGAGAAGGAAAGGCGGTTTTAATTTCAATCCCGGTTACTTCCTGCCAACGTATGAAGTGATTTACCTGATTGCAAAACCGAAATTTCTTCTCGCGCCAAAAGCAAATGCTTACGGCGACATTTGGGAGTTTACGCAGGAAATGAATAACCCCCATCCTGCTGCTTTTCCGGTTACGCTCATTGAGCGCGTCATTTCCTCTACGCATGCTCAGATTATTCTCGATCCTTTTATGGGCTCGGGGACAACGGCTGTGGCGGCAAAGCGACTAGGAAGGGATTACATTGGCATTGAGCTTTCGCCGGAGTATTGCCGCATGGCTGAAGAAAGGCTCGGCATCGTGTCCCCAATTGAAGAACGTACTCCTTCTCGCGGGCAGCTCTCACTTCTTCACGCTTGATGTATGCAAATCTACTCCAAGACAGATCTCATTGATCGACTCAAAGCGATTGTTCAAATGGGCTGGATACCAAGCGGGCGACATGGCAATGATGGTGGAGTCGGCAATACTCTGGAAGATTTGCTTGGCATTGAGGAAAACAATCTGCCTATTCCAAACGCAGCCGAATGGGAATTGAAGACACAGCGCAGCAATACCACCTCTCTCACGACGCTTTTTCACATGGAGCCGTCGCCACGCGCACTTCGGTTTGTCCCTGCAGTTCTTCTTCCGAAGTATGGATGGAAACATAATGACGCGGGGAAGAAGTATGGAAAGAAGGAAATGAGTTTCAGGATGACGATCAGCGGACAGTCGCGGGGTGACAGAGGATTTATGGTTGTCATAGATCGCTCTGAGCAAAAAGTTCTCATCTCCTTCAATGCATCTGCGGTGGCGGTGCGACATAAGAAATGGCTTCAGTCTGTAAAGAAGCACGCCGGTCTCGATGAATTGAACCCGCAGCCATATTGGGGATTTGCCGATTTGCAGAACAAAGCAGGCACGAAGTTACTCAACTCTTTCTACGTTCAAGCAGATAGTAAAAAGGAAGACGGCCGCGAGTTCTTCAAATATGAAAAAGTGATGATGCTCCAAGGCTTCAATTTTGACGGCCTGCTTCGTGCACTTGATGAAGGAATGGCTTTTGTAGACTTCGATGCTCGCACTGGTCATAACCACGGGACGAAGTTCCGTCTGCGCCAGGACTGCTTACCAATGTTGTACAAGACAGTGAAGATCATCCTCTAAAGATGTTTTTGTTGATTGTGTTGTATGTTGTCCCCCCCCAGCGGACGGTTATGAAACGACACATACGCTAGTGGCGTATATGTCATTGACGATCGCGTACTGGCAGAAAAAAGGAGGACGGCATTTTACATCGCACAACACGGGCTATGCGGTTCGCTTTGGCTCCGTTTTGATTCTCCAAGGAAGTCGCCAAAGCTCTCCCATATTTGGCAGGTGTGACGAGAATTATACACCTGCCAAACATCGCATATCCCGAAACGTTGTGCGACATTTGAAAACCTACCTACCTTGGTGTTTATTATCCCTTGGCCCGACAGCACCCTCGTAATGAGTCCCTTATTTCAGCAATACTACAGGTTAATGGTGCTAAAAGGACTTTCCCACTCTCTTTTGCATGAGTGGGATCCAAAAGCGACATTGACCTCGTTCTATTCAAGCATTCATCAGTATAATCTCGATATCGATCGAACATCCTGAGCATAATATTGCGTCGTTTTGGAGTGCCTTCATTTACTGGTGCTGCCTGTGTTTCTCCTTCCGCTGATCGCATAGTAACAGGATATATTAAGATATTTTTCTTGTCATTAAGAAACAACAAGGAATATCAACACAACCGGTAGGTTTTCAAACGCTGCGCTCCTCTCTACTAAAAATTAAGGAGTCGCTTGCCCCGCTGCGCTCTCACCCAAACCTGTGAGCACCTGAGCGGTGCAAATTGTACAGGCTTGGTCTCGGGTCGTTTAACACGGGCTGTACGGCTTTGGCCTCGGCTCGGCCTTCGCCCAAATAACACAATTGTGATACCCTTACGGGCAATATTGTACAATTGCGCTACTTCGTACAGCCCAGAACGTTAGCTGAAATACGTACTTTTCCTTTTAGGCTGACGCCTCCTGCTCTTAATAAAATCCGATTTTGTTTCTTTTTTGATTAGGGGAAGATGTTTTTTGTTTTTGTATGTAATTTACTGAATATGTCTTGGTGTACAATTGTACACTACAATATTTATCAAGTTAGCGCATTACAAATTTTTTGAAGTATTCATGTATTTAACATATTCTACTTGCAATCCAATCAACAAAATATGCCTACTGCCACCTCTCATAAACAATTATTGAGCATAAAAGAAGCAAGCTCATGGGCAAGTGAACTACTCCAGCGCAAAGTGAGCGAAGCAAATATCTCATATCTAATCCAATATGGAAGAGTCAAAAAAATTGGCGAAAATGGCTCTACACAAATTTCCAAACAAGATCTTGAAGAATACTACAACCAAAATATGCCAATGAGAGAGGCATCTTGGAAGTCTAAACTCGGAAACGATCTGAACTGGATGCTCTCTTTTGAGCAATTCAGAGAAAGTGAAACTACAAAACACGTTCATCGACTGCACCCATACAAGGGTAAATTTATCCCACAACTCGTTGAATATTTTTTAGATGATCATACTGACACTTTTAAAAAGCAAAAATATTTCAAGGAAGGAGACATAATTCTTGATCCATTTTGTGGTAGTGGAACTACTCTCGTCCAAGCCAATGAGTTAGGAATGCATGCAATTGGAATTGATGTCTCGGCATTCAATTCACTGATATCTAATATCAAAATAGGAGCACATAATTTCTCAGAGCTTAAAGAAATCATTCAACAAATTACTATAAACCTAGAAAAATTTTTGGATTATTCTAAAACTCTTGAATTTGAATCTACTTTGCTTTCTGCTCTGCAAGTATTCAATTCGAAATATTTTCCTTCACCAGGATTTAAATATGATGTGAGACAAGGAAAGATAAACGAGCGTGAATATGGGGCAAAGAAGGAGAAAGAATTTATGGGTACATATGAGAAGTTAATCAATGAATTCGAAATCAAGCTCAAACAATCCAAGAATTCATCATTCTTAGACAAGTGGTATCTGCAAACCGTACGCAAGGAAATAGATTTTATGTTTGACCAAGTTAAAAAAATCAAAGATCAGGATATTAAAAGGATTGTTAGTGTCATACTCAGTCGAACTATTCGTTCCTGTCGTGCAACAACTCATTCTGACCTTGCTACATTAAAAGAGCCTCAAACAACAACGTATTACTGTAGAAAGCATGGCAAGGTATGCAAACCACTATTCTCAATTCTAAGTTGGTGGAAGAGATATTCAATAGATACCATTCAACGGCTTCAGCAATTTGAGTCACTGAGAACTGATACAAAGCAAATTTGTCTTACTGGAGATTCTAGGACGATTGACGTTTTCAGGGAACTGGATGTAAGACATCCAAGCTTTGCCACGATTGCAAGAAAACAAAAAATCCAAGGCATTTTTTCTTCACCTCCTTACGTAGGATTAATTGATTATCATGAACAACATGCATACGCATACGACCTCTTTGGCTTCAAGCGAAATGATGAATCAGAAATAGGCCCACTTTTCCGTGGTCAGGGGCAAGAAGCTCGAAAAAGCTATATTGAAGGCATCGCAACAGTACTCAACAACTGCAAAAAATACCTTGCTGATGATTTTTCTATTTTTCTTGTTGCTAATGATAAATGGGGAATGTATCCAGAAATAGCTAACAAAGCAAAATTGGAAATTGTAGATCAATTTAAGCGACCAGTATTGAACCGGACAGAAAAAGATAAGGGGGCTTATTCTGAAATAATTTTTCACTTAAAAAATTCCTAAATCCTTATGAAACCTGATAAACAAGAAAAGATTGCATGGAATGTAATCAAGACACTCCTTAAGAGATTTGAAACTTTTCCGCTAGATGCATCTAATAATAGAAATGCACCATTTCACGAAGCTTTTTTAAACGCCTTTAAAGATAAATTCAATGACAAAGTGTCCGATATTCCCTTCTTTATTAGCTTAAGTAGTTGGTTACACGGATTAAACACAACTTTAGGGCAAACTTTTTTTGAGAATGTTGCACATATACTTTCAGATGGCGAAAAGAGGGAATACACATCAAAAAAACTTGGCAATGTGCAAATAGGTAAAAATCAAAAAAATAATGTTGCCGAAAGAATGACAGAGCTTTCAAATGGTACCATTCCACCTAACATGGATGATGAAAATAAATTGGTTTTCATTGATCATGAAAACAATTTCGTAAATTCCATGGATTTCTCTGCTGATGTATTTATTGAAGATGAAGATACTATTACAGCAATTGAACTAAAGTCTGTTAAACCTAATTCTGGCGAAATGAGAGGAGAAAAACAGAAGATTCTTGAAGGAAAAGCAGCATTACATAAGTTGTTTCCAAACAAAAAAATAAATTTTTATATGGGTTTCCCATTTGATCCAACAAGTAGTAAATCTACAGAATATGATAAAGATAGGTTTCTTGGATCAATAATAAATATGATTAAGTTCTTCGACCCTAATGAAACATTGATTGCAAATGAATTATGGGATTTCCTTTCATCCGAAAGAAATACAATGGAATCAATACTCCAAATTATAAATACAATATCTACAACTGATTTTATAAAAGAATTTCAATTCTTAAATGAGGCTAACAATCGCAGTAATCCAGACTATATTGTAAAACTTGAGAAATGGTTTCTATTTTCAGAAGTTAAGCTAGTGAACAATGATCAAAAAATACAGCAGGCAGTTAAAAACAATAAGCAATTGCAAAGAGTCTATAATCAACAAATCTTCCATAAAGATGAGTATAATGAAAGACGCATGAATACTTTATCAGAATTGATCTAAAGTCATCTAACTACGAGTATTCACCACCATTCCACATTCACTGATACAATAGTGTCCGATGAAGCTTAAATCTGGCCTCTGGCGCCTATCCCCAAGCTCTCTGTACGCGTACAGCGAATGTAAATCCTGTTTTTGGGTAGATAACCACTACAGACGAGCTCCGATGCTCCCTCTCCTCTTAAACACCGCAATGGATAGCATTCTGAAGAATCGTTACGACAAGTATCGCAAGCAAAAGACATTTCCTCCGGAAGCAAAGGAATTACTCAAAGAAGGTATTAAGCCTTTTATGGATCTGGAGAAACTAGAATTGTGGCGGGAGAAAATGAGCTCACTGCAAGTAGAAGATGAAGAAGTTGGTTATGTCCTTCGGGGTAAGATTGACGACATTTTGCTGGAAGCAGATGGTCGCTTTGTTCCTGCAGATTACAAGTCCTCTGGTAATGCACCTGCCGAAGACAAACAAAAATACTATCGCGACCAATTAGCCGCATATGGTTTCATGTTCAAAAAGCACGGGTACAAAGTTTCTAATCGGGCGTACCTTTTGCATTACTTTGTAAAAGACAAAAGTAATCCTTCCATTGACGTGAAATTCGATAGCCATGTTGATCTTGTTAAAATTAATCCAACAAGACTTGAACGAAAACTAAAGGAAATGGTGAAACTTCTTAACGAAAAGTATCCCGGCCATAATCCTGATTGTGAAAAGTGTGCGTTTTATGTTGGTAGACATAGGAAGTCGAAGAAATGAGATTGTGCTCCGGGCATTTACCCCTTTAATTCCTCCACCTACGTCCGCCACGGCGGACTTCGGCGGACAGGCCTCTGCCCGTCACTAATAAGGTGGAAACAAAATCAGATTTTATTAAGAGCAGTCCCCGCTGAGGCGGGGTAAAAGGAAAAGTACGTACATCATATAACACGGCTTATGTGGCTCGTCGCTCCTCCCTAATTTTGAATTTAAAGGAAGTCGTCGCTCCTCCAGCCTTCGCCTCTGGGCTACGGCCGGCAGGCGACCCAAATTTGGCGACGGTGAGTCCGCCTAGGCGGACAAATTATACCACCTCAAACTTCACATAAGCCAGAACGTTGTACGAAATAATACGAATCGCCAGTCCCCCTGTATGTTTTTAATGTTTTGTTTGCTGTAAGAAATACGATTCTACACTATCTCCTATGAACATCCTCATACTATCCTTGATAGTCATTGGTCTGGTGATACACAGATACCTTACAGCTTATTGGGAAAATGGGATTCTTCCTTACTCGGCAGGATTTCTAATGTTTGCCAATCTGTTTCTTCTTGTCCAGATTGTAAGTTTCATCTGGATATTCGGATTCCTTTTAGGAGTAGCAGTATTTTTGCTCACACTGTTTCAAATCATTTATGCCTCCTATCTGTGGCCATTTCTTCTACAGGGACAAATACGTATGCATAAAAAATTTGCCATGCCAACAGTTAATCAATTTGTTTACGCAATTTGGCCATACATAGTAATGGCAACTGGATTATTAACCATTGCGAATTTCTTCGTATCTGACTACGGCTCACTTACAGATCTTATACTTGAGTCAATAAATGGGGATATTGGATTATTATTCCTCGTAATTGTAGGAAGCATGGCCGTAGGTAATATTGCGAGAAGCATTTGTCTTAAGAAACTCCTCAACTCTGAATCCAAAGTTCCAAAAGAAATTGAAAGTGCTATAGACGCACTTGATAAGATAGAACAAACTTTGAATAATTCAGCACTACAGACAGTCAGAAGTATCATAGAAAAAATGTTATTTGAACATCCTAATAAATACGCTGAAATCACATCTAAAAACATACGCCCTCGCCAATGGGTATTAACAACAATCGCAAATGTAGCTGGCGACCTTGTCGAGAGCGGAGAATATCATGTATACAGAGGAGTTCTCATGGACCATGGTAAAGAGCTCCTAAATCTTTTCGACACAGTCGTTGATGAGTTGATCAAAATGAAGATCATCGATGCGCAAGATGGCAAAGAGCAAAAAGCCACCATCCGGGAAAATATAAAAATGATGGGCTGATATCGCACACGCCATCAAATACTTGTACACTGTCAGTATGTCGCCACAAAAACTCTACTGCTATGTGGATGAAACTGGACAAGATACATTGGGAGAATTCTTCCTTGTTTCAATTGTTGTTGTCGGCGATGAGCGTAATCATCTTCGTTCAAAATTGGATACCATTGAAAAGAGAAGTGGTAAAGGCATCAAAAAGTGGACAAAGTCCACACGGAAACAACGAATTGCTTACATGAGCGACATTGTGAGTGACGAGAGCTTGGCTAACCACATATCCTTTTCTCACTACACACAGTCACGCTCATACGTCGATATGACAATCCTCTCTACTGCAAAAGCAATTCTGGCGGCTGCGAATAAAGCATACGAAGCGACTGTGTATGTGGATGGTATGCAAAGAACTGAGAAACGTGCGTTTGCAGCCGGTCTTCGCAAACTCCATGTTCAAGTGCATTTGGTTCGCGGTTTAACAGATCAAGCTGATGAGTTCATTCGCCTTGCTGATGCAGTCGCAGGTTTTCTACGCGACTCAATGGAAGGCGACGAGGAAATGCAAAAACTCCACAAGCGTGCATCGAAAAACAGCATCATCAAGAAATGCTGATACTAATTACATTTCAAAGTATCACATATCGTAGCATCTATTAAAACCTATACCTTGGCTCTTTTCCTTATCCCCCTCCCTCAATATTTTAAGGTGAGGGGGTTTTCGAAGGGGGGAGAGGATGGGTGAGGGGGCAGGAGATAAGGATATTTTGAACTGGAATTGGTATGACATAATCAACCTAGGCCATCCGGTGAGGGGTGGCCACCAACCCGAAAGGGAAGTATTCGGCTGACTCCGAGTTCTATAGTATCAATAAAAAGTTTGCTTGTCCATAGATTTAGACTTGTTTCTGTGGACTGTTTTGTATGTTTTTTCCGCCCCCTGGCGATTCGTATTACGATCGTACAACAGCGCTTAGCCGGTTCGTCGGGGCTCCATTTTATGATGTTAATGAAGTCGCCCCTCCTCTCCCAAATTGCACGGCTGTGAGTCCCGCAGGCGCGGGACAAATTATACCACCTCAAACTTCACATAAGCCGGAACGTTATAGAAGTAATTAAGATCTATTGAATCAATCTGTATAAACCCTGCCTGCCACGCCAGTCATGATTGACCATGGTCTTACCGACAGACAGGCGTAGTTCAGACAACTAAAATATCATGATAAAGTGGTACCAATGCCGAACAAAATACTTGATATCTGCAGGCCCTACACAATGACTTCTGAGGATAGAATGATTGCGCTTTATGAGGCGGTCAAAAATATGGTCAAGCGCGGTGTTCCCGGTGACCTTGTAGAATGCGGAGTATGGAAGGGGGGCAGCGCAATGGTTATGGCTTATGCTCTGATGGAACTTAATTCAACTGACCGGAATATTTTCCTCTACGATACTTATGAAGGAATGGTGGAGCCTGAAAAAGAAGATCTTCTTGCCTCTGACCTATCCAATGCACACGACGAATGGAAAAAGCATCAAAAATCCGATCATAATGAATGGTGCTATGCGTCGCTGGATGAAGTTAAACGGAATATGTCGCTGACAGGTTATCCGGAGGAAAAAATATTTTATGTAAAAGGAAAAGTAGAAGAAACAGTTCCGCATATCACCCCAGAAAAGATTTCCATACTCAGACTTGATACAGACTGGTATAAATCCACACTTCATGAACTTAAACACCTTTATCCTCTGCTTTCCGAAGACGGCACATTAATCATCGACGACTACGGATACTGGAAGGGTGCAAAGAAAGCGGTCGATGAGTATTTTGAAAACAAACAAATCCAATTTAATAAAATCGACGAGACGGGGATTATCGGAATCAAGCCGCAGCCACGGTCACTGCAGGCTCAGCCTTTGAACTAAGTACCATTCTTAGTGCATTTTCTCTTTCCTCCTTGGTTTTCTCATCAACTTTGTTTTCCATTTTTTCAGCTTCTGTATTTGGCCTGACCGAAAACTTGGTGAACCAATAATTAATTTTATATTTTTCCCCCATTTCTTTTACAAACATTTTTGTCTCTTCAAAATCCTCAGAAGTTTCGCCCGGAAAACCAATCATGATGTCACAAAGAACCCACAATGATGGTGCTGCCTGCATCAGGTCAGATAGCATTTCTTTTATCTGTTCAATCTTATATGGCCTGTGCATCAGTTTTAGTATTCTGTTACTTCCTGACTGAACGGGGATGTTTATGTATTTAATCCTTTGATGATTATTTACAAGGATTTCTTTAAGTTCCTTATAAAAATGCATAAGCCACAGCGGATTAAAATCGTGCAGCACCAATTTATAATCTCCTTCAACTCCAAAAACTCCCCTAAGCAATGCGACCACATTCGTATCTATGTCCAGCCCGTAAGAGCTTAAGTCATGCGCTTCCAAGGTTACTTCTTTTGCACCGTTTTTTATGACTCTTTTAAAATCTTTGAGAATATCTTCAAGCGGCCTGCTTTTTAACTTCCCCCATGCAAGCTTGATGGCGCAATAGCTGCAATTACCCAGGCATCCGGTTGCCACTTTAACGTGATTGACATCGTTTCCGGTATATCCGTATTTACCCAACAAATTATTCTGGCCAACTTTCTGATTAAGCCCTTCCTTAACAAAAGGTGAATAAAAATCCCTTACTTTTGTATTATCAGGAATGGAATCGTAATCGATTTTTGGCTTTATAAATTTATCCAACTCATTAAATCTTCCCGAAGGGACGCAGTGCAGCTTGCCCATTTGCTCCAGTCTGAGCGGATTAATCGCCGGAAGGCAGCCGAGTACTATTATCTGTGCCGATTCTTTTTTGTAATCAAGACATCTTTGGATCGCATTCACACTGTTGTCCTCTTCCATTTGGCAATAAGCACATGTGTCTATAAATATCATGTCCGCTTTGCCGTAATCAGATTCAAACTTAAAGCCGTTCTTAATCATATAATCATATATTTTTTGATTATCTGTTCTTTTGCGCATGCATGCCACGGTGCATATGTAAAATGATTGCTTCATGTGGTACAAAACTATTAATAATCCCGTCATATTGCAAGTGAATTGTATTTTGCCGGCTCAGCGGTCAACAAACATCGGGCAAAATTAAGTTCATTTGCCTTATAAACGGCAAATTTATAAATTGCTTCTTTTTAAAGAATCTTAATCAATTACAAATCAATTTCAAGCAACTACCTGAGGCGAAACTTCGGCACCTAGAGTTATTGCCTTACGCAAGAGCTCAACCTTATCCGTCTGTTCCCAACGGACACATAAATCTTAACACCCCATGCAACCGTAAAACTATGCAACTTGTTTATTGATAGCCGGCATTCTATCACCATATTTTGTCCACTTTGCATTCATAACTAAGCGTATCCAGCCCGCTGTTTGCTCCGAAATTGTTTTAAATTTTATGGGATTCTCGAATGCAATACTTGCATCATCATAATGAGTATCAATAATTCTGGCACGAAATGGTGCTATCATTTTATGCCACTTATGAATTGCATACACTTCGGTACCTTCCGGAAATTCATACCATTCTCCACCAATCCATTCTCCGGGAATCACAGGATCTACAGTAAATCTTGGTAACACCTGCATAACATTTTCCATACATGCGCCCGCTACCGTGAACTTCCCAGACAATGGAGGATTTTCATTGAGTAATCCATAACATTGTGATGCAAGCAATCGTCCAATGGCTCGCACATTATGAGGATTCCATTTGAACTTACGTGCTACAACATTGCTGCGAAACGATTGAGAAGTTGGATTGTTGACTGTTAGTTGATAAAAATTCCAAAAAATCTTTCCTGCATCTGTCCCAGAATTAATATCTGATAATTCTAACGATTGAATGCTGTTACACAAACCTCTCACCTCATCAGGCGAAGGTCTTTTGTATCCCGGAAATGCTCTACGGATTAAATCTCTTCCATTACCACCTTCTTCATCATCTCCATCACCATCTTCGGTTCCATTGTAAGCATCAATTGGTGGCTCAAAAAAATTTTGCATGATTCAGTAATCAAATACTAACACTAACCGGAGTAGACGTATTTTCAAATACTACCTTCCTTAATTTCTCAACCTTATCTGTCTGTTCCCACTTAACGCCCAAGTCCTCACGCCCCATGTGACCGTAAGCGGCCAGTTGTTTGTACTGAGGACGCAAAAGATCTAAGTCTCTGATAACCCCTGCCGGAGTTAAATCAAAAGTTTCTTTAACAGCTCGCTCGATCTCGCGATCGGAAACCTGACCTGTTCCAAAAGTAGTTACATGAACGGACACAGGTTCCGGATAACCGATTGCATACGCGATCTGAACTTCGCATTTATCGGCAAG
>JAHISE010000156.1 GCA_018818235.1 Patescibacteria group bacterium
ATCTTCGCCACCCTTTCCATTTTTACTTTTACCCATGCCCATTTCTCCTTTCTCAGCTTCAAAATGCTTTGTTGATGCAAAATAACTTAGAGTGTCCGTATTTTCATCAGCCATGAGTATGACATTACCACCATCACCACCGTTACCGCCGTTAGGTCCTCCTTTTGGCACGTATTTCTCACGGCGCCAGCTGACGCAACCGCGTCCGCCTTGTCCTCCACTTACCG
Organism: Patescibacteria group bacterium; assembly: GCA_018818235.1. Classification (GTDB taxonomy): domain Bacteria; phylum Patescibacteriota; class Gracilibacteria; order Peribacterales; family Peribacteraceae; genus UBA2144. The sequence goes on from JAHISE010000156.1 coordinate 228, forward strand.
ATATTGTTGCTTCATCTAGAAACATAATTATCCACAGTATAGAGTTGCAAGATGACAATGAAAACGTAATATGTCTACCTTTTATGGGTAAAACTGATAAATCATTTAATCTTAGGTTTGATACTGCGCAAGATATTATTGATGCTTTTACGCCTCAATTAGAGGAATTGAAGTCTGAATTACAGGACAGCGATTTACATAACAGAAGGAGATATATTTGGCGTGATTGCTTGCATATGCCAGATGAGTTTAGATCGCAATATTGTGATTATGTTCGTGATCTGAGAATATTTGAAAAAGATTTGGGAGATTGCTTTGCTACGTATATAAGTTTTGATGTTTCTATCAAGCTTCTTGATCGCGCTATTCGTTTTATGAATCCTGGTACAGATCCGATGGATCATATTAGGCATGCTATACAATCCCTATTGTTACATGATGTATATATGGAGGTAAGCTCAATTTATATGAGTGAAGCAAAAAAATACTTAATCAATAAAGCTCCATCTGTTCATTTCATCGTTCGTTATACAAGAGAGAATTTTACTTATCTACTGGGACAATTGGAGGATGAAAAAAGAGAGCAACAACTAGTTGACTAGAGTAATTTAGCACTCTAAACTGTCGACTGCTAATTCATTCTTAACCCCACATAACATGTCAAAAATTATCGGTATCGACCTTGGAACCACAAATTCCTGCATGGCTGTAATAGAAGGCGGAGAGCCTGTAGTTATACCAAATGCAGAGGGTAACAGGACAACTCCATCGGTAGTTTCTTTTAAAGGAGAAGAAGTACTTGTTGGTGTTGCTGCAAAAAGACAAGCTGTTACAAATCCGAAGAACACGATCTATTCTGCAAAGCGATTTATTGGGAGGAGGTTTGATGAAGTTAAGAAGGACGTGGAAAATACTCCATTTACAACAAAGTCTGGTAAGGATGGTCGTATTACAATAGAAGTAAACGGCAAACAAATGATGCCGCAGGAGATTAGTGCGAAAGTTCTTCAGAAACTTAAAAAAGATGCTGAGGCATATCTTGGAACTTCTGTTGATAAAGCTGTTATTACAGTCCCAGCATATTTTGATGACTCCCAACGCCAGGCAACCAAGAATGCGGGTCAGATTGCAGGTCTGGAAGTTGAAAGGATTATCAATGAGCCTACGGCTGCTGCACTTGCTTATGGTCTTGATAAAGGCAATGAACAGAAGATTGTAGTTTATGACCTTGGTGGTGGAACATTTGATGTGACAGTTCTGGAAATTTCCGGTGACGGGCATTTTGAAGTTCTATCAACAAATGGAGATACACAACTTGGTGGGGATGACTTTGATCATATGATCATTTTCTGGATTCTTGAAGAATTTAAAAAAGACCAAGGAGTTGACCTTAGTAAAGATGATATTGCTCTTCAGCGACTTAATGAAGCTGCGGAGAAAGCAAAGATTGAGCTAAGCTCAGCTACGGAAACAGAAATTAATCTTCCTTTTATTACAGCTGATAATACAGGCCCCAAGCACTTAAACTTAAAACTATCACGAGCAAAATTAGAGTCACTCATTGCAGAACTTGTTGAGAAGACTGTTAAGCCATGTGAGGCTGCACTCAAAGATGCTAAGTTAAGTAAGGATGATATCAATGAAGTTGTGCTAGTTGGTGGAATGACGCGTATGCCTTTGGTTCAAGCAAAAGTTAAAAAAATGTTTGGAAAAGATCCTCATCAGGGAGTTAATCCTGATGAAGTTGTTGCTATAGGTGCTGCTATTCAGGCAGGTCAGATTGCAGGAGATATTGATCGTGATATTACTATTGTTGATGTTACTCCTCTTAGCCTTGGTATTGAAACGTTGGGTGGCGTTGCTACTAAATTGATCGAGAGAAATGCAAAGATTCCAACAAAGAAAAGCCAGATATTCTCGACTGCTGCGGACAATCAGCCATCAGTTGAAGTTCACGTTGTACAGGGTGAGCGTGAGATGGCATCTGATAACAAGTCATTGGGAAGATTTATTCTTGATGGTATTCCTCCGGCTCCTCGTGGTGTTCCTCAGGTTGAGGTTACGTTTGATATTGATACTAATGGAATCCTGCACGTGAAAGCTTCGGATAAGGGAACTGGTAAAGAGCAGCACATTACAATACAGGGATCAACGGGTCTTAGTGATGAAGAGGTTGAAAAGATGAAGAAAGATGCGGAGATTCATGCTGAAGAGGATAAGAAAAAGAAGGAGGGGATTGATATTCGCAATCAAGCTGATGCACTTGTGTTCAATCTGGAAAAGCAAATGCGAGATCATGACAGTAAGATCGGTGATGAACTGAAGAAGAGTGTTAATACGAAGATTGGTGATCTTAAAGATCTTTTGAAAAAGGAAGATCCTTCGGTTGATGAGATAAAGAAGAAGACGGAGGAGCTATCTACAGAAGCGCAGGAGATTGGGAAGATAATCTATGAATCGGCTCAGAAGGAACAGACGCCTTCTCAGAATTCAGGTGATGATAAGAAGGATGATGTTGTTGATGCAGAGGTTGTGGATGATAAGGAAGTCAACCAATAACCGTTACTTGTTACTCGTTTAAAGATTGGTAACGAGAAACGAGTAAACGAGAAACGATTTATAGTTTACTCCCCACAAACTCTGCCAACTCCACAATCCTACTGCTATACCCCCACTCATTGTCATACCAAGCCAGTGTCTTTACAAGTGTGACTCCATCTTGTGTTTGAACCTTGGTGCTAGGCGCATCAATAATTGAGCTCCTTGGATCGCCTACAAAATCAATAAGAACAAGAGGTCGTTCCTCGTATCCAAGTATCCCTTTCATTTCTTTTTCGGACGCTTTTTTGAATGCTGCGTTTACTTCTTCTGCTGTGACTTCTTTTTCTACAACTGAAGTTAAATCTGTAATACTTCCCGTGAGTGTAGGGGTTCGTACTGCCATTCCATCAAGCTTTCCTGCAAGATCAGGTAGAACCAAGCCTACTGCTTTTGCTGCTCCCGTAGTTGTTGGAATAAGATTATTCATAGCACTTCTTGCTCTGCGCCAGTCTTTATCCGGTCCATCTACAAGTTTTTGAGATGATGTCCAACTGTGAATGGTCGTCATAAACCCCTGTTGGATTGTAAAGTTTTCGTGAATTACTTTTGCCATTGGAGCCAAACAATTGGTAGTGCATGAAGCGTTGGAGATAATGTTCATAGAAGGATCATATGTTTCGTGATTAACTCCCATTACAAATGTTCCATCAATTTCATCTTTCGCCGGAGCTGAGAGGATCACTTTTTTTGCTCCTGCATCGATATGTTTTTGTGCTCCTTCTCGCTTTCTAAACACTCCCGTGCATTCTAGTACGATGTCAACTTCCATTTCTTTATGAGGTAACTCGGCAGGGTCTTTGATTTCTGTCATCTTTACCTCACCAAATTTAGTAACAAGCTTATCTGGCTCTGCCTTTGCACCACAGTCAAAATGTCCATATGAACTATCCCATTCGAGCAAGTGAGCGAGGATATCATTTGGTGAAAGATCATTGATTAGCACTACATTTATATCAGGATGCTTTTCGCAGATTATTCGGAATGCCTGTCGTCCTATGCGGCCGAAGCCGTTTATTGCTAGGTTCATGGTTTGTGAGGGGAAATGTTGGTCAGATTGTAGCGGAAGATAACGATCTTCCGCTACTTCAACGCTTAAATTCTTTCTGAAGTAAAAGCGTATCCTCCTCTTGAGTAGGAGATTCACAAATCAAAACACCGCCAATTTCTCTTGTCTTCAAGACTTTAAGATAATCCTTCCAATTAGCATCACTTTGTTTAAGAGACAGATGTTTCCTCTCGCCCTTCGCAGTATATTCAATACCTGAATAATGCATGTGCATTGTTTTAAGCGACTTCTTCCCCAGATATTTTTCATATAAATCAAAGGCTTCATTAAACTCATTTTTTGAGTTAAATTCTCCATTACTTCTTGCATGAAGGTGAGCCATATCAATGCAAGGATAGATACCAAACTCTTTGCTTATTTTTAAAACCTCCTCGAGTGATCCAAATTGAGTACCTTTGCCCATAGTCTCGAATGCCAGATTTACATTGGGGAAGAGCTTATCTTTCTTCTTCATTATCGCATCTGTTGCCTTTTGTACATTCTTATAAGCCTCCTCAGGCTCCATTCCAAGGTAGAAGGCCGGATGTACACAAACTGACCTTGCACCCGCTATTTCGGCCATTTCCAGAGCTTTAAGGACCCTTTTCTTGCTTGCCTCAAGCTTTTTTGGCTCTTTAGCGTTCAGGTTTACGTAATATGGAGCATGAACGGTCAGATAGATGTCTAATTCCTCAGCGATTTTTCTGATCTCTTCCATCCTCTTTGGGGCATTAGGAACACGCTGTACCCATTCTATTTCCATTGCATTTAAGCCCAGCTTTGCAACTTGTTTGATTCCTTCGATGGTTCCTCCCGGAGAAGGAGTGGATAGGGGACTGCCTGC
>JAHISE010000157.1 GCA_018818235.1 Patescibacteria group bacterium
ATTTGTAGATACAAGTTGACCAACTTTATTCAAGAGGGGAGTAATGGCTTCGTTATCAAACTTTTCGCTCCATGCGGCAAATTCGTTTACCCAGAAGTTTTTAACTACCGCATCCTCGATCTTTGCAACTATCTTCTGGCGGTAGTTCTTATCCGAAAGCATCTTAAGAATCGAAAACACTGTTGTTCCTTTGCTGTCCAGAAGAGCCAGAGTTGTTTGCCTGAGCACATGTTCAAGGCGTGGAGTCCAGTTAGCACCAAAAAGCTTTTTAAAGATTTCTATAAATCCGATGGTAACCCTCAGTTTTAATGCAGGGTTAACAGCTTGCATAGGATTAAATGCTATCGGGAATTCCGTATCCATAGGATTGAAGAAAACTACATCCTCTATACGCTCTTTTGGAACGTGTTTAATAACTGCGTCTACAAGGTCACCGTGAGGATCCATTACGCAGACTCCTTTTCCTTCCTTAATATCCGTTGCTATAAGTTGTTCCAGAAGTTTACTTTTTCCCGTTCCGGATTTTCCAATTACATACAGGTGGCGTGCGCGATCCTGCCGCAGCAGTCCAAATGGAATTTTTTGGTTATGATAGTTCGTCAATCCGAATGGCAGAACGTCCTGCATGTTTGCTTTCGGCAGATCCAGAGGTGGCTCAGCTCTGCGTGCCATAACATGCACTATATGAGGAACAATGTCAGGATCTGGGTAATGATACATTCCGGATACTTCCGAAATTCCCATCCATGAATTGTCATCAAGTGAACGTTGCTGCCATCGCTTAAGTGCGACTTCTCCTTTTGATCTTCTACTTACAGCAAAGCCGTTGTAATCAAGAGAATTGAATTGAACAAAGGCCTGCATTAAAGCATTCAGCTGCCCTTGGGCTCTGGTCATATCGTTTGCAATGGCGGCTACTCGCACTGTTACTCGGTAATGTCTCTCTTTTGCTTTGTCAGCTAAGGCTTCTTTTTCTCGAGAACGAAAGTCTTTCTGTCCACGAGCTTTTACAAAATCACGGAATCTGATCAGCTTTTTAAATCGGTTTGTAAAGTATTTAACCGTGCGGCGAAGATTAAAATTGAAGTCATCCTGAATAGGTTTTACAACTACCTGAGTCCACAACTGCTGGCCTTCTCCGGTTTTACTCATCACAGTAAACAGTCCTGCCAGACTGTCTCCTTCAAATTCTTCAAACCGCTTCCAAGGATAAATATCCGTACGCTTGCTCTTTAGTTGCGCAGAAAGCATTATGCCGCCCTCCATAGCTTTTGCAGTTGCATAGTCACCCTTCTGCTCCTCAATAACAGCATCGGGGTAAATGGAGTAGATCTGACCGATTACAAGCTCCCTTATCTTTCCGGGAATATGAATGAAGAAATATATATGCTGACTAATGGAGGCCAGCTCAAAACTTATTTTTTCTCCTTTAACCTGTTCGTGCAGGTTTGTTAGCAGCTGAGCAAATTTTGGCTCAGGTTTGCTAATCTTGGTATCCCATTGCTGAATTCGTACGAGGAGAAGCATGATTGACGTGCATTTTACCGTAGGAAAGTGGGTAATGCTATCAAAAAATTGGGTTATATCGAATACTGGAATATTGGAATACTGGTTATGTCTTTAATATCGGGGCCCAATATTATAATATTCAGATATTCTAACCACGAGGCCCAATATTCCAGTACTCCAATACTCTAATACACTTCCTTCAGATAACACTCCTCACAATAAACCTTCTCTGCATCACCCTCCCCAAAATTTGTCAAAAACTCCTTCCCATTAAATTTTTATACCGTTTTCTTTTATTTCCTGCGCTAGCCCGAAATATTTGTTATCCAGGTCCTCAGGGTGAAGGCATATTGTCTGGATGCGCAAATCCACTTCTTTGCTGTCCAGAAGGAATTGTGTGTTTTCGTCATGCTTGGTTTTTAGAAAAGGCGAACATAGTACTGCAATATCTATATCGCTCTGCGGATTTGTATCATCTCGTGAAACTGAGCCGAATATGCGTAATTCCTTAATCGGATACCCCCTTTTAACAAACAGCTTTTTAAGCTCCTTTGCGATACGTATGCCGTCATCTTTTGTTATCTTTGTTCTCATTGCATAAAGGAAGATAAAAACTCTTCTGTTTTATTGATCCATTGTGATGCATTATCCTCGGTTGAAAATTCTTTTGCCCACTCAGGATCTGAGTAGCGCGCTGCAATTGCATAGTCTGTCAGTTCAGAAAACATACTCTTGTCCATTTCGGTCCATTCTTCTTTGATCATAAGTGCAAGTTCAAGGAGATCATGTGTATATGGATGATCTTTATCAAACATTGAAATATATTCGGCCTTTAAGGCTTTTTCTATTGCAAGGTGGCAATGAAATAAAGACATACTGAATTCTTTTTCTTTCAGTCCTGCTTTTGCCATGGTTAGTGATCCCATCGCTTCTCGTCTCCAGTGAGAAATGGTTTCTTCTTGTGTCATGGTGGTATTATACATCAATAAACTTCTTTCAAATAACATTCTTCGCAATAAACCTTTTCCGGATCATCCTCCCCAAAATTCGTCCAAAACTCTTCCCCATCATTCGAACAAGTTCGTTTAAACAACTTAGATCCCGCTCTTCTCTCATTTCTGCGATCGTAGCGGACGGAGAAATGGAAAGAGGGGATTGGAATATCATTAGCTCTGTAATAGTCCAATTCCTGTTTGATGATCTTGAAAGGCCTGCCTGACTCTTTGCATTTAACAGCCCAGTTAAGAATATCATCAGGAACTTCAGCAATTGTTTGAGGAAGCGAGTCAGCAGGAATTATTTTCTCAACTTCCGGAACTTCGTATATCTTATCTCTCCACTTATAACCTTTTTCCAATGCCTCTTCTTTTGTAAGAGGGAAGTATTCCATTGCAAGTGTCTCGTTAAATGCATATGGACATAGCTCCTTTGGAAAATATTCACCATATTCTCCAGATTGTTTCATATTCTCAACGATCTTTTCTTTTAGCTCTTTATATTCTTCTTCTGCGTATTGTTTGTTAAGAATGCAGAACTTTTGCCTATTTAAACCTACGCATCCAAAACAATTCTCACATTTAACGCAATGTCCGCAGTACTCTAGATTCGAGTTGTTGATCATGCATGTTGTGCAGAATTTCAGATTATAACCATTATTACCGGAACATGCGCATTCATACATTAATTCAGAGTCATCTCCCCATGCTGTGTAATCCATGGAAGTCTTTGCACTAAAAACCCTCGCACAGTACTTGCAATCCTCCATATCCTTACAGTCAAAACACTCAAAAGAGTTTTTAGAGTCATAAAGATGATTCCCTGTGCAATTTTCGTTATGCTCGTTTTGTATAGGTTTTTGGATCTGGGTAATAAAAAAATCATCCGCCTTTTTACGCATCTCTACAATTCCATCAATTGTATTAAGTTTAAGTTCAGATTTACGTTTCTCGTATTCCTCCTTACTAAATTGTTCATTGAATATCATAAATTTTTTCTGACGTTGATTCATGCAACCTATGCAGTTCTGACATCCGATGCAGTTTTTTAGGAAAAAGCTATCGCTGCAGGTCTGACAATACTCAGAAAACTTAATGTTATTACATTTAATACAGTTGATGCATTCATAACAGAGTTCACTCTCATAACAATTGGAACAATCCACCATGCTTGTGTTATAAAACAAGCGATTGCTGTAATAACAATCCTCATCGTAATCTGCTTCTGCTATCAGGTAACAATTTTTACAATAACCTGCACAATTTGTGTAATCGCTATTTTGCATAGTATCTGTCATCACAAACTGTCCTTGGTGTGGGACTTTATTTAGTAATTCGTTGTATTGTTCAAAGAAAGGTCTTTCGAAATCAAAGTCCATTCCATATTCAAGTGAATCCCACTTGTCACTCCACCAAACATCCGACGCGTATACAGGGAATACGTGATCAGGGTGATAAGGTGAAATAAGATCTTTTCCCGTTAAATCACATTTTCTTTTGTAAAGTTTAAGTGTGTTTCTTTCAGTAAGTCTCCGCATGAATCTGCAATCAGGGCAACGTTTTGGGTGGGGGACGGAGATTTGCGAATAGAAATCTTCGTCAGATTTAGTTATTTCGAAAGGGGAGCCACATTGGGTGCATACCTGATCCATCTGGATTAAAGTATACACATATATCTCTATTTCTTACGATAAGATTTATCTCTGAAATTAATTTCATGGGCAACATTTACTCCGGGTTTTACCCTGATAAACACTATTCTGACTTTTCCGATCCTACAACGGAACCACCATTTTCTTTCTGAGATCGGTTTAATGTCTAGATTATCAAGCTTGTTTTCAAGAATTGCACGGTAAGCTTTTAATACTCGTTCACTATCTTTTTCATTAAGCTTAAGAATGAACTTTAAAATCCTATCCATTACTTCTTTTGGGACTTTTTAGGCTTCTTCTTTCTGATCTTTTTGGCTTCTTCCATGCCTTCCTCCCAAAGTTTTATAAGCTCACCCATTTCAATGCCGGTAGGAAATCTTAAACCAAAAGACCCATCGTCATCCTCGTAGTACTCAACATCCAATATAGGCATTATAACCAGATAACCTTTAGAATTTTCTTTAGCCAGGAAATGCTTAGTTCCGTACTTTTCGCGCCATTCTTTGGGCAGGGTAACGGCGCCGTTGTCCCATAGGTTGAGTGTTTCAGAAATCATAGGATTATTAGGAATATGTATATAGTATATATTACTAGTATTGTTAATGTCAAGGATATCGAGCTATTGCAAGGGGTTAGTCATCAATGGTTAGACCTGGCTCATCACTAATATATTAATATATCAATTAATTGATATATTGATTAATTGATATGAGTATTAGGCTAACAGAAGCCATTTTAGAGGTTAATAGTATGTAATTTTAGTATTTCTAATAAACTTCCTTCAAATAACACTCCTCGCAATACACTTTCTCTGGTCGATCGGGAGCATACGTCGTCTCAATCTCTTTTTTGCACTTATTGCATTCTCGGGAGAAGAGTTTGCGTGGGTTTCTTTTATTAAATCTCTCCAGTTGTCTTTGCTGCCAATTGCGGTGGGGGATAGGTATGCGCATTTGTCTATAAAAACGTAGTTCCTGTTGAGTGATAATAAACGGTTTACCGGTAACTTCGCATGTGATGGCCCAATTTAGTATGTCATCGGGAATATCATCGATATTATCCGGCAGACGATCTGCTGGGATTATCTTTTCTACTTTTGGTGGAGGTGGTTCGTAATCTGACCATCTGGCTCCTTGTTGTTGAGCTTCTTCTTTTGATAGAGGATAATACAAGTCAGCGGTTGTGTGGTTGTAACCAAAGAATGAATTTTTCATAGGGAAGTGTTCTCCCCATTCTCCAGTGCTTTGCATATGCTCAATTATTTTTGGGACAAGTTCTTCGTACTCTTCTTTTGTGTATTGCTTATTTAATATGCAGTAGCGTTGATGATGCATAAAGGTGCATCCAAAACAGTCTTTACACGATTCTGTATACCAGCAATACGCAAGGTCAGTGCTATCAACGTGTCCTCCAAAACAAAACAGTATATGGTACCCATTTTCTCCACATATACAGCATTCCAGTGATTCCTGCAGATTGGTTCCGTATTGATAAGTGTCACGAATATTTTTGGAACTTAAGACCATTTGATAACAATATTTGCAATCTTCTGTGTCTTCGCAATCGTAACTTTCGAAAGTGTTTTTACAGTTATATAAATGATTACCGGAGCAGTTCTGTAAATTATGTCCTTGGTATTCCTTAAATGTATGTTTGAGCTCCAAATTTTTTAGTCTTGCCTTAAGTCGTTGATACGTTTCGTATGATCCTAAATCCATTTCTTTTTTCTTTGCCATATAGTCCTCTTTGGAATATTGCTGATTCTCGATGCAATACTCTTTATCACGAAGTCCTGTACAAAGAATACAATTCTTGCATCCAATGCAATCACGCAGGAACCAACTTGAACTGCAGTTTACACATTCTTGTGAGCCGACCAGTTCGTAGCACTTATGAGCATCTATGCATTCATAACAGAGTTCGCTGTGTAGATTATAAAAACCGTCAATACATGCAATGTTCTTCTTGAATCCGTATCCATACATACAATCTTCACAAAAATCAGCATGCATTATCAGGTAACAGTTTTTGGAATATCCTGCGAAATGAATGTATTCACAGTTTACTAATGTACCTTGTACATCACGCCCCTGTGCAGGAACAGTTTTTTGTAGCTCTGCAAATTGTTCAAAGAAAGGTTTACTAAAATCATAATCTCTTCCATAGGATAAAGTATCCCATTTGTCACTGTGCCAGCAATCACGACAGTAGACAGGAAATGTTTGATTGGGCTGAAATTGTGAAATCATTTCCTTTTTGCATAGATCACATGAGGAGTTGTACAGGTTTTGTTCATTGCACATTGCAAGGCGACGTTGTTGTCTGCAATCCGGGCAACACTTTGGCGGAGGGATTAGATACTTCTTATCGTTACCTGTCCTGATCGTAGTCGAAGGAAATACAGGAGATACCTGTTCGTAAAACGTCAGATCATCTTCTGTGATCTCGAATGAGGAGCCGCATTGGGTGCATGTTGTCTGAACCATGATTCACTTGATTAAAGGATTAACATGATAATGCAAACGCATGATATCTTAAATCAAGAAAATCCTTAAATTATGCAAATCAAGGTTCAGACAACTGCTCAGCCATAGACTTCTTTATGGTAGCATTTCTCGCAATACACAATCTCGGATCTATCAGGAGAATATGTCGTTTCCATCTCCTCCCCACACTTCCCACATTTGCGGTTAAAGAGCTTGCGGGGGTTTCTGGATAATAGTCTCCTTTTATGTCTTTCGTCTGGATGAAGATGAGGTATGGGTAACTTCATTTTCCTGTAGAAATCCAATTCCTGTTTGATTATTCTAAATGGTTTGGAGGTTACTTCGCATTTAATAGCCCAATTTAAAACGTCGTCGGGAATATCTTCAATGCTATCGGGAAGTTTGTTGGCAGGAATAATTTTCTCTACTTCGGGGATCTCATCGGTAGCATCGCGCCACTTCCATCCCTTAGATAGAGCTTCTTCTTTTGTAAGAGGAAAATACTCCTGTGCAACAGTTTCGTTGTATGTGAATGGAGAGAACTCAATTGGGAAGAATTGACCCCATTCTCCTGATTGTTTCATATGTTCAATAATCTTCGGAACCAGTTCTTCGTATTCCTCTTTTGTATATTGTTTATTTAGGATGCAGTAGTCTCTGTCTCGCAGATTGCAACAACCAAAAAGATTCTTTCCGTTAATGCAGTACTCTGAATGATAAACTTCGTATGTGTGACGGGAAAATGTGGAGAAGTGGGTGTTTATAGCGCCATACATTCCAAGGTATTCACAGCACAATTCGTTTTCTTCTGTGTAGTTATTGTCGTAACAATCTTTTAAATCTACAGCTTGCATGCAGTAATTACAGTCTTCACATTTATCTACGAAGAAAGACCGGAATGTATTTTTTGAATTATAAATGTGTGTTCCGCTAACATTCTGGACGTTGCTGTTTGGCATAAAATGACGCACAGTGCTTAGTTTTAACGCTTCAAGTTTTTCTTGTAACTCATTCATTTGAATAGGATCACAATAATTAATCTTTGCTTTATATTCCTTAAATTCTTCTTCCGAATACGGCTTATTCCCGATATAAAATTTCTTATTACGCAGTCCCGCGCAAGCAATACATTCACTGCAGCCATGCAAGTCGTAGCAATAGAGCAAATTATCAGATCCGTAACAGTCCTGATTGTATAAACAACCATAGAGCTTTCTGCTGTCTATGCATTCGTAGCAGAGCTCGCATTCACGTGTTACCAAATTATCTACACAATCTTTGGAGTAGTATGCCGAGCCATAAAGGCAGTCTTCGGAATAAACCGGTCCGAATGTAAGATAACACCTTTTACAATCACCAACAAAATTACAATAATTACAGTTCTCCGAGTTAACTATGTAAAGGCTGATGCGAGGGGCTTCCTTTTGTAATTCTGCGAATTGTTCAAAAAACGGACGATTAAAATCAAGCTCACGAGCTCTGGAAGTACCATGCCATTTGTCACTCCACCAGCAATCCGGACAGTACACGGGAAATGGTTTGTCAGATGAGTACATTGAAAGGATATCTTTTGAACACATATCACATTTTCTTTTGTGCAAATTACGTTCGTTTCTTATGGCATATCTTCGTTGTTGTCGGCAATCCGGGCAGTGGGTTGGTGGTGGTACGATATATTTCTTTCCACCAAATTCAGGAGAGATTTTGTTATAAAAATCCAGATCATCTTGAGTGATTTCGAAGGGGGAGCCGCATTGGGTGCATACTGTCTGAACCATGATTCACTTGATTAAGGGATTAACATGATTTTAACAGATATATCATATATTAAATCAAGAAAATCCTTTAATCATGAAAATCAGACAATTACTCAGCCATAGACTTCTTTATGGTAGCAGGATTCACAATATACTTTCTCGGGTCTTCCCGGAGCATAAGCTGTATCCATCTCTGTTCCACATTTGTTACACTTTCTTTTCCAAAGCCTGTAAGGATTCTTATACTCGAATCTATCAAAGTGCCTCTGATCCGGATGCCTGCGTGGAATCGGGAGTTTGTGATTTCTGTAGAATGCAAGTTCTTGCTTGATTAGCCTGAATGGTCTTCCAGTTTCCTCACATTTAATAGCCCAGTTTAAAACATCATCAGGGATATCATCAGTGCTATCTGGAAGTTGAGCAGCTTCTATTGTTTTGTCAGCTTCTACAGGCGGATCATAATCATTCCATTGAAATCCATTACTTAGAGCTTCTTCTCTTTCCAGTGGGAAGAAACTTTGTGCCATTGTTTCGTTGTATCCAAAACAGGAAATTTCCGGAGGGAAGAACTGGCCCCACTCACCGGTACTTTGCATGTGTTCAATTATTCTGGTGGCAAGATCGTTATATTCATCCTCTGAGTATTTCTTATTAAAAATAATATTGTTGTCATGTTCAATACCTACACATCCTAAAAGATTCGAGCTCGTTCGATCGCAGAAGTATGAGTAATAAACATTGCTACATCCTCGTGATATGTAATAGCCCGAAATGACGTTGCGCACATTAATGCCTATCACACATGAGTTATAACACAGCTCCATCTTGGTGCCCCAAATATGAACATCCCTGCTGTCCTTTGCGCCAGTTATACAATCAGTGCAGTATGCGCAGTCATGTAATTCATTACAGTCGAAGCAATGCTGTGCATTTTTTGAATGATTAAGATTATCTCCCGTTGAATCTTGGGTTTGTATTCCTCTGGTTGCTTTAACAGGTTGGGTCAAAAAGAATTCCTCAACCTTATTTTTCATTTCATTAATTACAGATTGTTTGTTTGATTCAAAGTTATTAATGAATTCTTCGTATTCTTCTTTTGAATGAGGTTTATTAAAGATGTGGTATTCCTTTTTGTGAAGATTTGCACATCCGAAACATTTCTTACATCCAATACAATCACGCAAGAACCATGAGTCCTGACAGTTGTGGCAGAATCTGCTGAATTTAGTGTTATAGCAGTTATAACAATGTGTGCATTCATAACAAAGCTCTGAATTTTCGATAGCTAAAAAGTCCATACAAGATTTTATGCGTACAAATGTATGTCCGTAGTAACCGTCTTCAGCTTGTTCTCCATCAAATATCAGATAACAGTTTTTAAGAGTCAGATTATCGTTTGTGTAGTCACTATTTATATTTTCAGTTCCAATAACAGCTATATTTGGCAAGGGTGCTGTTTCTAGTAATTCTCTGAATTGCTCAAAAAACGGGCGATTAAAATCAAAATCTCTTCCGTAATCTAATGCGTTGTGTTTATCCGAAAACCAGATGTCTTTGTCGTAAACAACGAATGGTGAGTCAGGTTTGTAGATTGAAACTATTTGTTTGCCGGAATGATCACATTTTCTGTTGTAGAGAGTTCTGCTGTTATAAAAAGCAAGTCTGCGTTGCAGACGGCAATCAAAACAATCTATCGGAGAGGGGAGTGAAAGTTTCTTGTCGTTTATTATGGGTGAAACTCTGTTCAGGAATTCGATCTCCTCGGGTGTGATTGGGAAGGTGGTGCCGCAGGTGGTGCATGTTGTCTGAACCATGATTCACTTGATTAAAAGATTAACATGATTTTAGCAAACGGATCATATCTTAAATCAAGAAAATCCTTTAATCCTAAAAATCATGGTTCAGACAATGGCTCACCCATAAACCTCTCCATGATAACACTCCTCACAAAATACCGTCTCTGCCCTTTCCGGAGCAAAAGTAGACCAAATTTCTTCGCTACATTTGTCACACTTTCTTAACCACAATTGCCATGGATTCCTCTTTACTTTCCTTCTTCTATGTCTTTCATCAAAACACATACGTGGCAACGCGACGTTTAATTTTTTGTAGAATGCAAGTTCTTGCTTTGTAATTCGGAAGTTCTTTCCTGTAACTTCACATGCAAGTACTTCGTCACAAATTGAATCATCGATATCAGCAATATCATCAGCGACCTGATCCCATGTAATAGTCTCTTGACCGGTTGTAAAAGGAAGATCATCTTTCCACTTCCATCCTTGAGCCAAAGCTTCTTCTTTTGTAAGAGGGAACATGTCCATAGCTACACTTTCGTTGTATGCGAATTGTAGTGTTTCTTTGGGGAAGTACTTGCCCCATTCATCTGTGCTTACAAGGTGATCAATGATCTTTGGTAGAAGCTCAAAGTATTCTTCCTTTGCATATTGCATATTTAATATACAAAACTCTTTTTTCCTTAGGCTTACGCATCCAAATGAATTATTTGACTGCGTACAATCTTCACAACAAGTCAGATTATCTACTTGTTCCAAGCATCTATTACAATTTATGCAGCTGCGGGCATTGTAACCAACGGTAGAACACTGAAAGCAGCATTCCACGTTGTCTCCTATCTCGTTACAGTCCATACAGTTTGTTGCTTTCATAAAAGCCAGGAAGATGTATTTGCAGTCATACAGGTCACGAGAATCAAAGCAGAAAGATGCGTTTTTGCAATTTGAAAGATAATCGCCGGTGCAGTTCTCTGTTTGAACATCTTGTCTGTAACGTCGGGGAGTGTCTTTTATATGCTCATCCAGCTTTTCGTAAGCGGCAGATAGTACTTTGTATGAACTTGTCTTAAGTTCCTGTGACCTCTGTTCGTACTCTTCTTTTGTAAGTTGTTCATTGAAAAGGCAATATTCTTTTTGATGTTGATTTACACAGAACATACAATTCTTGCATCCGATGCAGTTGTGCAAATAAGCACTATCCTGACAATGAACACTGTTCTGACAGAATTTACAATTGTACAAGTTCTGTGAGTCAATGCATTCATAACTTAGTTCACATTCTTTTGTTCTGTAACAATCCAAACAGTTTTTGCAACTGTTGATACTTTGGCAGAACATGCAATCCCAACTGTCATCCGAATCGAAAATCAGATAACAATTTCTATTTCTTCCTGCGTGGTTTGTATACTCACAGTTTTCATCATGCTTGTATGCAGTGAACACATTGCGGCGGGGGACTATATCCGATAGTGCTTTGAATTGTTCAAAGAAAGGTTTGTTAAAGTCGTAATCTCTCCCGTATTGCATTGGATCCCATTTGTCACTCCACCAGTATTCCTGATCGTAAACCTGAAAAGGCTTATCCGGTGAGTACATTGATAAAATTTCTTTTCCTGTAGCGTCACATTTCCTTGGGTACAAAATTCGTTGATTGTATGAGGCACATCTAAGTTGTGCTCTACATAACACACACATTTTAGGCGGAGGAAAGGGGGCAACTTTTGCTTTCGTGGCTAGGCTGTTTGCGAAATCTTGGTCTTCTTGTGTGATTTCGAAGGGGGAGCCGCAGTGGGAGCAGTTAGGCATAGTAGAAGATTAAGGGGTTAAGGGATTGAGCTCAAGTCCTTATTCCATTACCACTTTCTTATCCCATTCTTCTGCTAAAAAAGCAAGAGTCTTGCGTACAGTAATGTTCTTCTGTGTATTTGTTAAACGCAGTTCATTTTTGTTATGCTCCATAACAAGTGGAGTAATAAATTCGTCAGCGAAAGAAGGTGTAAGAACATCCACACCTTTGAAGTCAATTGCCAGTTCTTCGCCATCTTTCTTTTCGGTAAGATGAGGGCTGATTGCCAGCAGTGCTTCGTGACCCGCTGGACGGGAATTTAGCACAGAGCCGAACTTTTTCATTTCGATTATCATGTCAGAGGGAATGATACTATAGCTATACAACCGGGGACAGAAGTTTCTGCTTTTGACCATTCTTCCGTTATTCCAAAAATGCAGTATCGAGCCGATCCGCTGGTGAATACAAGATCTATACCATCCTCGAGCAAAGTTTTCCTTACGAACTTGAGACCATTCCCGCGACGTTCCGGTGCTCTTCCGGAAATATGACGCAAGAATGCAGCTTTTAAAGCTTCGTCATGTGTAGTAATTTCGGGAAAAACCCGTTGTAGAGTTTTTAGAACTCCCTGACCACGATCTGCAACTGTAATAACAAAATAATTATCAAGTTTTTCTGATGTAAGCAAACATCCGGGAATGTCATGCCACTGTCCTAAATTATGATCAAATGAGTTGCCGCAAATCTCGGATAATATGGCATGAAGAAGATACGATGTGTCTTCGTTTGTTCCTGAGAGCAATATTTCTTTTCTTAGGTGTTCCAGGCGTGCATCAAGAATATCACGGGAAGAACAATAATGACCTTTCTGTGGGTTTGTTGCAGTTTTTGATGTTGCCCAGGAAAAAGCTTCCCTTACACTTTCATTTTTCAATACGTTGAGCATATCCATATTCGATAGATTCCCAGAAAAAGACATTCTTTGCAATGACAAACATTTAAAAAGGCTCCTTTCGGAGCCCGATAATCACCTCGGTTTTCCGAGGGAGGTATATTTTCAGTTTAGGGTATTAGTATGATGATTGAAAGTATGTTAATAAACATCAGCTAAATAACATTTCTCACAATAGACAACCTCCGATCGCTCCGGTGCATAACTCGTCTCCATCTCCTCCCCGCACTTATCACAATGTCTTTTCCATAGCTTACGTGGAGGCCTCTTGCTCATTCTTCTTTTATATCGCTCCTCGGGATGGAAGTGGGGGATTGGGAGTTGCATTCTGCGGTAAAAG
The DNA here is from genome assembly GCA_018818235.1 of Patescibacteria group bacterium. GTDB lineage: Bacteria > Patescibacteriota > Gracilibacteria > Peribacterales > Peribacteraceae > UBA2144. The sequence continues at coordinate 13,271 of JAHISE010000157.1, forward strand.
GCTAACTCTTGCGGGACGATCATGAATTGTTTTCCTGTTGCTTGGCATTCTATTGCCCAGTTAAGTACATCATCAGGAATATCTTTTATTTTGTCCGGTAACTTTTCTGCCGGTATTACTTTTTCGGATTCAATAGGATCATCTGGAACATCACGCCATGTGAAACCTTTAGATAGGGCTTCATACTTCGAAAGTGGAAATAAGTCATGTGCCAATGTTTCGTTGTAATCAAATGGGGAAATACTAACCGGGAAGAATTTACCGTATTCACCTGCCTGTCCTGTACCGGAGTCAGCCGCGGCTGACGACTGGTACTGGGTGCTCTTCATATGTTCTACAATTCGTGGAATCATTTCGAAATATTCTTCTTTGGAATACTGTTTATTTAGTATGCAGTATTGTTGTTTCATCATGCTTATACATCCAAACAGATGTTCGGCTCCATTTCCAATTATTGCGCTGTAGAAACAGTCATTTACACCGTTAACTAAGCCGTTAATAAATGCACAGTGCAGAACACCAACTCCTCCAGCCATCACTTCGTATGTTAGTTCTGATCCGCCATGAGCATAACAATCTTGAGAGTATTTAACATCCCATGGCAGATAAATACAGTTTTTTATGTGCTCACATCCATTAATATCAAAGCAGTTTTCGCAGTCCTTGCTTTTATACAGGAAGTTGCCTGTACAGTTTTCGCATTGAACTTGCTTTGTATATATGTGGGGTATTTTTAGACGAGCTTCTTCGGATCTAATTTTATATTTCTCAATGGAATCAGAAGTAAAATTAAAATCCTGTATAAAGCTGTTCCATTTTTCTTCTGTAACTTTTTCGTTGAATATGCAGTGTGTTTGTTGCCTGAGACCGTGGCAACCAAAGCATTTTGTGCATCCGATAAGATCGGAACAAAAGTAACAATCTGAGCAGTTATCAAGAAGATTACAGTGAATGCATCCATATGCTTGTGTGCAATCCATGCATTCATAGCAAAGCTCAGATTTATGCATGAATGATGTGTCTGCGCAATCGTTAGAGAACTCTGTGTTGTAGCAGTAATAGAGTCTTTCGCTTTCATCACAGTTATAATTCATGTAACCGTTCTTCAAATTAAAACAATTATTATTGAAGGTTGCATTCTCGCAATTGAAGTTCCAAAGTGCGATAAGAGGAGTTACTTTCCACAAATCGTGAAATTGCTCGAAGAATGATCGGTTGAAGTCATAGTCTCTCCCATAATCCAGAGGACTCCATTTGTCACTCCACCAAGCTTCCTGATCATAAACAACCAAATCTTTCTCAGGTGCGTAAATAGAAATTATATCTTTACCGGTTAAGTCACACTTTCGTTTGTAGAACTTTCTTTCGTTTCTAAAGCACAATCTGTGTTGCATTCTACAATCAGAACAGAGCTCAGGTGGTGGGAATGTATAACGGATTTCATTTAATACAGGCGATACTTTTTCGTAGAAGGAGAGGTCTTCGGGGGTTATTTCGAACGAGGAGCCGCATTTGGTGCAAGTTGTCTGAACCATGATTTACTTGATTAAGGGATTAACATGATTTTAGCAAACAAATCATGTCTATAATCAAGAAAATCCTTTAATCATACAAATCATGGTTCAGATAATGGGCAAGGTTTATCAATAGACTTCTTTAAGGTAGCAATCTTCACAATAAACCTTCTCAGGGCGATCAGGAGCGTACGTGGTCTCAATCTCCACTCCACACTTCTCGCATTTCCTTTTCCAGAGCTTACGGGGATTTCTTTGAGCCATTCTCCTTTTGTGACGTTCATCAGGATGTAAATGGGGAACGGGAAGTTTCATTCTTCTGTAGAACTCGAGTTCCTGCTTTACGATCTTGAAAGGTCTCTGAGTAATTTCACATTTGATTGCCCAGTTTAGGACATCATCAGGGATATCATCAATTGAGTCAGGTAATCTATCTGCAGAAATTATCTTTTCTACATCAGGCATTTCATCTTTTTCATCGCGCCATTTCCATCCTCTTTCCAAAACCTCTTTTTTTGTAAGAGGGAAGTAGTCTTGTGCAATTGTCTCGTTGTATGCAAAAGGTGAGAGTTCGACAGGAAAGAACTCGCCCCATTCACCTGTGGATTGCATATGTTCTATGATTTTTGGAACCAATTCTTCGTATTCTTGCTTTTCATATTGTTTGTTTAGTATGCAATATTCCCTTTTGTTCATACACACACAACCAAACATGTGATTACATGATTTTACTATGTCGCAGTAATGGGAATTCTTAGAAGTCCATGATCCGTTAGTAAATATACAGTTGTATGCTCTGTAACCAAAACTGGTACCTTCATAGCCCATTTCAGCTTCTGTAGTATGACAAATATCAGCCATATCTTTGTTTTCAAAACCCGTATATACGTAGCGGCAGTCTTCTCCGTAAGAAAGATCAAAACATCCGGTCAGATTTTTTGAATTTGCAAGATAGTCACCGGAAACATTTTCACAGTTAATGATTTCCGCAGCTCTGTGTATAGAATTTTGCTTAAAAGTTGTAAATTCATCCAATAAAGATTTGATATCTCCATTTTGGATCTTTTCTTTAATACTTCTTTTAATATTGCTGTATTCATCTTTATTTAATTGTCTATTTTTGTAGCAATATTGTTTTTTTCTTAAATTGGTGCACATAATGCATTCGGAACATCCTTTGCAGTCGTATAAGAAGTATCCATCATTACAATTACTGCAATTCTGTCCGAAAAACAAAGTATGGCATTTTTCGCAATCTACAACTTCGTAGCACAAATTAGACTCCAGGCAATTTAATGTATCAACACAGTTTTGGGACTTGATAACCTGAGTTCCATACAGACATTCCTCATTGTATTCAGCTGCAAAAATCAGATAACAGTTCTTGTTGTAACCGGAGAGATTCACGTAATCCGAGTTCTCGTTGTTAATAACGTGTAAAGCTATTCGAGGTACTTCGTTTTGCAACTCTGCAAATTGTTCAAAGAAGGGGCGGTTAAAGTCAAAGTCTTTGCCGTATTTTAAGGCATCCCATTTATCGCTGTACCATTCGTTTGAATCATAAATTTTGTAGGGCTTGTCTGCTGAATAACAAGATAGAATATCCTTACCGCTCAAATCACATTTGCGGGAATATAGCATTCTTTCGTTTCTGATCGCAATTCTGCGTTGTTGCCTGCAATCAGGACAGAGGGTAGGAGGTGGGACCTGATATTTTTTATTGTTATAAACAGGAGAAACCTTGTCATAAAAATCCAGATCACTTTGAGTGATTTCGAATGAAATGCCGCATTGTCTACATTTAGCCATCAGCTAATATACTTCCTTAAGATAGCAATCTTCGCAATATACTTTCTCGGGTCTCTGGGGATCATAACTCGTCTTAATATCCTTTTCACACTTATCACATTTCCTGCTCCATAGTATGCGGGGATTATGATATAAATGCCTGCGGCTTCGCCTGACATCCGGATGAAGATTGGGTACTGGAAGTTTCATTTCTCGATAATAAGCCAGCTCTTGTTTGGTTATAACATATGGCCTTTGGGTTTCTTTGCACTTAACAGCCCAATTCAGAATGTCATCAGGAATATCTGTGATGCTATCCGGTAGTCGGTCTGCAGGGATTGTTTTTTCAACCTGAGGAATATCGTCACTGAGTTCGTGCCATTTCCATCCATTGGCTTTTACCTCTTCTTTGGAGAGCGGGAAAAAGTCATTTGCGAGAGTCTCGTTGTAAGCATAAAGGGAATTCTCAACAGGGAAGAACTCACCCCATTCTTTAGTCTTGCACATATGCTCTATAACTTTTGGAGCTAATTGTTCGTATTCCTCTTTGGAATATTGTTTGTTTAGTATGCAGTATTCTTTCCTGTGCAAACCCGAGCAGGCAATGCAGTTTTTGCACGCAATACAACTTAAGCAATAATAGACATCATGTGTTCCTCCCCAAGCGCAAATTGTAAAACAGACTTTGGAAGCCCCCTCGCCTGCGGCCATGTCTTCGTAAAGAAGTTCACCGGGGTGTCCCCAGAAATTTATATCACGACAATCTTTAGCTCTTCTAATATTAGATGAGTACCTGCAATCTTCAATCTCCAGGCAATCAAAACAATCCTGAGCATTTTTGCATTCGTGTAGATAGTCTCCGGTACTCCCTTGGTTATGTGTACCTGTCATAAACCTGTGTGGGATTTTAATGCGAAGTTCCTCCAACTGATTTTTGAGTTTACTAATTAGGGAATGGTTGAGTGGAAAATGTTTTTTTATGCGATTCTCATAGTCCTCTTTTGATAGTTGTTCGTTGAAGTACATATATTGTTTTTGATGCTGGTTAACACATCCAAAGCAATCTCTGCAACCTATGCAGCCATATAAGAAGTATGAGTCGCTGCAAGAAACGCAATTCTGACTGAAGAAAAGTTCGTAACAGTCTTTGCAATCAAGGCATTCGTAAGATCTTTCCATTCCGTGACAATACGTACACTCGAGTGTGTTCTTAGAGTGATATACAGCTTCCGTGTACATACAGTCTTCAGAATGATCTGCCCCGTAGCAAAGGTGGCAGTTCTTTGCCCACCCCGTCCAGTTAACATATGGACTATTTATATTATCAGCATTAAAGAGCCCCATTTGTGGAACTTTAGGGAACAAATCTCCTGTTTGTTCAAAAATTGGATCTGAGAATGAGATGTCTTTGCCGTGTTCAAAAGGATCCCATTTGCCTTCCCACCAAAGAGTTTCTTTTATGACGGGGAGATCTTTGTCTGGTGAGTATGTTGATACTATCTCTTTACCGCTGATTGCACATTTCCTTTTGTAAAGATTATATCGGTTCCCAAATGCAAGTCTGCGCTGCATTCGGCAGTCCGGACACAGTGTTGGTGGTGCAAACTCGTATGTTTTTTCGTTTATGACAGGGGAGACTCTTTTAAGGAATGCAAGGTCATCATCTGTTATTTCGAAGGAAGCCGAACATTTGTTACAAGTTTGTTGCATTAGTCACTATGATTCATCCTGAGAATGAAACAGTCAAATTTAAATTCAGTGCTTTTGCAACTTTTTCAAGAAAGTTGATACTAGGGTTGTAGTTTCCGGATTCAAGTCGCGATATTGCGGATTGTCTGGTTCCAACTTTTTTGGCAAGTTCTGATTGAGTAAGGCCTTCTTTTATTCTGTGTTCAATAACAGTCTGTGCGATTGTGAACTCAGGAGCAAGTTTATCGTAAGCCTTACGAGTGTTTTTATTTGTTAGAAGTCGCTTTTTGAGGTTTGAATAATTTTCCATAACAAATCAAGTATAACGTATATGTTATATAAGGTCAATGCTATTCATATGTTTTTTAGCCAATTTGATATGTCTTTTTGGAGTCTTTTGGGATTTTTTGATTAATCCATGCAGTATGATTACCTTATTATTATCAAAGCAATAGATCAGTCGGACTTCCTTTTTGCCATGGATGCGCAATTCAAAAAGTTGGTCACCTATATTTTTGCTATGCGGCATACTTAGTTTGTTTCCGAATTTCTCTAATAGATCCAATGTTCGTAGGGCTTTTGCCATGGTGGTTTTATCCAGATCTGCGATAAAATCAGATATATTCTTATCGAATAGCTTTATTTCCATAATTTTAATCCTATCATAATAGGTGGATACTAGTACACCATTTATAGCTTTAATAAATTGATAATCAATATACCTCTTTCAAATAGCATTCTTCACATAAGACACTTTCCGGTCTTTCGGGGTCGTAGCTTGTCTGAATATCCTTCTCACATTTGTCACACTTTCTTTTCCATAGCTTACGCGGATTCCTTAATTTCATCCTTTGTTTATGCCTTTCATCAGGGTGTAAATGAGGAATTGGTAATTTCATTCTTCTATAGAAATCGAGTTCCTGAGGAACAATCCTAAAAGGTCTGTTGGTAATATCACATTTTATTGCCCAATTAAGAATGTCATCAGGTATGTCTTCAATAGAATCTGGAAGCTGGTTTGCAGGAATTGTTTTTTCAACTTCGGGAATATCATTGTTTTCTTCTATCCAGTTCCATCCTTTATTCTCAATTTCATCTTTGGTTAATGGATAATATTGCTGGGCTGCAGTTTCGTTATATGCGAATAAGGATAATCTGATAGGGAAGAACTCGCCCCAATCTTTATCTGCAATCATCTTTTCGATAATTTTTGGAACCAATTCATAGTATTCATTTTTAGAATACTGCTTGTTAAGAATGCAGTACTGTTTATTGCGAATTCCAAAACAACCAAAGCAATCTTTGCAGTACCAGCAATATTGGCTGTAAAGGAGGTTATTGCATTCATAACACTTAGAACAAGCGTTGAGTGCATATCCCAGATTGCAACCGTGTGATTCATGCTGAAGTTCTCCGTGATATGGTTCTATAGTATCTATACAAAACTTTATATCTCCACAGTCGTAGCAATATGACAAATCTTCGCATTCAATTATATTATATGACTTCTTTATATTTTTACTGCCATAAATATAATCACCTGTTGCATTGTCGTAGTTTTCGATAGATGCGTACTTGAAGACAGCTTCTTTTTTGACCTTGTCCTGAAAATCATTAAGAAAATCCACTGTCGAAGACCAGTCATGTGGCTTTATTTTTTCAATTTCTTCTTTGTATTTCTCAGGTGAGTATTGCTTATTGAAAATACAATACTTTTTATGCCTTAGGTTCCAGCATCCAAAGCAATTCTGGCATGAATGGCAATCCTCGCAAAAATGGCAATCAGTACAATCAATGCACCAGTGCAAATAAGATGAGGAGTGGGATTTTTTTGTATCTATACAGTAATAACACAGCTCACAATTCTGAATTGCCATGCAATCCATGCAATCCTTATCTTCGGGGCTGAAGTTGCTTAGATAGTAACAGTCTTCGCAGTAACCCGTGTTAATGCACATATAGCAGTTTTTGTTATATGCTGAATGGTTTGTGAATTTCGCATTTTCACTGCTCATATTTAATATACATGGTCTAGGCGCAACCTTGCTTAGTTCGTAATGTTGTTCAAAGAATGATTTGGAAAAATCATATTCACGTCCGGTTGCTAATTGATCCCAGTCATCTGACCACCACACAGTCTGGTCATAAACAGTGCACGGTTTGTCGGGGGAATAAACCGATACACATATGCTTCCTGTCTTGTCGCATGTTCTCTGATAAAAGTTTCTTTCATTACGGTAAGCCAGCCTGCGTTGCTGTCTGCAATCGGGGCAAATGGATGGTGGAGGGATTTGATATTTCTCACCATTGATTACAGGTGAGACTTTGTCGTAAAGGGCGAGGTCGTCTTTAGTAACCTCGAATGAAGCCGAACATTGGGGGCAAGTTGTCTGAACCATGATTCACTTGATTAAGGGATTAACATGATTTTAGCAAACAAATCATGTCTATGAATCAAGAAAATCCTTTAATCCTAAAAATCAGGGTTCAGACAAGGGGGCATCAATAAACCTCCTTCAAATAACATTCCTCACACTTCGACCCATTCGATTAACTCAGGGTCTATCAGAGATGATTCTGAAAGCTAGATATGGGTCATACTGAGCAAAGTCGAAGTACGACAAGCTAAGGGTGAAAATTGCTTAGTAGACTTCTTTAAGGTAGCAATTTTCACAATACACCCTCTCCGGTCTCTCCGGATCATAGCTCGTCTGGATATCTTTCCCGCATTTATCACACTTCCTTTCCCAAAGATCACGCGAGTTTCTGAGCATGTTGCGATCTTTATGTCTCTGCAGAGGTCTTCTTCTTGGTACGGGTATACCAAGTTGTCTGTAGAGTGCGAGTTCCTGTTTGACTATTCGAAATGGTTTTCCTGATTCTTCACATACGACTGCCCAATTAAGGATGTCGTCAGGTATTTCTTCGATTGTGTCGGGAAGTTGAGCAGCCGGAATCGTTTTTTCAACTTTTCCGATATCTTCATCCAGTTCCTTCCATTTCCATCCGCGCGCTTCGACCGCGCCTTTATTGAGTGTTATGTATTCCTGTGCAACTGTTTCGTTATAGGCACTTGGGCTCATTTCAACAGGGAAGAAATATCCCCACTCTTTATCAGCTTTCATTTTCTCAATGATCTTTGGTACTAATTCTTCGTATTCTTCCTTTGAGTATTGTTTATTAAGAATGCAATTCTCTTTATGGTTAAGCGCAATACACCCAAACAAATCATGAGAGTTGTTGCACATCTCGCAGTAATACACATCATTACAGTAATGTGATGCAAGGCTGAAAGCACAATTCCTCATTTGCAAAGTGCTAATCAGATCGTACGAAACTTCGGGCTTATAAAGGGAATAGTTAAGATCCTGGCAATCCTTGGCATCCAATACATCATAAAGATACTTACAATCCTCACAATTGGAAGCGTTATAGCATTCGGTGCAGTTCTTACAATCCTTAAGATTATTTCCTGTTGAGTTTTCACAATTCAGATTGGACATATCGCGATAGATTCCTTTTTCGATTCTCATCTTGTTCCAGATATCAAAAACATTTAGAACGGATTCGTATGAATTGAGTTTAAGTTCAGCAAGTTTTTTCTCATATTCTTCTTTTGTATGCTGTTCATTCAAAATCACATATTGTTTGTCACGCAGATTGATTGAGAGTAGGCAGTCCTTGCATCCCTTGCAGTCATAACAAAAAGCACAATCACTGCATCCGTCCATGTACATCGCGTGCCTGACGTTGTAGCAGTTATAGACTTGTATGCATTCATAGCAAAGGGTTGAGTGATATGCAAAAGTGTTATCCACACAGTTCTTGGAGTACTTTGTGAACAAGTTGTAGTAGCAATCTTCATTAGCCTCTCCCGCAATATCCAGATAACAGTTTTTATCATCACCGCAGTAATTGCAGTATTCAGAGTTCTGACAATTAACAATATCCATACCGAGTCGTGGAACCTTGAGCATTAGTTCTTTGAATTGCTCAAGAAATGATTTGTTTAAATCAACTTCCATTCCATAGTCCATCGGATCCCACTTATCGCCGTACCATTCGCTTGCATGATAAATAGTGTAAGGCGAATCAGCAGGATAAATAGAAATCATTTGCTCACCACACATACTGCATGGTCGGTGATAGAAACTTCTGTCATTCCTCCATGCCATTCTCCGCTGTACTCTACATTGCGGGCAGAGGGATGGAGGTGGGATATCGAATTTCTTACCTCCAAATTCAGGTGAGACTTTCTTATAGAATGCAAGATCTTTATCTGTTATCTCGAAAGCCGTTGAGCAGTGGGGGCAGGTAATTGTCTGAACCATGATTAACTTGATTAAGGGATTAACATGATTTTAGCAAACAAATCATGTTTATAATCAAGAAAATCCTTTAATCATGCAAATCATGGTTCAGACAAGGGAGCATTATAATAAATCTTCTTCAAGAAACGCCCTCATCGCATCCAAAGAATGCTGAATAGTATCTATCCTGATCGGATTGTTCGTGATCCTGTATCTTAATGCTCCCACCACTCTTTTGGGATGATTTATTCGTGAGATTAATCTTGTTGTGGGTGACTGCTCACTGAGCATGCAATTCGTACGGGCTAAAGCCCTTATTGGATATATTGGTAACCGCGCGCTTCAACCTTCGCCTTTGGGCTACGGTCGACAGGTAAGCGCGCGGTTACCAATATACCCACGTTTGCGGGCTTTAGCCCGCAAATTGGTGCAAAGTCAGTGAGCAGTTACTGTTGTGGATATGGAGATAATGTCAATTTTAAGGTAAAATATAAGTATGCTTCGGCCCCGCACCATTCATTATGTTCAGGTGCGGGACGAGTAGCTCGTTCATTATTCCCTTTGGGAACCTTATACAATGTTATCCATGCCCCGGTAGCTCAGTTGGATAGAGCGGCAGCCTTCTAAGCTGTAGGTCACAGGTTCGATCCCTGTCCGGGGTACCA
>JAHISE010000158.1 GCA_018818235.1 Patescibacteria group bacterium
CTAGTAAAAGGGCTTTATCTACGAGTGACCATGAGTCTGTCGAATGGTCACTCTTCGATTTTGCTCAGAGTGGCCACAAACCTTGTAAAAGATTTATATCTGCGAGTGACCATGAGTCTGTCGAATGGTCACTCTTCGATTTTGCTCAGAGTGGCCACAAACCTTGTAAAAGATTTATATCTGCGAGTGACCATGAGTCTGTCGAATGGCCACCCATCCTCTCCCCCTTCTATAACCCCCTCACCCCGAAATTCGGGGGGAGGGAGATAAGGAAAAGTAAATAAGAGATTTCTTTCCTATGAGAGCATCGATATTAGTTCCATTTTAAATGCTAATTGGTATCATTTGCACACCAACCCCTCTCCCCTGTACTCCTATTGAGCTATTAAACTATTAGCGCTAATAGTTGAATACTTAAATGTATTTTAAAACTTGTTTGAGACTTGATTGAGTCCACATAATATTCGCAAATTCGTGCGAATATCTCCATCATAGTCAGGCAATAACTAAAAACTAGTAACCAGTAAACTTGTAACTTTGCTCAAGTTACATGAACTTTTTGAAATAATCTTCCATATTTATCTCACTCACTTCATCCACCAACCTCGTCTCCACCCCCTTCCTCGCCTCCAACCTTTCCAAAAAATGAGGAATACCTTTTGCCTGATACAAAACTCCTGTTGATATTTTTTCCGATGTATCGGTTGCTATTTTTCTGGCCTGATTGAAATCCGATGTATCGTGATTTGCGTCTTTAACGTCATAACATTTACCAAGTAGATACTCGTGTGTGGCAAATTTGTTGTACGTTGGACATCCTTGAAGAATATCAACATAAGAAAAACCCTGATGGTTGACTGCGGCTTTTATAATATCTGTCAGTTGACGGATATTTCCGGAAAATCCGCGGGCAACAAAAGTTGGATTTAATGAAAAAATAAAGTCCATGCTATTTAGTGGATCTTCCACTGTTCCAAGTGGAGATGTGTTCATCTGCTCTCCCCTTGGAGTAAGTGCACTCGCCTGCCCCGTTGTAAGCCCGTAGTTCGAATTGTTATGGAGAATAAATGTCATATTGTAGTTTGATCTCATTGCATGAACCAAATGTCCTATTCCTTCCGAAAAACAACCTCCGTCACCGCTAAGTGCAATAACAGGCACATCCGGATTTGCAAGTGCAGCACCCGAAGCCAATGATATTACTCTGCCATGAAGTCCGTGGAATCTGTAACCGAGTAATTTATCAGACATGTTTCCGTGACATCCAACATCAAAGCAAAGCAATACCTGATACGGTTTCAGACCAAGTTCAATCAGAGCTCTTTTGATTGCCGAATGGATTCCATAATTCCCGCAACCATCACACCAGGTGCAGAGGTTTTCAGAGTGATAATCCTGCGCAGAAGCCTTAGAAGGAATCATAGAAATTGAAAATTGAAAATTAAACGCTTTTGGAGATAGCACTAGCCAATTCATCTGAACTAAAAACACGTCCGTCATATTTTAAAATACGATCATCAAACTCAAAACCACATTCTTGTTTTATAAGCATCCCAAGCTGACCCTGACGATTTCCTTCTATAAGAATTATTCTTTTTGCCTTTTTCGAGAGTTCCATGAGTTTAGCTGTTTTAAGAGGCCAGAGATATGTGTAATGCAAATAACCAATTCGCAGTAAAGGTTCGTCAACCTCCGCTGCGGTAATTGCATCCAGAATCGGATTCTTATTGCTTCCCCAACTCACTATCAAAATATCAAAACTGTCGGATTCCGGCCGAAGGTGGATTCCGATCCCTGAATATAATTCGGCATCCGAAAGTGTGCGTTTTAGAGCCTCCATCTTCCTAATCCTCTTATTAACCTGAGCTACCGTATTTTCACTGCTCTCATCAAACGATCCATCTGCACTGTGTTCATAACTTTGTGCACAATAAGTCGGAGCTTCGCTTCCCGGCAACCAGCGTGCAGAAATTCCATCCGAAACACTGGGCGAATATCTGTCCGTTGATTTAAGAGCATTTAATCCCTCCTCATCAATCACCAACTTACCTCTTTTGACTAGTGACGAGTGACGAGTGACTAGTGACTTATCAGTCGTAAACAACGATTCCGCAATATGCTTCTCCGTTAGCACCGTCACCGGCATCTGATACTCTTCCGCATAATTAAACGCATCCATCATTAAACTGAACGAGTCTTCGGCATCACTTACACTCATTACAAGCCGTGGAAATTCACCGTGCCCCGCGCTCGCGGCCATAAGCAGATCGCCTTGGGCTGACCATGTAGGAAGCCCTGTCCCCGGACCGGGACGTTGTGCCAATATGAACACAGCGGGAGTTTCGGATACTCCGCACATAGAAATTGTCTCAGTCATCAGATCATATCCTCCGCCCGATGTCGCAGTCGCAGCACGCGTTCCCATATGCATCGCACCTACCATCATCTGTGCCGCCGTAATCTCATCTTCCGCCTGTTTTACAAGCATTTTTGATTCTCCCTGCATATCTGCAATGAATGACATTACCGGTGAAGCAGGTGTCATCGGATAACTGAAAAATGCCCTGCATCCTGCATTTATTACTCCCAATCCCATTGCCTGACTTCCGGAAATAAACAGATTATCCTTCCATTTATCATTGACCGGAGGAAGTGTGATCGAGATTCCCGCAGCATTATCATTTTTGAACATAGCCCCTTCTTCTATGCATTTAAAATTTAGTTCTAGCAAATTCTTTTTGTGCCCAAACTGCTCACGTACAAGTTCTTTGAGTTCGTCCAATGGACGCCCCAGCATAGACCAGACAACCGAAGTAATCAGAACATTGCCAAGTACCGGAGCAGCATCCAACTTTTTTAAAATCACTTCGGTCGGAAGATATATAACTTTGATTTCATTTTCGTTAATAAACTTCCGATCATCTTCACCAAACTTCCATTGAGGTGTTTGGTGCAAAAGAATTCCTCCTGATTTAAGATCACGGAGATTTTTAAGTATTCCATGATGATTGAATGTAACAACAGCATCTGCTTTCTCCTGCGAACTCCTGACCTCATCGTCACTAATATCAAGCTGATAACTTGAATGGCCATTCTTTATCACTGACATATATTCACGCAAACCAAATACACAGTACCCTGCTCTTTTTAAGCCTTTCCCCACCATCTCTCCAACGGAATTTACTCCTTGACCTTGCGCCCCGGTAATTTTAATAGCAATCCTATTCATAGTGTGAATAATAACAACGCACGCGAGGTCATGGTGAGCTCTGTCGAACTATGCCCTTGCGCGCCGACAATTTTGATTGAAGTTCTTTTCATATTATTGAAGGCATGAAGATTATCGTAGATTAGTTTATTAGTTAACTAGTTTCTGGTTTTTAGTTCTGATTCCGTTAATTGATCAAAGTTTTGCCTAACCAAAAACAAAAAACCAGAAACCAGAAACCGATAAATATCAAATCTTAGACTCTAAAACCCCCACAAGCTTATCACTCCATTTAACAATCTTCTCTTCCTGCCCGATCGGATCGTTAACTATCAACAAAGGAGAGCCGCACAGTTTCCCGTTGTGATTAATGGCAAACTGAATAAGATGCTCAGTGGCGCGTCCTGTAAAGTGATATCGTTCATCCCCAAGCGCAATTATTGCCACTTCCTTTCCTGCAAGATCGATATCATTTGCTTCCCCTTTAAGAAAAGCATTCATCCTTATGTGTAACTGACCTTCCGATCCTCCGGTGTTCCATGTGCCGGAAGCAAGGATGAGTATGTCTCCTTTTAATAAATCTTCGCCCCGAGCTTCTTCGGCAAGTACTGACGATACTTCTGTTCCTTGGTTCTCCAGATGTTTTCGAAGAACCCCGATGACGTGTTCGGTATTGCCGGTCGATGTCGTATATATCACTTGAACTTTCATATCTAAATATTAGTAATAATAGCATATAGATCTGCCGCAGCAGGCGATGTCGTATATATCACTTGAACTTTCATATCTAAATATTAGTAATAATAGCATATAGATCTGCCGCAGCAGGCGATGTGGTGTAGATCACTTTAATTTTCATGATGTTGATATTATAGCACTGACCTCTGCCTTCGCAGATGTCATAACCGACCTCTCCCCCCGGTCCCTCGAAGATGCCCCAGAATGTACTTTCCACGGATCTCCCTCTCCCCCTAGCCCCCTCTCCCGAAGGGAGAGGGGGAACCTAGGAATTGGAGAGAACAAACTTTGATTTCTCCAATAACAGAGCTCCCCTATCCACAGTGGGCAGGGCACGTCAGTCATGACTGACGTGCCAGGGCACGTCTCACATGTGAGATATGCCAGGCGGAGCGGTGTGGAGAGTGGCCGGGGGTGAGGTCGAACAAGCTTTGAATTCTCCAATAGCAGAGCTCCCCTCTCCCATCGGGAGAGGGGCCGGGGGAGAGGGAGAGACTCGGGAGAGGGGAGCTGGGGGGATGAGGCTGAAAGTACAAAACCGACCGCAGCCTCCACCAGAGCAAACACCACTTTCCACTTGCAATTGAATCATTTCACAGTAAATTGGATACTCCAATGCCAACATTATTCATCATCGATGATGACAAACGGCGCTCAGATGAAACAATGAACTACCGCGGGGCAAGCCCACGCGGTA
>JAHISE010000159.1 GCA_018818235.1 Patescibacteria group bacterium
TCCAAGAGTCCAAAAGGAGCGGATGCCATGAGTATTCTGCTCTCTGTTTGCTTCACAACATGGTGGCAGTGCAAAGAAACTCAGACCAACTTCTACCAAGCCTATCGACAGATTCAGTGTAAATGGGCTTCTTAAGCCTGCGGGGTCAGTGAGCAGTTACTGTTATATAGTAGGTTGTTGGATGTATTTGGAGGTAGGGAAGGTTGGGAAGGTGGGGGAGGTGGGGGAGGTCAGGAAGGTAAGGAAGGTTAGGAAGGTTAGGTCGTTATTAGAATTAATTTGTTATTGCATGTAAATAGGTGTACATATGTACACATGAGTGGTACAAAATATATGAAAGGATTTCGAAAATTGATTGTATGGCAGGAGGCTCATTGCCTAACAAAAATGATATATAAAATTACTATTTCATTTCCTCAGTCTGAATTATATGGAATTACAAAGCAGCTAAAGAATGCATCAAGCTCAATTGGAGCTCAAATAGCAGAGGGGTCACAAATGCGAACGCAGCCACATAGAAAGCTTTATTATGAGAGAGCATACTCATCTGCGGCAGAAGTGGATAATTTTCTAGAATTAGCATTAGATCTAAACTTTTTAAAAAAAGAACAATATGAAAAATTATTGAATCAGGTCAACAAGGTTTCATATTTATTACAGCAAATCATAAATGCACCAAATGCATAAATAACCTTCCCAACCTTCCCAACCTTCCCAACTTAACTAAAAGAGGATGACTCATAAAGTCATCCTCTTCCGACTAGTGATTATTATTTACTGAGGAGGTAGCATCTGCCACTCCTGATATTCAATACCGTTTTCGCGCTCTTCAACTATGCACTTGGCTCGGCGGGCTGAATATTCTTTGCCTTCACCGAAGCGGTCACAGCCTTCAGCGTCAATTACGGAAGGTTCTGCTTCTGCAGCACCTTTCCATTGGCCCTGAGGATTCACGAAATCCAGAGATTCCGGTTGTGTCCCTTCGCCTGTGCGAAGACTACGAGTAGTCGGTGCTAAACCATCAAACCTTTCGATTTGGTGTGGTACGAACATACTCTCTTTGGCTAGATTTGGATCGGAGCCACTGTATGAGAGGAACTGGGCGTACTGCATAGTACCGGCACCCATCAGTGCTCCAATTACAACACCGACGAGAGCTGAAACGACCAAATTGTTCTGGCATTTCATGGTGGGTATGGGTAAGGAAATAAATGTTTGTGTTGGTTATATTATAACATAAGTTGAGGTGCTTGTAAATATAAGAAACCTGAGAGCAATTGGCTAATTGGCAATTGGCAGTTGGCCAGTATTCTTAGTTATACCCCTTCGCCTAAATAATTCCGGTTCTTGAGGACTCATTAATTATTAACAAATCTATTTCTAATGGCTATGGAGTACGAGATTGCATAATAAAAGCACAGTGAATTTTTCGGAATTATTAACTAAAAGCAGTATAACAGCAACAATTAGCCAATTGCCAATCTGCCAATTGCTTCTGAGGCTAATATTACCCTTCCTATTCACCGGACTTATCCTCGTACGGCAAAGGCGTCGGCAACACCTTCTGATCCTTCATTATACAATCTGTGTATCTGGGGCCCGGCATTTTGAATTGTCGGCACTCCTCTGATCCAGTGTAACTCGGTGCGTAATGAATTGTATCACGTTCATCAAACTCGATTGGATTATATACATCCGATCTGTATTTTGGGTCATCTGGATCGATTGTGCGAAGTGATTCCATTTGTTTTGCAAACTCAGGATTTATTCCCATAAATGCAACTGTTCGATTGTAATGAGTGAATCCTGCTCCGATCAAAGCGCCGATTATTACTCCTATAAGTGCTCCGACAACGACTCTGTTTTGATCTTTCATTTGAATGATTGTTAATAATTAAGTGATTATTCGTAAGGATTTATTGTTTGTGCAGGTTGATAATTCACATTGTTATCACGGTCTTCCACAATGCATTTGGACAAGCGTGCTCCTGAATATTGTCTGCACTGTACGGGTAACTTTCGTGTGTAAGTAACATCTCTCCATTTTTCAACCGATCCTTGGTCGGAGATTCTATTTTGTATGCGGGGTTGGGATAATACAAAATCACCAGGTTCATAATCCTCGTAAGAATCAACCTGATTTATCGGGGCTGCTGATTTGGCAAAGTTAGGATTGATTCCGATAAATGCCAATTGCTGAGATATTTGGATTGCGCTTGCTCCCATTACAGTACCAATGGCCAGTCCGACTACTACTCCAACAAAAGTTTGATGGTTTTGATTTTTCTTTTTCATAGTATGTATGTGTGTAAATACAAGTATATTATACCATTAATAGGAGAAGTATTCAAGTGGTCAATTTGTGAGTGCTCACTGGCTTTGCACAAAAACCATGCTTATGGGCTAAAGCCTAACAAAAAGCAGGGTCAAGTGAGCAATCCATCAATTTGAGGATTACAATATGTATATTTTGCACTTTACAATAGTTGTCAGAGGGGCTTTACAAAGTCCAATTTGGGGGTTTACAAAGTTCTATTTGGGGGTTTACAATATGTATATGGCAGTAGGAAGGACTGATATTGGCGAATTTATCCTTAGCGAAGTTGAGGAGCACTCTGGAGATATTGTTTCAATAATCTCAGGTAAATTTGGTATATCCAGACAACGAGCACATGAGTTTGTAAAAAGGGAAGTTAGAAAGGGGAATTTGCTTCAAGTCGGCAGAACAAGGTCCACTCGATATTTTTTGACTGATGGTAAGTATATTCAGTTTTCTTTAGTTTTAACACCGGAGTTGGCTGAAGATCAGGTTTGGACGAAATATATTAAACAGATGATCATAAAATATCCGGAGAACATATATAGAATTTGCAATTATGGATTCACTGAAATACTAAATAACGCGATAGAGCATTCAGAGGGTTCCACTGTCTTTATTGAAGTAAAAATTAGTGAAAAAAATGTCGAGTTTACAATTATGGATAATGGCATTGGCATTTTTGAAAAAATTCAAAATGCTTTGCATTTGCTATCAATTAAGGAATCTATTCTCCATCTATCAAAAGGTAAATTTACTACCGATCCCTCAAAACATACCGGAGAAGGTATATTCTTTACTTCAAGAATATTTGATGATTTTTCCATTCTTTCAAGTGATTTGTATTATTCATTTAAAAATGAAGATTGGTTTTTGTCTTCTGAAAAGAAAGAAAGTTTTGGGCAGGGAACAGGTATAAGAATGATTGTTTCACTTGATTCGAGAAAAACTCCGAAAGAAGTTATGGACAAATATGCGGATCAAGAAATAGGATTTGGGAAAACAATTGTTGCCGTTGCCCTGAGTTCTGATCCAAGAGATCCGCATGTATCAAGGTCGCAAGCTAAGAGATTGTTAATGGGATTGGATAAATTTAAGACAGTCATATTAGATTTTAAGGATGTTGAATCTGTTGGTCAGGCATTCGTAGACGAAGTTTTTCGTGTATTTCAAAATGAACATCCAAGCGTTCACTTTGATTATTTTAATGCAAACAATGAAGTTGAAGAAATGATTAAAAGAGGTATATCAATAAGTTGATTACCCCTTACTCTGTGCTCAGCACCGGAGAGTAGCAGAGGTGCGTGGCACAGGTTTTTCACTTGATTATGATGAAATAGTGTTTCTATTAAGTTTCGGAATCCGGAATCCATTTGATATTTATGGGCAATTGAAAAGCATTAAATGTGAAAATCGACAGCTTCAAGTAATCGGATTCCGCCTTCGGCCGGATTCTGATATTCAGAAAATCATAATTTCTAATAAGCTCATAATTTCATTCATTCCACAAATACCGGCACTTCATTTAGTACAATATTGTTGGCGGATCTTATCTCCGAATTTATTCTTACAGGATTGTTTTGGTTATCATTTTCTGTATATAGATGTGTTACATTTACGTTTTTAACTTTAAAATGCTCGGATAAGTCTATGGTTTCCAGATCTCCGGTAGGTGACCATGCAATTATCACAGGTCCTTTGTTTTTGAAAGTGAATATATATATTCCATCTTTAACCCTTTCAACACTTTCAACACCTGTCAGTTTTTCACTCATTATTTTATAGGTATGATAAGCGGATTTTTTGATCGGAATTCCGTTGACAGTTAAATAAGGATCAAGCAGTGCAAGTCTTTCGTAAGGAGTATGCATCTCGCTTTGCGGCATCAGTGAGCTGTAGAACATTTTGTCTATTCCGTTCGAGAGTCCTATTGCGAAAAGTTTAATCAGGTGCTCGGAATGGATTGTTGTATCGGTAGGCAACACATTATTCGTACAATGTTTGGGTCTTCTGATCCCCAATAATGGATAGAAGTAGAATGGTGATGCTGATTCCAGTGACCATATCGGTCTATTTTCAATCCCCACTTTCTTTAATGAATCTTTGAGCCAATTCATTATTTCATTCAATTCTTCCGGATTGGTTGGAATGTATATATGTGTATCGATTACGTCGAAATATGGTGCGGTTTGACGAAGAAATTCCAAAGTCCTTGTCTTATGTGATTCAAGAAATGCTTTTCTGGACTTATCTATCTGATCAACTGCCATTGGCAGATATTCACAATCATTGTCTCCGAATTCGAATTGTGGAGTTTTATAATATCCATCCAGAGGTGCGAGTAAATGAAGCCCCGTAAGTCCGCCTGAAATTATCCTTCCTCGTGGATCATGCTTTTTTATTATCGTTTCCATTTCTCTGATATGAGTCGTGATTTCATTGATTGGTGCAAGGCTTTTGGTTTTAGAACTCAAAATATGTTTAAGAGGTTCATTTGTAATCTGCCAATTATGAATAGGATGTTTTTGCAGTTTTAGGGGATCTTTTGGAGCCAGATTATCCCATGGTTTGTAACAGTCATCTTCTGAGCGAATGGTGCATCCAAAATCATTATCAAGACCGTCGTAACGTTCCACTATTCTGCCGACTGCGGTTTTCCATTTTTCCAAACCATCTCCTGTTGGCATGAAGTACTCCATATTCTCATTAAATTTATCAGAAGGTACGAATGTGAATATTACGTCTTGAGTGGTATCACTCACTATCTTATCCAGCATTGGGATATACGAATCCCAGTTGTTAACCAATACATCATTTCTTAGGATCACTCTTCTGCCTGCGTTCAGGTCATTGACTTCATTTGTTTGATATCCTGCCGAATGTACACCGAAGGGATGAACGGGCGTTTTTCTTGCCATTCCTCTGGTAATTCCGTTTATCAGTCTTATTTCCTCGCTGCTCAATTCTCTTTTCCATATCTTCAATTCATCAATGATTCCACTGAATCCATTCGGGCTTCCAATAAGCAGATCACTCTCGCTCGCAATCCCGCGCGATCCAGTTTTGCCTCCCGCGCAATAGTTACCATCAACGTATATCTTTTGTGTATCGTTTGCTTTTGTAGTAAGTATTATGTTGTGCCATTTTCCAATAAAATTATCGATTTCACATTTTGTCCACAAATTGCCTCCAAGTCCTCCTGACCAGAAATCGATACCGTTCTCGTTACCAGTTACTGCGAATCCTCTGTAGCCATTTTGTTTATTATCAAGCTTATGAATTAAGAAATAATCGGGATTTAATTCATCTGCTTTTATCCAAAAGCTGATTGTAATTCTCCCAACCGCCTGAACGGGGGAAAGATCCATATAACTGCTCTTGGCTTTTATACTGTCACCTTTGCTCAGTTTTAGTCCTCGTTTGGAAAACCCTTGAACAAACTCCGGTTTTCCACTTACAACTCCTGCGTCAGCTCTGCCAACCGAAGTTAGCAAATGGTTTTCGAATGAGTAATAGGCAACAGGAATTTTGGTGTTTACAACCAGGCTTGCAAGATTTTTTGCATTATTGATTTTGCTGCTTGTAATAAATGCAGCTGCCATTATGGAAATGGAGACTGCTATTGCTGTTAGTACCAATGGTTTGTTTGTTTTGTTCAAAGTATGCTTTGATGTAAGGTACAGTTTGTCATGTGTAATTATAACATAAATCAATTTAACAGTCTATAGAGATGATATCTTCAATATAAACGGAGTATATACGTTAATTCGTGTATTCGTTGATTCGTTAATTCGTAAAATATCGAGTCGCACTTGTGTACGAATAAACAAAGATACTAATTAACGAATAAACGTATTTATCCAATTTTAAGTGTCTTAAATTATCCTATGCGTCTCAGTATCTCCCTATCCACGAATTCCTTCTGTCTTCCATAAGTAAGTCTACTCAATTGCTTAAATGCCTCTGCTGCCTGTGGATCCTTTGGATAAGTTGTGTCTAACCATGGACGAGGGACCTCTATAGAGAAAGGTCTGGAAGGCTTACCATCAATACACAACTTCATAGATCCTTTAAACGCATCCATGTTTACAAGGTCTTGTTCGGAGAAGACCGGTGCCATTTCCTTTGCGCAAACCTCCGCATCCTGAGGACCGATTTTATAGAACATCATTGTTCCGACGTTTCCGAAGATCGCTCCTTTTAGGTTTGTTTTACCAGAAAGGCGATCATCTTTTTCCAATTGGTCTATGTATTGATGAGCGAGGATCAGTCCAAGACGATATTTTCTTGCCTCAGAAAGAATTGATTCGATTGAGTCTGTTACAAAGTTCTGGAATTCATCAATATACAGGAAGAAGTCGTTTCGCTCATCCTTACTTTGTCTTTGTCGTCTCATGGCAGCAACTTGTATCTTATTCACAAAAATCATGCCAAGAAGTTGCGAGTTGATGTCACCGACAAGACCTTTGGACAGATTAACCAAAAGGATCTTTCCTGAATTCATAACTTCGGAAATATCAAATGCACTCTTGGTTTGGCCAACAATGTTACGGATCAATCTGTTCGTATAGAACTGACCGAATTTAGCGGCAAAATATGGGATCATTTCCTGTTTTTCGCGTTGTCCAGTTTGAGCCATTTGTTTTTCCCAGAATGATTTTACTATTGGGTTCTGAACTTTTGATACTTTGTATTTTTGCCATTCTTCATCCGTAAAGAGTTTAACAAGATCTGTAATAGCACCACCTTCTTCTTCATCTTCCATCAAAGTCAGACAACCGTTACGGAAGTAGTCTTGAATTCGCGGCCCAAAGATTTCATTTCCGAACATCTTCACCATCATGTTCATTGCATCCAGTGCGATAAGATCCCTTTCTTCGGGGCTCTTTCCTTCCAGTAAGTTAAGGCCCATCGGACGTTCGGTGTCAGCGGGATTAAAGTAGATAACATCATCTGCGCGTTCGCGAGGGATATATGGGAGCAGATCTTCCACCAATGAACCATGAGGGTCCACAACACAAAGACCTTTTCCATTGTGGAAATCATGTCGAGCCATAATCTGCATTATCGAAGATTTACCAGTTCCTGTCTGTCCAATAATGTACAAATGCCGGAATCGATCTTCGTTCTTCATAAAGACTTTGTTTTTGTCTCCACGGTAGGAATTAGTGCCAAGTAACAATCCTTCTTTCGGAAGATCTTTTGGAGCTGCGGCTACTTTGAAGTTTTGCCATTTGATGGTTTCAACTTTGTTGTATTTGATGTTCGGCAGATGAAATAGCCCCGTAAGCTCGCTCGCTCCAAGTAACATCTTGGGCGAAAGACAAGCTTGTCTCCATGTTCTGCGTGGAGAGCGTCGTATAAAACGTTCAATAACCCGATTAGTTTGTACAAATCTGGGACGGCGAAATCTGTTTCCGCGGATACTGTTGAATTGACCGAATGCAGCGACAATTTCCTCGATAAGAGAATTCGCACGTGGTTGTGAATCTGCTGATGCCACAAGTCTTATAACACACTGGAAGCCGGTTTGTCCGGCTTTTTCATCAACAGATTTTGAGTAATCTTCAGCCATCTGAGAAACTCTTTCTCCGGTTGACTGTTCATCTGATTTAAAATCACTTATGTCATCACCTGAAGTAATTATTCCAAAAGCTGCGCTTAGCCAAGTTACCGGATTCCACCATTTGCCACTTTTCTTTTTCGGATTGATTAATGCTGCTGCTTCTTTCTGCAATTTTTTCTGCCAGCCGGATTTCACAGGTTTGAGTACTATCTGTACTGCCGCACCTTCCGAAGTTTTTAGTTTGGAAAATGCATTTGTTATGTTGTTGAAAGGATCACTTTTAAGCTGTTGGTAAGTTTTGAACACCGAAGTAAAATTTTTGGAAGCAAGAAGAGGCTGAACGGCAACAACCGATTCTTCGGTAAAAATATTGTAATCTTCAACTTCATCAATAATGGTGTCCGGATAAAAAGCCGTAATTTGCTTTTCAATCATTGGTGCAAGCTTGCGTGGGCATACGACATAGAGAAGTATCTCACCTGCAAGCGCCGCATATTCAACCGAAAAGAACGGTTGGCCGTGCCAAAACCTTTCTATTCTTGATAAGTAAACTCCGTGCAATCCTTCGAAAAGATGATCCATTACTCCCAACACTTCGCGAAAATCTTTACCCGTGGAAAACTGTTCAGACTCGACTTCTTTGTCTTCTTTACTCTCCTTTTTTGGTACCAGTAACTGCAAAAAGACCAGATCTCTTTGCCGTTTCCATTCCACTGTCATTCGTGATAACCACATGGTGCAAAGAATGCCTCCGGCGAGGATTATTACAACTAAGATGGCAAGGAAGATACTCATGGGTACTATCATAACATTTTATCATGTTTTTTGGATATTTGACAGTAATATTTGTGTGTATATCAATTTATTGATGGGTAAACATGGATCAATGCCAAATGTTGAGGGAAAAATAGCATACCGAATTATAAATCCCAAATCCCAAAAAACAAATACCAAAACACAAAAAATCCGAACTAGTTTTCTAATGTTGAATACAGTATAAAACTTATTATCTATTCAGGTTCTATTATAAAGAGTGGGCGTATCAATTATTACGAATAATAAGCTCAATAATCTTATACTAATTAGCATTTAAAACAGTACTAATATCCGATATTTCTATTAATATGAAATTTCTAATTTACTTTTCCTTATCTCCCTCCCTCCGAATTTCGGGGTGAGGGGGTTATCGACGGGGGAGAGGGTAGGGTTGCTATTCGATATGACTCATGGTCACTCATAGATATTACTTGCAACAAGATTGTTGGCCACACTGAGTAATGTCGAAGTGTGAGGGGGATTCAATATTAGTATCATTTAAAATGCAACTTGGTGTTATGACTAACACAATAAATCACATTTGGGATTTGTGTTTTGGGATTTGGGATTTAAAAAAAAGTCCCTGCATTTAACCATTCAACAGTTAATACAAAAAAATTATTAACCATCAATTCTTCAATATTTTTTGAACTATTTATTCCACATCTTTTTCGCCTTCAAAAGATTATCTACCATTTCCAGCAATGATTTAATAGTCATCTCATTCTTTACAAAATAATCATTGGCTCCAAGTTTCATCGCACGCTCTTTGTTTTGAGGATTACCAAAGTTGGTAAGTACCAATATGGGGAACCCCCTTTTTTCCTGAGGGTATTTTTCCATAACCGCAAAACCGTCAAGGACAGGCATGTTCAGATCAACAATCAATATATCCGGAGCTTTTTCTTCTATTGCCTTAATAGCTTCTTCACCATTTGTGACGGTTCGTATTTCGTATCCGGATAGAGTAAATTTCTTTGAATATACTTCTCTAAGCACGGAGTCATCTTCTGCAATGAGAATGCTTGCATTGTCCATTATTGATAACTTTAGCGTAACACATGAATGTGTAAATAAATCAATCTTTACGTTTAAGATGGATTGTTTTGTGGTTGCCGTTATCGCAATCGGAGCTGCGGGAGGATGGGCGTTTTCACGGAAAAGAAAAAAGTAATAAATACGTTGCTAGGTTGATAAGTTGCTAAGTTAGACAGTATCGAGGGTTGTTTCATGTCAACGTAGCAACGTAGCAACGTAGCAACGAGTAAACGTTTTCTTGAGGACTATCTCTACCCTCCCCAATCTCAACAAAACCAACAAACTGCAACCAAATCGATTTCCCTATTCACTACATTACTTGATAAGATAATTCTTAATTATGCATCTATCCGGACTAAAAGCATTGCTTGGGTTAACAGTAGTATTTTTTGTATCAGTTGCTGTTGTGGTGAGTGAAAACCGAAATCAAGGACTGAATTCGCAAATTAGAGGAGACCTATCGGGAGGTGATAATATTTTGTTTGAATGGGGTCGTTACTATTGTGGAGACGGGGGGGCAAGGTGCACTGCTCAACTTGAAGCCGCTGGAGGATTTGAAGAAAACTGCGATGAGTTTGGACTTGGAGCAACAGTTGAGCATGTTGTTAATTTTAATGTTACTGAATATGAGTGCACTTTGGTTGTGTCAGGTATGATAGATAACTCACTAGATTTATCTTTGGATGGAGAGAATTTTGATAATGTTACCAATGGTGGTTGTACATTACGTTTCGGGACAAGCATAGGACCTCTTGACTTAGGAAGTCATTCTTTGCATCTTACAGCAATTGATTATGGTTATCTCGCAGTTGCTCATGTTGTGGTAGCACTTGAATGTGGTATGGATGGAATGGATATGGATATGGACATGGACATGGATATGGATGTTGACATGGATATGGACATAGACATGGATACAGATATTGATACCGATGATCCATGCGAAGGAGTAAATTGCAATGACGGCAATGCATGTACAACAGACTCATGCAGTGGTGGTTCCTGTGTAAATACATCAATGAATTGCAATGATGGAAATTCATGTACTACAGATTCATGTTCAAATGGATCATGTGTTAATACTCAAAAGAACTGTAACGATGGAGATTCTTGCACAACAGATTCATGTTCCGGTGGATCATGCGTAAATACACAAAAGAATTGTGATGATGATGATTCATGTACAACAGACTCATGCAGTGGTGGTTCTTGTGTTAATACAGCTATGGATTGCAATGATGGAAATTCATGTACTACAGATTCATGCTCAAATGGATCATGCGTAAATACATCAATGGATTGTGATGATGAAGATTCATGTACAACCGATTCTTGTTCCGGTGGATCATGTGTTAATACATCAAAGGATTGTGATGATGGAGATTCATGTACTACAGATTCATGTTCAAATGGATCATGTGTTAATACTCAAAAGAACTGTAACGATGGAGATTCTTGCACAACAGATTCATGTTCCGGTGGATCATGTGTTAA
>JAHISE010000160.1 GCA_018818235.1 Patescibacteria group bacterium
TTCAGGTGCGGGACGAGTAGCTCGTTCATTATTCCCTTTGGGAACCTTATACAATGTTATCCATGCCCCGGTAGCTCAGTTGGATAGAGCGGCAGCCTTCTAAGCTGTAGGTCACAGGTTCGATCCCTGTCCGGGGTACCAGGATTATTCTGCAGAATGCAAGTATCTGCTACGGATTTCGCGCACGAAGCCGGAGTACCATTCGACAAGCTCGTGGCAAGCCAGAATGAATCAAGGGAATTATTGATTATCGTCTTCATCCTCAAGTTCATCAATAGCTTCCCTAACGTTTCTTAGAGCTTTTTTATGCTGATTTATAAACTCAATTAAAATTTCATTGGTTTCATCTATACTGCCGCCGAGCATATGTCCGTCAAAGCATCCCAGGGCTTCATCTGCTCCACCTTCTGTTTCCAAATTAGGTTGATATTCGTTTTTCAATACAACAAACAAATCATTCCTGTTTTCTTTTAGCCAGATAATAAAATCAAGTGCAAAAGCTCGCCAGGTATAGAGGGTGTCTTCTACTAATGCTTTACATAGTCTCTTATATTCATCTAATGTGACTGGACTAGGATTATCGGTTTCTAATCTTTTGGTTGCTTCGCAGACTGCTTGTGTAAGATCTGTTCTGAGTCTTTCTATTAATTTATCTATATCTACAGGTGTATCACTGCTGGATGCTGCAATATCTTCAGCTGCCCGGTCAACAAATGTTTTGTATAAATTATTCATATAGATAATTGGAAAATTTACCTAAATGTAGTACCTATATAAGTTAAAAGCAAACGTATATCAAATACTAACCAGATTTATTTAAAATGGCTTGAATAAGACAAAATTTAGCTCTATAATACTAAGGATGAAGTACAAAAGAATCATGATAAAGCTCTCCGGAGAGGCTTTATGTAAACCGGACAGTACAGGTCTAAATCAAAGCATTTTGATGGAGGTTGCCGATTCTATTAAGGCCGTATCAGATAAGGGCATACAGGTGGCGATTGTTGTTGGAGGAGGCAATATCTGGAGATATAGGGATACCAAAGCAAGTGGGATAGAGCGTACAGCAAGTGATGCTATGGGTATGCTTGCGACTATTATGAACGGTGTGGGACTACAGGCAGCGCTGGAAAAAAGCGGACAGCATACGCGTGTTTGCAGCGCAATTGATGTACCTCAACTTGCCGAGCCATATTTAAGGCGCCGAGCACTAAGGCATCTGGAGAAGGGCAGAATTGTAATTTGTTCAGGAGGAACAGGTAATCCATATTTTACTACAGATTCAGCCGCAGCATTGCGTGCTCTTGAGCTTGGTTGCGAGATATTGCTGAAGGCTACAAATGTGGATGGTATTTATGATAAAGATCCTGATGAGCATAAAGATGCGGTTTTGTATGATCAGCTTACATATCAGGAAGCTATGGAAAAGCATTTGAATATTATGGATCAGGCTGCTTTCAGTCTTTGTCAGGATCAGAAGCTACCGATCAGAGTGTTTAATTATAAGGATAAGGGGAATTTGCTAAAGGCTGCTACGGGGGAGGATGTGGGGACGCTAGTTCATGGGTAAATTCGAATATTGGAATAATAGAATATTGGGCCTCGTAAATTAGAATATTTGAATACTGGAATATTGGGCCTCACTATTATAAGCATCCCCAGTATTCCAGTATTCCAATAATCGCACTGGAATGTTGGCATATTGATTGCTAGACTTTTTGTATTCCATTATTCCATTACTCCAATATTCCAAATGGCTGACTCCAGAATCGAAAACTTTAAATCAGAAACAGAGAAGATTATTGCTCACCTCCACGGTGAATTTGCCAAGTTGCAAACAGGTCGTGCCAGCGCTGCTCTTATAGAAGGAGTATCGGTTGAGGCCTATGGACAGGTACAACCTCTTAAGGCTCTTGCAGGAATTACAATTGAGGATGCCAGGTCCATAGTTATTCAGCCATGGGACAGATCGGTTTTGCAGGATGTTGAGCGTGCGCTTACCAAAGCAGATCTGGGTGCTACTCCTGTTAATGATGGAATTGTGCTCAGACTGAATCTTCCACCAATGACAGAGGAACGTCGTGAGCAAATTAAGAAGGTTGTTCATCAGCTTTCGGAGGAAGCCAGAATTTCTGTTCGTCAACAGCGTCAGGATGTTAACGATGCTATCAAAGATCAGGAAAAGGATGAGGATGTCAGATACACTCTTTTGGAGGAATTGGATAAGGCTGTTAAAGAAGCGAATGAAAAGATCGAAGAGAGTATGAAGAAGAAGGAAGAGGAGGTGATGACGGTGTGATAGAATATTGGAATACTGGAATATTGGGCCTCACTAATAATGTCATACCCAGTATTCCAATATTCCAAAGTATTCCAGTATTCCAATTATTTCAATCTGTTACAATTTGGAGTTTCACCATTTCTTAAGGGGGGAAAATAATCTGAGCTGGTTTTTCGGCTTTCTATAGCAGTTTCTATGGATTTCCATTGAGGTATACCGATAAGACACAGTGACAGGCATCTGGTTCCATACTTCCCTTATCCAA
>JAHISE010000161.1 GCA_018818235.1 Patescibacteria group bacterium
GCCAGCCGTCGCAGCGGCTATGGCCGGCAAGCGGGTCGTTTTGGAGGGAGGGCGGCGGTCGGGCGCGCGAATTTTTGCGACCGCCGCCCCGTCGGGCTACAATTCCGCCTGCCGACCGTAGCTTTAGCGAAGGTCGGTTCGTATTTTGTTCAGCAACGTCAGCCAATCGGAACATTTTGGTCGCTGGCGCAGAACACGCCAGCCTTTTTTCGCTTCCCATCGCACCGTTTTGTTTTGTCGTATGCCGCGGCATACACCGCACACACATTTTTTCGATTTTTTCCATGTACGTTCATATGAAGTACTTCATCTACACACGTAAATCGTCGGAGTCTGAGGATCGGCAGATCCTATCAATAGAGGCACAGTTACGCGAACTGCGCGACCTTGCAGAAAAAGAGCAGCTGGAAATCGCGGCTTCCTTCGAGGAAGCCAAAACCGCAAAAGAACCGGGGCGAATCGTTTTCGCCGAAATGTTGGCAGCCGTCGAACGAGGAGAGGCACAGGGCATCTTGTCTTGGCATCCTGACCGTCTTGCGCGTAATTCCGTAGACGGAGGACGCATTATTCACCTATTGGATACGGGAGCACTCAAGAGCCTGAAATTCAGCAGCTTCTGGTTCGAGAGTACGCCACAGGGAAAGTTTATGCTCAATATCGCTTTTGGACAGAGTAAGTACTACGTTGATAATTTGAGCGAGAACGTGAAGCGCGGCATACGCCAGAAGCTACGGTGCGGAGAGTGGCCCGCACTTGCGCCTGTCGGGTACATAAACAACCTCAAGACGAAACTAATTGAAGTTGATAGCGAACGCGCATCACTTATCCGCAAAGCTTTTAAACTGTTTGCATCCGGTGATCATTCGCTTCGCACACTGGCAAAAGCACTGAAAGAAATTGGACTACGTAGTCACAAAGAGAATGTGCTCTCCATTTCCAGTGTGCATCGAATGCTCCAAAATCCTGTTTACTACGGAATGATTACGCGCAAAGGTGAACTCTACGAGGGTACGCATGAGCCGATCATCAGCAAAAACCTGTTCGACGAAGTACAAATGGTGATAGCAGGCAGAGCCAGAAAGAAAAGAAAACGAAAGCACGAGTACCTTTTCTCGGGATGCATGACCTGCGGATGCTGCGCCTGCGCAATTACCGCCGAACGGCAGAAAGGATATATTTACTATCGCTGTACTAAGAAGAAGGGCAAATGTGACGAGAAGTATTTGCGTGAGGAGACACTACTTGAGCAGGTGCGCGATATAGTCGAACAGGTAACGTTGCCAGATGATTGGGCGGAGAACATGCTTATAGAACTTGATAGAGAAAAGAAACTATCAACCTCTGATCATTGGTCAACTGTGCGCTCTCTTGAAAGTGAAAAAGTAATAATTGAAGCAAAGCTCGATACACTGCTCGATCTTCACCTTGAAGCTGGCATAGATCGTACTGCATACGTACAGAAGAAAAATGCACTGCTCAATCGCAAGCACGACATCGAGCAGAAAATTACCAAGAGCGCACACAAAGGAGATGATCGTCTCGAACCAATACGAGAACTCATAATATCCAGTCAGGATGCCAAAAAGTACCTATCGGATTCACATAAACAGGAATTGCCAACATTTCTCAAAAAGATCGGCTCGAACTGGATTCTACAAGACAAAACGGTGCGGTACGAAGCACGAAAAGGCTGGCGCGTTCTGCGCCAGCGACCAAAATGTTCCGATTGGCTGAGCATGTGACATCCGGAACCAAATTGTAGCAGTTCTTTGGGGGTCTTTGGGGGTCCTTTCATAAGGAGGTCTAGGGCAAGTGGGTTGGGGTCATTTAGAGGAAAAATGAGACAAATGAGACAGTCCATAAAAAGGCGTCTCAAGGGTGTTTTGTTCAAATTATTTGCTCAAAATATAGCGTGTATTACAATAGGTTTATGAAAAATCAGCACACAATCTATCTCCTCAGACATTGCGAAGTTGAAGAACAATATGATGGAGTTTTCCGCGGAGGGAAATTGGATTGTGGTCTATCGGAGAAAGGTAAAACGGATTCACGACAACACGTGGACTTTCTTGTGAATAACGGTGTCGAATTGGTGATTACCAGCGGCATGCAGCGTACTGATTACATCGGTAATAAGTTATCAGAGAAGAGGGTCGCTCATACGATACAGCCACTCTTTGCAGAAATTGATTTCGGGTTTTGGGATGGAAGAACCGAAGAAGAAGTGCAACAACAATTCCCAAAGGAATACCGAGAGTATCGACTGTGTTGGCAGGAAAAGCGTGGGGAAGATATTGTGATTCCGAGTGGCGAAACTATGAGAGAAGTACTTGAGCGAGTAGGCAAAGGATGGGGGCAAACAAAACCTGAATTAGCACCTGTATCTGCGATAGTTCTCCATAGTGTTAGTATGACTTGCCTTCTTTCATACATACTAAATAAACCCATAAAAGAAGTGCCATATACGGAGTTGGGAGGCATGCACGAAATCGCCTTGGTGAAGAATCGAGTTTCCCTACTATTGTAATCCATTTTGAATACCGTTCTACGGCAATATGGAACAGAATTTCCCGCATGTGGAAGGTAATAATTTCAATTATCATTGAAATAAAAGTCCAGAGCCAGTCTTGACGCAGTATCAGTTTATATTCATATTATACGACCTTCAGGACTTCCCTGAAGGATTACATTACCCTAACGCTCATGAAAGGAGGTGATGCCACGTGAGTAAGAAGGGTTCCCATGGTGACGGCCAGCATGGCAAAGGCACCAAGGGCATGAAACGTCCGTTCGACGAAGTCTTCGCGACTAAGAATGCCACAGCCAAGGCCAAGAAGCGCGAAAGTAAGTAGCGCGCGGCACGGCTAGCCGTCCCGCCCTCCCGCATCATCTGATGCGGTAGGGCACTTTTTTTGTTATCATGCGATTATGAAGGATTTGTCTATTATTTGTGCCAGCGAGAACTCAACATTTGAAACCGTTGCAGTAAGAGGAGCCAGTGAGTATCTCGGCTATCTAACAACCGTACATTGGCTCGGCAGCACTGATCAATTCAAAGATTTACTGGCTGGCAAACAGCCGATTTCGGATCTTGTTTTACTGTCAAGTCACGGTTGTGAAAAGGGCTTTCATGGTACGGATAATGCAGTGATTCCTATAAATGATCTGAAGATAAAACTGTCCGGAAAAACAGTTCTGTCTCTGGGGTGTGCGACTGGTATGGAAAATTTTGCACGAGCCTTTATTGCAGGAGGAGTAGAAAATTACATTGCTCCTGAATCCTATCCTGAGGGGAATAGTTCATTGGTTTTTGCTCTTACATTTCTCTGGAAGATTCTTGAAAAAAAGAATGTAACTCAAGCATGGGAAAAAGCATCTACTCTCCTTACGGAGAAAGATGATCGCTTTCACCTTTATCAAAAGAAACCGAATGGAATGTTGGTAGACGGCAATCGGGAAATTCAGTTGTAGTAGCTCTCAGCCACTTCTCCGTAACAACAATATTATCAAGCCAGGGAATCAAGGGGTGGGAATCATTGTTTTGGTCATCTAAAAACTCTTGGGAAGCCCGGACAAGTTTATCCCGTTCTAGTACTCCCATTTCACAGAGAATGCATGTGGACGAAAGCAACAAAGGCAATTCCCGAACTAAGCGACGATTCACTGGAGACCAATAAATCTCTTTTTCCTGTGCTCCAATTACTTCTGCAGGAACAGTATCACGAAAGGCTTCTCTCTGGAGATATTTTCTGCACCCATAGTGTGAAACGTTTGTGTCATCAATCCGAAATTTGTATTCAGGTGGTACCGAGAGACCAAATTCCACAATGCGGCGATCAAGATATGGCAGTCTCATCTCTACATCTATTGGCACTCCCTGCCAAACGTGATTGGGAGGAAACATGAGTTCATGTTCAAGGGTTTGCGACCAACAAGATAGATTCCTTTCTTGCATCAATTCCTCACGTTGATTACGCATTGTTTCTCTGAGTTTTAATGTAAATGCAGGTGTGAACAAATCGGGAATCTCCTCTTCCATGAGGGATTCATAATGCGCATTCAAATAGGCAAGTCTTCCGGCTTTTCCTAGTAGAAGAGATGGGGAAGTGCTGTTAAGAATGTATCGCAATGCCTTTCGACATCCGCTGCGTTGCTTTAGCACAGCAAAGGTTCTATATAACTCTTGTATGTTGCCTCGTTTAAGAAGCGAATCCCAAATCATATCCGATCCCTCCAAAAACCAATCCGCTCCCTCTCCACTCAGAAGTGTTCGAGCGTCTTCTTTCGCGGCCAGTTGCGCAAGTGTAACAAAAGTTGCAGGCAAATTTTGTCGGGAAGGAAATGCAGTCGTGCGATATGCATCGAGGTCCGTTCCTTCCAGAAATCCAACATGTTCATCACAATTAATCATCTTGCCTCTTACATTTGGATATCGTTCCGGAATTGCATGAGCCCTTGTTCTTTCCTCAACACTCTGTGTTCCAAAAACAGCAGTATAGGCGTTTATCGCTTTCTGCCGTGTTGCCAACATATTGGCTGCTATACTTACGGTGCAACCTGAATCTATTCCTCCTGAAAGTTCGGCAGCCAGATTGTACGGCATATCCATGTGCTCACTCATTACTCGCAGGAACAGTGCACG
Organism: Patescibacteria group bacterium; assembly: GCA_018818235.1. Lineage (GTDB taxonomy): Bacteria > Patescibacteriota > Gracilibacteria > Peribacterales > Peribacteraceae > UBA2144. The sequence continues at coordinate 4,643 of JAHISE010000161.1, forward strand.
AAATTCCATCGCACAGTCCTTCGAAGAACTCCAATCATGCCGCAATCTGGATGGTGGATCCCAATTTCTGTCCCGAATGTCTCATTAAATACATGCGTTTCAGAGCATGCTTTGCGGAAGATGGTGCAAATTGAAAGCGTGTCAGGTCTCGCTGCAGTCTTCTGATTACTTCCGGACCCGTACTTTCACCACCTAGAATTCCAACCAGAATACCAGTCAAATGTCTCAGGGTTATTTCCATCTGGAAAATAATGTCCGTCGAGCTTTTCTTCGTTTGTGCATCCATCAATCTGACAATGGATTGCTGCAATTCCGCAATGCTTTGATCAAGGTTTTCCTTGTCATCAACATGTTCGCTACTTTCAAATAATTCAATCATCAAGAAGCCAGAAAGTTGCTTAGACTACATCTTTTGTTGTGTTTGAGCGAGCAATTTCTCTGTGTGGTATCCAAAGCACTGCTTATTGGCAGTGCCTAGACTATTCAGATTTCAATGCTGTTTGCGATTTTCTGAGGGCACGTGGATCGCTTTACACGCGCACCTATTGGCTGCTCTTTAGCCATTCGAACTGCCGAGCGACTGACATTTTTGCCTCTCCTGCCCGAACAACCAAAAACACCACTACGTCTTCTGATTTGAACAACAATCGGTTAGTAAATCGGTTAGTAAATAGTAATTGACAATACATCAATAATAGTTAATTATGAATATATGAATAAGCTTGTCGAAGGCACTGAGGATCAAGAATGCCCAGTAGCTAGTGAGAGAATTCTTGATTCTACACAATCTGATGTGGATCAGATCATGTCTATTTATTCAGAGCTAGCTCTATCTCGAGATACACTGAGAAAGATTGATCCGGAATCGAATCAAACGTTTAGCAAAAGAGGAGGAATTTTGTCAGTTCCAAGTAGTGATTTAATTGCTGACTCAATACAGCAGGGAAAGCATTTTTTTAGACTCAAGAAAAAGGATGGTAATGTGCAAGGCTTTTTGTGGGGATGTTACGATTTTTCGAAAGATGAAAAGTTTTACACGGCCTTTGACAGGGAAGGTAGCACTACCGAAGAGCATAAGATACTAAAAGCCTATATGGATCGAGGTGAAGTTGCCTATGGGATGGATCTAATGGTAAAGCCTGATTTTCAGGGGACAATTTTAGGATTGCGCTTATATCATAATTACTTTTCCCAGCTTGAGGAGCATGAAGTTCGAAAAATGATATTTATGGCCGAAGAAATCGACTCTGTTGAAAAAGATGGTGAACATATTGCTGTCGGGATGAAGAATGAAGTAACTTTAAAACTACATCGCTTCCTAAATGCCAAGCTCGTTAAAGTAGTTAATGATTCAGTCGATATAGACGAAACATTATCGGTAAATCGAGTGTGTAATTACTACATGGTCGATGTACGGTTTGCCCGCATGGTTCTGGGGCAGAAACTTAGACTTTTAAATACTAACAACCAGCCAAATAAAACACTGACGGAGTTTCGGGATCGTATTGTAATGCTTACATCTGAGGACAGTCCTGAAGATTATGTTATCAAGGGGATTTGGAACTTTGACATGAGAGCTCGGCCAAGCCCAAATGAACGAGTGTTTACAGAATCTGGTTGCTTAGCAGCTTCACCGCACGGATGGGGTTCAAGTTTTTCCTTTGGAGCTCGTGAATGCGATGTTGATACATTAGTGGGACAAGATGGTAGATTTGCTTTCGTCGATGATGTTCCTGTGCAGATTGCCATTCTTGATGCCTGTTATGCAAGTATGCTTAAGGCTAAACAGATTTTATCTGGCACAGAAAGAATTGAACGAGTGGTTGAGGGCGATATCAATTCTAAGGCAATTACAAGAGCTGACATTGTCAGTGGTGAGGTTGACCGCTTGGCACGCTTAAAGGGGGCGGATACTCCTACAGTACTCATGATCGGTGTTGTTCAGATGATTGTAGAAAGTATGAAGAGGAGAGGGCTTGAAGTTCTCTGTACTGACATGGATGAAGCCCTACTAGAGACTGATATTGGAGTGCGACACGGAAGTGAGAATCTACAACTCATGCAGGAGAGTGACGCGATTTTGGCTACTGGAATGGTCTTAGCTACTTCAACGGTTGATGAAATTATTCAAACTGCCAGAAAATTATCTGTACCTTTGATACTATTTGCCCAAACTGGAAGTAACTTTGCTGAAGAGTACATCAGGCTGGGAGTTGATACTGTGATTTCCGAAAAATATCCGTGGTATTGCATGCCGGGAGCAAGCAATATCACGATTCATCGCAAACCATTAAGCCGTCATTAATCTTTTTTGATTATGGACAGAAAGACTGAAATCACCAGATTGCTTGAGACGGAAGGAACTCCTGCCTATGTTTATGATCCGAGAATTGTGCAGAACAAAGCAGGGCAATTAAAGGAGGCTTTCCCAAACCAGCAACTCTATTTCTCTGTTAAGGCAAACCCGAATGTAGAAGTTTGTCAGGTTTTAGCAGAGTTAGGATTTGAGGCAGAAGTTGTAACTCAGGGGGAACTGGTGGTTTCTCTTAAGGCTGGATTCTCACCAGAGAAAGTGTTGTTTGCGGGTCCAGGAAAGACATCTAAACAGATTGAGTTCGCATTGCAGGAGGGGGTGCAACTATTGACCGCAGAGTCAGTTAATCAGCTCAGACTGATCGATCAAGTAGTAGGAAGCATGAAGACAAAAGCCAAAGTTTTACTACGCCTGAACATCCCATCACTACATAACAAGCAGAGTGAGTCGATGATGGGAGAAGGATCTCAATTCGGAATAGATACACAGACTTTGTTTGAGAATAAGGAAACTATTCTCTCGTTGAAAAATATAGATATTATAGGAACCCAGTTTTATGCAGCTTCACAGATATTAGATCCCACGAGGCTTGCCAAGTCAGTACGAATACAAATCGAAACAACTAAACAACTAGTAGATAAACTGGGGATCAAAATGGACTTATTAGACATTGGTGGTGGCTTCGGCATCCCATACAGTTCTTCAGAATCACCATTGGATTTACAAGCTTGTGCAGCCGAGGTGCGGGAAGCATTGAAAGAGATTTGCGATAGCCCGACAAAAGTTATTGTTGAATCAGGGCGTTTTCTGGTAGGAGATTGTGGAAAATTTTATACGAGAGTGATCGATGTTAAAAAAAGCTTCGGGAAACATTACATTATTTGTGATGGGGGTATGGTTGGTTTTACTCGTCCTATTTTGGTTAATTCTCCACACAAAGTGGAGTTATTTGATAGTGTTACCGACAATCCAGTTGAAACCTGTGTTATCTGCGGGCCGTCATGCTCTTCTATTGATTGTCTTGGTACTGTTGAGATTTCTGTTCCTGAGATTGGAGATATTCTATCAGTTGGCGATGCAGGGGCGTATGGCTGGAGCATGAGCATACAGATCTTTCACTGTCTTACTCCCCCCAAGGAATTGGTTCTGACAGATTAGTTGAGATACTCCCCCCTTTAATCATGGATAACATAAGTAAAATTCCAGAAACACGAGAACAACCGGTCCCCATTGATGTTCGATCAGTATTATCAAAAGGACTAGAGGAGAATCCGGATTCCGTCGCACTAGCTTCTTTGGATCGAGAGTATACATGGGCAGAGTTAGAGTTTTTTTCAGATTGCTTAGCCCGTTATTATATTGATAACGGATTTAAACCCGGAGACATCATCGCGACATTATCCAGAAACACTCCGGAACTATTTATACATTATCTGGCTTGTTTTAGGGCTGGGCTGATAAGTGTTACGCTTAAACACATATATACATTGGGGGATATTCAAGCTTGTTTAAGATATGTTGATATTTCATCGATAGTTATAGCTCAAGATATTGGTGCCAATACCAAGCAGTTTTTTAACGACAATGAAGGAATACAGAAAATTCCTTACGAAACTCTAATCGATGACGCAGTAAAACATCATGCAAGCCAATCTCCTGATGATGTGATTGATTATCCCACGATCGATCCACATGACCCGTGTATTATCCATTTTAGTTCCGGTAGTACCGGCTCTCCCAAGGGAATCACACACTCGTATAATAGCCTTGGGCATATGCTATCAAGTATCGCGGAGGGATACGAGATTAACGAACACGATACATTGTTGCCAGCCGTGCATTTTAGTGCATTTATTACTACCCTAGCTACTTTACATAGAAAGGGAAAGGCTCTGGTACTAGATGATTTTGCTGAGCATAAAATCCTGGAATTACTACGTCGTTATCGAGCTACAATTTTAGGGATTGCACCTACAGGTTTTCAAAATTTGATTCGCAATGCGAATACAAAAACTGAAGATTTTCAATCAGTTCGTTTGGCTCTAACAGGCGGTTACCAGGCATCTACGGAGCTGATAAATGAATTCCGGCGAAAAACGAATGGAATTCTGTTAGATAGCTACGGATTGACTGAATGTGGAATTTCGCATAGCAGAAGATCTGGTAGCGAGCACATAACAGGTTCCGTGGGACCTGTCATGCCAGGCTTTCAATGTTCAATCAGAAATGAAGAAGGGGAAGTTCCCATAGGAGAAACTGGAGAAATGTGGATCAAAAGTCCCAGTAATGCGATTGGCTACTGGAACAACCCTGTGGCTCAGAAGCATGTCTTTCATGATGAATGGATTAGGACAGGAGATCTGATGTACGGTGATGGCGAAGGTAATTATTACTTTGTGGGGAGACTCAATAATATTATTGAAATGCCTAATGGTGAAAAGTTGCTCCCAGAGACCGTTGAAGTTCTTCTTAGACAACATGAAGAAATTGATCAGGCTGTAGTTAATGGTAGTCAACAAGCGGATAAGTCCGTCATATTGAATGTATTTATTGCACGTGCTCACAAGGTGGATATGTCAGATACAGAACTTTTCCACGTTTGTGAAACTATATTGCAGTCATATGATGTCGAAAAGAAGATTCAAATTCACAAAACTTTTCCGCGCACAGCTACTGGAAAAATTGATCGTGTACGAATTCAAATGGAATCAATTGCTTAGAAGTATCTTTAAGGCTTAGTTGTCATGAAGGTATTTGTTTCCACACCTTTAACATTCCAAGAAACAAAAGAATTAAGACACCACTTCCAATGAATCCTGTGTAAAGAAGTGCCTGATTCAACGTGAACATTCCTGCCCAATAACCAATGATGGGAGAAGCAATTGCAATAATGAGAGTGCTGCTAAAAGAGCGCACAGATAGTACCGTTGCGCGTATATCTGATGATGTCATTCGATTTATGAGAGTATTGGAAAGTGGTAAAACGGCACCTATAAGCGATCGTCCCATAAGTAGAATAGCCAATCCAAACATTGAAACTGTGAAACCAAGGGTGAGATATGTCCCTATGATTAAAATCACAATTATCAAGAATATAAGCCGATCATCAAACCTCTTTTCAAGTTTTGGTATTATTTGCGCAAAAATAGCTGCCATAAATAGGGCTATGGCATGTGTTATGCCAAAATATTTTGTTGGTAATTGTATAAGTACTTGATATGGCTGAGTGGACCACAATAAGATTCCAATCATACTAATTGTTGTTGCGCTTAGTAGCACTATTTTACTAAGAGTAGCCTGACGAAACAAAGTATCCATTGTGACCCTTGTAATCAAATCAATGTGTCCTGTCTCTTGTAACTTATGTCTTGTTGGTTCAATTAGAGTGAAAACAAGAGGAATTGTTGCTAATACAAAAGGAACCGTAATCCAGTACGCAGCACGGAGGCTAATAGCAGCAGCAATAAACCCGCCAATGATGCTGACAATTGCTTGGACAGTTGCGTTAATACTCTGGGTTCTACTGGCAATTATTCGATAGCTATTTTCTTTCCCTTGCTCCAACAATGTGTCGTACATCGTCGCCTCTACTGTCCCCGAAAAACATACAAAACCAATTGCCCAAAAAAATTCACCAACCATGTATTGCATAAAGCCATTTGACGTAGCCCAAAGGAGTATTCCTGTGGAGGCAGCTATTGAACCGGTAAGCAGTGTACTCTTCCTTCCCCACCTATCGGACATATAACCCGATGGAATTTCCAGAATAAGTGTAATAATAGCGAAGAAACCGAGAATAAGAAAAAACTGGTTAACATTTACATTGATGGATTCAAGAAAAAGGAACATCACACCAGCAAATACCAATGTTCCCCTTAGGGCAGATATAATGTAGAGCTTAACGATGTTTGAACTTATTTTTCTCATCCAACAGTAAGGAGGAAAGATAGACAACTCCAAGATCTTAGCACTTGAATGGATTTGGTGTAGCTGGAATTGCTGATCTGACTGCAATTCGTGGTGGCTGTTCTTTAGCTATTTGAACTGTCGAGCGATTTGAATGTTTTCACCTCTCGCCTGAACGACCAGAATCACCTCTACATCTTCTGATTTGGACTGGTGCGAATCCCACTTGGATACGAACAACTTTTGAATTCAGACTTTTTATCAAGGGCAAGTGGGTCGCTTTGCACCTGTACCTATTGGCTGGGGCTGGTGGATGATTTGCGAACTGGCAGCTTCGCGTTTATGGATATATTAAATACAATCAAGATTTCCTCTTTTCGCGAACGGCCTTCAATTTTTCGCTAAAACCACCCCACTCATCAATAGGTAACTCAGTTACATACATGCCCGGTACAGTGAAGCTAGAGCTTGGAGGTTTGTTTGGCTGCCGCATTCTAAGAATTATTGGTTTCAGCCTGTTAAATGCGTCCAAATGGCAATATTTAAATTTTTTATTACTTCCACACAAGCAAACATGATTTCGTCCGATTTTTTGATAGTCAAAAAACCTCATGTGGAACATCATTTCAAATGCATCTTTATCTATTTCGTCAAAAAATACTTCTTTTTTTCGAATTACCCCTGTTGTAAATCCAGAGCTGTAGCCCATGTATGCTTGCGATGGATACGCCATCTCATATTTGCCAATTACATTTTCGAGGCTGATTTTCTTTTTACTAATGCATTTGTAATAAGAATTGTTAATGATTGTTTGATTGAATTGCATGAGCAGAGCGTTGCTTAGAATATTTACCATATTTTCATCTAAAGATAAGATATTCCGATCTGAATGCCAATAAATCGCATAGTACTTCGATGACAAAGGAATCATCACCAAGGTATCGCGTATACCTATATGCCTATTACTAATATCAAAAAAATTGCTTTTAATACTCAAGGCTGCCGTTGAAACGAATTGATCACTCAACAAAAATTCATCGTCGCTTTCTATAATCGTAAATTTATAGCTGTGCTTAATCGATGCTGCTAAGTTCTCCAAGTATTCTTCATTAAGAATTTTCTTCGAAAGTAATGGAATTTTGTCATTTCGGCTAATACTAGAAAATTCCTTCAATAAAGCCCCGCTGCGGTAATAAAAAATTATAAATATTGGCAATAACTCTTCGATTTGAGATTTAATTATTGAATATTCACATTTGCTCTGTTTGAACTCATCTATACATCGAATTATGTCCTGAATCTTAGGGGCAATTATTGTTTCTTTTTTGCCAAAGAAATTTTCAATAGTGTTTCCCCTTAGGTCATCATGCTCATAAACAAATCGTTCACTCATCGATCTATCGATATTCGTCGGGTAAATCTTATAATTATCACCCTCAAATAGGGCCTCAAAAACTTGCTCATCAATTGCAAAGTTCTTCAATAAAGATATGGGAATGTAATGCTGGTTAGTTACAACATTTTTTTGGTCAGATTCTGCTGAGTCATTAGGCATGCTTAAATATTAGACCAGATCAAAACACAGCTAAATGAGTTTTTTTTGAATCTTGGCAATAGTTCTAAAGTATATTACTGGCTGGATCTGGTGGATGATTTGCATTTTTAAATGCAGATATCATTGTTTTATTTCATTTTCCTAAGATTCTTCCAAGAAAAGGCTCTTTCATAATTAGTACAATATAAAATACCCCAATTTTGATAGGCGATAGTATTTTTTGACCATTTCCGTAATAACTTTGTTGTAAGACTAAAATTTGTTCTGTAGCCATGATTTGTTAGTGGAAGTGGTTGCTTCTTGTAGTATCTTGCTATTTTTTCTTCAACGCTCGCAAGCTTGCTATCTTTTTTATGTGGATTAAGTATTTGTTGAAGTTCTTTTGTAATCAAAAAATCAATTTCTATATATTTATTTTCTAATTTAATAAGCAGGGTATTTGTGCCACTTTGAGTAGTAATTTTTGTATGTGGCGGAAGGTAAAATTCTTGATTACTTCCGACACTACCAAATATATCTTGTAAGGAAATTTTATTTCCATTGCTTTCGCCACATTTAACGCGCTGTGTTGCAGCAGACAAACCTGTAAATACTGGCTGCGCCTCACATCCAGACCAGTCAAAATAATTTTCATTAATCCAAGAGAAAGTGGCTGTACCAATTAATAGGTAATCAAAAAGGTTATTGTTTTTATTTTCGTAGTTAATATTCTGATCAATTTCATTTAATTTGTAATAACCACCAAGTTCTCCTCTACTTGGCCAAAAGTCATCTTCTGAATAAGCAAAAACCTGTGGAGCTAATAAATTACCAGATCCAGTTTTAAAAAGAGCAATATCAGTAAAACATGTAATTTCTTTTACTGGTACAGATAAATTCCAAATTAATAAGCTCAATGTAGCAATTGCAGCAAATGAAATTGATTTTCTAATTGCGTTCCAGTTTTTCTTTTCATTGATCAGTATAGTAAAAACTGTGAAAAGAACAGCAGCTACTAGTTGACCTCCTATATTTACAAAATAGGCATTATCAATTGGGTAATTAATAAATACAATAAAAATTATTGTAATAACAAAAGATATTAACATCTTATTTTTCTCAAAATTAGATAAAATCTTTGTTAATCCTTTTGCTGTTAATTGCCTACAAAAGAGCAATATTTTCATTGAAGAGATGATAGCATTATTATTCTTCTATAATAAATATGATCTAATTTGCTGAGTGGACTTCTCGGCCGTTTTCTCCATGGTCTTAAAACCCAATATGGTGTATAATATACGCATGAAACAAACATCATTAATAAAAACAAATATTCAAGAAAACATTGATTCTGCAAATGAAGAAAGGGCAAAACCTGTTGAAGTTGTACTCATAGAGCAAACTGAAAAGAAATATAAAATGCTCATTCTTATGGGGTCTCTCTTGTTCTGGTTGGGTATTGTCTTAATGCTATACAACATCAATGAATTCTTTGATCTAGAACAAGATTATGGAAAAAGTACTTTCGAGACGTTAATGACTTTAAATTATCAATCCATTGTTGAAGATGAACCTGCTATTCGAATAGCATTGTGGGGATCTATTACTGGATTTGTCGTAAATCGTCTCGGCAAGCTGTTTGCTTGGTGGAATAACGGATAATACCCTTCTTTGTTTTTAGTCATATCCCCCTAAATCTATTATGGACAAAATACAATCCTCTAAATCACAAGTATTTTTTCTTCTTGCAACTCTTGTTTGCGGCACAACATCTATTGCAGGTCTTGCCTCTCTTACAGCGCAATGGATAGGGCCTCAAACACAGGAGGAGTATTATAGAGACGTTGCTTTACATGCAGCAGCAACTCAACCATCTAATTCTGGCATGTGGATTGGTTTCATTGTGCTTTTAGTGGTTGCAGCACTATCATTTTGTGCATATAAAATGCTCAGGAAAGCACACAAATAGGAATGTAAATACTTGCCAAAAAAATTTCAATGTCTACAATTGGAGTAGTTCTTTATAGAATTATTTTTTATATTCACTTGTGGCTGCCGAGGCCCTAACGGGCAGGAGAAAAAAAGAGCCACATAATCGTTCAGCGCCTTGCATAATGACGTGTGTATGGGGTCATAAAGTCTGAAGCAAAGAGGTTAACCCCGCGATGCAAGTGAGAGTTATTAACTCTCTTACTTGTGTCTTTTTTGAATGATAGCAACGGCAATAATCTTAATACGGGGACTTACAGCCCCGCCGAAGCTGTGCCTGCAAGCGCAGGCGGGGCGCATAGACGCGGTGTAAGTAATACCGCGTCTGAAAAAGCCAGTAAATCCAAAGAAAATGTTATTGATAAGCTAAAAAAGCTCCTTCGGTTTGGTTTGGACTGGCTTACCGTAAATTTGATGAGAATTGGCTCATCGGATTGTATTGCATTCTTGGATTCTGTATTTGCCCATTATGATCCTGAAGAAGTGTTTACAGGGGTACGAGATATTACTTGGATAGGAACGGATCACAGATTTATTGTAAAATTTAGAAAATCAAAAGGTGATATATTCGCTTATTTTAAAGTCAACAATGACACGTTGATATGTGTTCATAAGATTACATCAACTACTACCTTTCGTGGATTGTCTCAGTTTCAATATCGTCTTGAATTCTATGGAAGTATTTTTGCTTTGGATGATTTGGGAAACTTGTCCTTTGAAGATTATATTACTCCATTTATAAAAGAAGTAGATTCTGGTGTTTTACTTGCCATTGTTTCCGGAATCCATATTTGTGCAGATATAGAGAATGTAACAACTGATTGGGTGGATAAAGGTATTAAACGTTTATCGAAAAAACTGAAAAAGGCAAGTTCACGAATTAACCAAGATCCAAAAACTGGTTTATATGAAACAGTTTATTTCGGAACAAAGAATAATGGAGCACGAGGTAAAAAGACTTCTGCTGATTGGTTTGTTCGTTCTTACGATAAGTTAAAAGAGATACGTGATAACGGGCATGAGAGATTGTATCCGACTTATCTAACCAAGGAATCAGTTACCCGCATTGAAGCAGTCTTTAACAGTGCTATATTTCGCAAGAATGAGGTTTCACTGAAACAATGCTTAAATCAGGGGTATCTTTTTGCTTTATTTTCAAAATTTCTTCGTAGCAAAGATGTTTGCTTTAGATCGGTAAAATTTATTGAATCAGAATTGAAAAAAGGGCGTTTAGATGAAGTTGTAATTGAAAAACTTGTTAGAGAATCTGTGCCTCTTTCACAAGAGAAGAAAGTAAAAAGCCTGCAATCAAGAATAAGAACAGTTGCAGGAGACTTTGGGATATCACAAGTCGAGTTTCTTGAAGAGTTACTTAAAGAAGCCAAAGGAGAATCTTCCGCATTGCTTGTATGGTGAGCTATAAAGACCAGCTACCGTATGTTTCACCTAAGCAATTGGAGGAATTCCGTGCAATTCTGAAAAAGAATTATGGTTTAGAGCCTTCTAAGGAAGAGGCGAGGGAAATGGCTACAAATTTACTACTCCACTACAGGACTCTTGGACGATTTATGAACAATTTTTCGTGATACACTTATTCTCCTATGACAAAAGCAATTATCTTTTCTCGTGTTTCCACCAAAGAACAAGCTGAGGAGGGCTACTCTCTACAATCACAAGTAAAACTTTTACAGGAATACTCGGATAAACTGGGGTTTGATGTTGTGCAAAGATACATCGTCCCCGAATCAGCAAGAGGTACACAGGAAAGAACTTTGTTTAATGCCATGATGCAAGATTTAAAAAGATCAAAAGCAAAACTGCTCTTATGTGAGAAAGTGGATAGAATCACACGAAACTTTAAAGATGCTGTTTTGTTAAATGATTGGCTGGAAGAAGATGAGGAACGTCAGATTCATTTTGTTAAACAGAGTCTTATTATTCACAAAAATTCAAAATCTAATGATAAATTCCAATGGGATATTCACTTGGTCATGGCTCGAAATTACAGTAACAATCTTTCGGAAGAAGCATCTAAGGGATTATTGCAGAAAGCAGAAGAAGGATGGTGCCCTGCAAGTCAGAAGAAAGGTTATATGACCGTTGGTACTACTGGAAAGAAGGTGTGGGAAATTGACGATTCTGAGACCTCAGAAGCCCCGTACATACGCCGAGCATTCCAGCTCTATGATACTGGCGAACACACACTCCTGAGCCTTAGCAAACAGCTTTATGAGGAAGGCTGGAAAGCTCGGAACGATGGTGCAATAGGAAAGACAACACTCCACAAGCTTCTGACAGATTGTTTTTACTGTGGAGAATTCATGTGGAAAGGTAAGCGATATCTTAACGCCAAGCACAAGTCGTTAGTCTCAAAAGAGTTATTTGATAATGTTCAAGAGAAGTTAAATCGTAAAGTGGACGGCAAGTATCGTAAACACAATTTCCTCTTCAAGGGTTTGTGTAGCTGTGGCGAGTGTGGACGTACTGTTGTTGCACAGAAACAGAAAGAGCATTCGTACTACAGTTGTACTCGCCATAATACAAACTGTTCACAGCATAAGTATTTGAGAGAAGAGAAGCTTGAAAAGAAGATTATCAAGGTCCTAAAGGATTTGGAGTGTAAAGATAAAGATATGCTTGCATGGATTCGCAATACACTTAAAGAAAATCACAAGTATGAAGTAGAAGCCCGTACCAAGGAAATCAATTCATTACATCAAGAAGAAAAGAAGCTTCTAAAGCGTTTAGATAAATTGTATGAAGATAAAGTAGATGGCGAAATCACCAAGGAATTCTACAAGAGCAAGAGCGAGAATTACTCAATGAAACTCCGCCAAGTACGTATAAATATGAAGAAACTTATAGAAGCTAATGAGAAATATATAAATCTTGGTTTAGCTATTTTCGAATTGGCTCAGGCAAGCGCAAAAGTCTATGAAATGTGCCCTACAGAAGCCGAAAAGCGAGAAGTGCTAAATACTGTATTTTTGAACATTAAAATTAAGGACGGAAACATAGACCCAGATTACAAAAACGGACTTGAGCTAGTTGCTGCAAGAGCTAAAAATAACGATTGGCTGGGGAGGAGGGATTCGAACCCCCGAATGCTGGGACCAGAACCCAGTGCCTTACCACTTGGCGACTCCCCATTAATGACATCATCATAGCAATATTACCTGATAACAAACAATGGGATGATGATTATTTTTTTGACCTCACCCCCCAAACCCCCCTCTCCACACCGCTCCGCTTGCCACGTCAGTCGCGACTGACGTGGCTTGCCCACTGTGGAGAGGGGGGCTTACTCGAATTGAGTTTGCTACCTATGGCAGAGCTCCCCTCTCCTCCTCAGAGGAGAGGAGCCGGGGGTGAGGTCAAACAAAAGAAAGATGAAATGCTGTATCATCCAAATATGTCCCGCCTCAAACTAGACCTCCACCCAATCTTCAACCAAGGAAAATCAATTTCCCAGGAACTTGGTCATGTTATAAATGAAGCTATTGAGAAGAAGATCAAGCTTGTGGAAATCATTCCCGGAAAAGGATCAGGACAACTCAGACGCAAAGTAATAAAGTTCCTCGACCAACCTCATATCAAATCAAAATATCATCGAATAGAAATTGACGAGAAAAACCATGGTAGAATCTTTGTGCATTTTAAATTCTGATGAAATCCCCCGCCCGCATCCTCATAGTAATCCTAATCATACTCGCATCCATTGCGATGATTCGATTCATAAGCGGAGAAGATAACTGGATTTGTGATAATGGAGAGCGGGTGAAGCATGGAATCCCGTCTGGAACTCCTCCGGCTGAAGATTGTAAATGAGGTATTCCCCTAAAAAATATTCCAGTATAGAATGTAAATATGACTGAATTGAATATTATCCTGCCATTGTTTTTTAGAATAATGCTTGCCGGAGTACTTGGTGCGATGATCGGAGCAGAAAGAGATATAAGCCATAAGAATGCAGGTTTAAGAACCAGTAGCTTGATTGCAATCGGATCTTGCCTATTTACAATTTTGTCTATCGAATCAACTGTAAACGGAGACAACTTTCGAATAGCTGCACAGATAGTATCCGGTGTTGGTTTTATTGGAGCAGGTGTTATGTTCAAATCTGAACATGCCGTAAGAGGTCTTACAACTGCAACCGAAATATGGCTGGTCGCCGCAATCGGAATGGCTGTCGGAATGGGTTTCGAGTTACTTGCTTTTATGGTTACTATATTTGCAATTGCAATCATTGTATTGCTTAAACCACTAAGCAGTTTTCTGGAAACTTTAGGAAAAAACGAGGAATAATAACCGATTTACATAATAAATCTCTGAACTGACCCCCCCTAGGGGGGAGCCCTTTTTTGCGCTTATTCTAGGGCTAAAATCGACCTTGCCAAAACTAAATATATTCAGGCTATTTTACTAATACTAAAACTCCGTAAAATGTGCCTCCTATGCAATTTACATTTGAACGCAAATTCAACGGCAAAATAATCCGGAAAATTCTCTGTGATGATAATTTCTGGTACGTTTTATCTGATGTCTTCAAAGCAATCGGAAAGGATGCAAATGATCGGGAAAAGCCGATTTGGAACAAAAAATGGCCGCAATACTGCCGCAGATTCATGATAAAAGACAGATACAAAAAAAATGAAAATGTGAACGCCCTTTGCGCACAGACAGATGGAATACTTGGTTGTTTTGGAATGGAGAGGACAGAACCTATGAGGAAAATGTCGCGATGGCTTATTAAGGAGTGTGGGCGAGATATGGAATGGGCGGAAATGATGGAACATGCTCGCTCAGTTGCTGCATGCGAAGATGAAGAAGAACGAATGTGGCTTGAGGAAGAATGGGAAAGGGATTTGGATCGCAAGCAAGACAAATGGCTTAATTCACTGGCACCGGAAGAGCTTAATGATTTACATGAATCTGAATCAGAAATTAAATCTGATGTACAAAATTCCCCATCATCAAAATGATTCTTTATGATCACATCAACGCCTGCATGACAAGCATGACAATCTTCGATTCACAAAAAGAGTTATCTCTGGAAGAAGAACGTGAGCATGTTCATTGCCACAGAGTAATTCCTTTTGAAAACAATAAATCGAATGAAAATGAGCCTGATATACTGCTTTTAGTTAATAATTCCGAAAAATTCACTGTGCTTTTATTATGCAATCTCGTACTCCATAGCCATTAGAAATAGATTTGTTAATAATTAATGAGTCCTCAAGAATCGGAATTATTTAGGCGAAGGAGTATA
>JAHISE010000162.1 GCA_018818235.1 Patescibacteria group bacterium
CTGTATTTTGCCGGAAACACAGCATGATATAGAAGTAGGTTTACATTATGTTCCTTTCGAATGTGTTTGGTAGCCATGAAAGTATATTACACCTCAGACGACCATCCGCGGGGCAAGCCCACGCGGAATATCTCGATTTAATATCTATAAATCCTTAATTTCCTTCCGATCTCTTGACATCCTTCTAAACCGCACTAAAATACCTCCGATGCACAAGCAAAGTTTGCTTCTCGGTCTCCTAATCCTCCTTATCCAGGAAGGAAGGTTGCGTGCATAAATTATTAATTTACAGACACGAGCCTCCCTTCCAAGAAGCGGAGGTGTTTTTTTAATTAATAACTTTTCAGATCATGACACCGATAATTCCAGAAAATAATTCAGCAAAACAAATAACATCTGCTCAAATTGTAGCTGATTGCTACAGAAAATTAGATGAACTTGAGATACATACTCAAACATTTGGACAACATTACATAGTAAGTATGCAAATTACAGCAGCTCAAAACCGCTTAAAAGAGGCACTGGCAGAAATTCAAAATTAATTTTTACCTATTGTTATCATGAACGCTACAGCCACACCACCAGAATTAATCAATGAAGAAATTGTATTTCCAGTCGTAGATACAATCTGCAATATTGCATGCGGAAGCGAGCCAGGACCTGACGTACCTACTGCCGCTCAAGATCAATTTCAAGCAAAAATTTTTCAAGTAATAATTATAGAAATTCTAAGAAAAAAGAAATATAGATCTATCCCCATTGAACTTGCAATTTGTATAATAGAAGCAATCACTTTAAAAGCAGAAGATTTTGAAAGTCCAGTTTCAGATGAAATACTTCGATCAAGGGAATGTGTAAAGAGAATGGCAAACGAAGGTGGCACAGGCATAAATATTGAATAGTTGCCCTACCCCTTCACCGACCCTTCAAAATCTTCCTTCGTCAAAGAAGGTGCAATAAGCGAAACCTTATCCAGAATTTTAGTTTTAGCAGAAGCAGATTTGGCTGCAGCATACTGCTCACGCAATTGAGCAAGTTTTTTCTTGCGACTACGCCGGGCATGAAGTTCACGTTGGCGGATGCGACTCATAGTATGTAGTTTAACGAATGAGGAGGTAAGTGCAACAGAGATATTTATTCGTTGCTACGTTGCTACGTTGCTAAGTTGCTATCTTAGAAAGTATTAAACGTTGTTGCATGTTAACGTAGCAACCTAGCAACGTAGCAACGAATAAACGAATCTGCGACCACATCTGTAATACCAACAACATCTATTAACCTATATGTTATAATAGCAACCTATGAGCACCCCCGAGGAACTCTCACGGGCATTAAAAGAGCATGAGGAATCCGATTACCACGGCCTCTGGATCTGGCAATACATTCAGGACATTGTTTTCGGTGGAAATGATGGGATTGTAACAACCTTCGCAGTAGTCGCAGGAACCACTGGAGCCGATTTACCTCATTCCGTTGTAATAATTATGGGCATAGCAAACCTTTTTGCCGATGGCATTTCTATGGGAACAGGATCATATCTTGCAAAACGATCAGAACGTGACAATTATGAGAGGTTAAGAAAGGAAGAACTTTTCGAAATGGAAGATCATCCGGAGCTTGAACGCGAGGAAGTCAGACAGATGTATCGCAAAAAGGGATTTACAGGTCACGATTTGGAGCGAGCAGTAGAAATAATCACATCTGATAAAGAGAAATGGGCGGAAATAATGTTGAATGAAGAACATCACATGGACAAAGACGCATATGCTCATCCGATTACTCATGGAGTGCTTACGTTCATATCCTTCGCGATATTCGGATGCATTCCACTGCTCCCCTACTTATTCGGAACAGCACGCGAATCCAGATTTACGGTTGCAATAATCTCAACTTTTGTTGCTTTGATAATCCTAGGCATCACTCGTAGTTATGCAACACGCGAAAGACTGATTCGAGGGCCTCTGGAAGTTGTGAGTGTTGGAGCATTGGGAGCTATTGTGGCATTTGGAGTGGGAGTATTTTTGAAGAATTTGGTTGGAGTGGTTCTATAAATGAATACTGGAATATCGGAATATTGGGCCTCAACAACGGAGACATGCCCAGTATTCCAGTATTCCAATACTCCATAACTCCTCTGATTCTTCTGCTTCCTCTGCTTCCTCTGATTCCTTATAATAAACCCATGCCAACAACAACCTTCATCGAAGTCGACAAAGAGGACGAAAAGCAAATTAAAGAATGCTGCTCTAATGCACAGATAATAAGTGAGAATTTGAATGCTAAAGGAGTTTTGGAGCAATGCAAAGACTCTGAAGTTCTCTCGTGTTTTATATATTCAAAGATAACCAAAAAAGAACTCGATCAGCTCCCGAACCTCAAACTCATTGCTTCGCGTTCAGTAGGTTTCGACCATATTGATCTGGAAGAATGTGCAAAGCGTAAGATCACTGTTTGCAATGTTCCGGATTACGGTGCTCATGTGATTGCCGAACATGTGTTTGCTCTCCTTTTGAGTACCCTAAGACACATTCCTGAAGGTGACGATAGAGTTGAAGGAGGTGACTTTGATTACCGCGGGCTTAGAGGAATCTCGCTCCGTGGAAAGACAATTGGAATAGTTGGAACAGGAAATATAGGAAGACGCGTGGCTCAGATTGCATTCGGATTTGGAATGAAGATAGTCGCGGTTGACCGCTGCAGAACAATTGAACTTGAAGATATTCTGGGAGTTAAATATTTATCAATGGAAGAACTAATCAAAGAAAGTGACGTAATCTCGTTACACCTTCCCCTCTTGGATTCAACACGTCACATAATAGACAAAGAAGAATTTAAGCAAATGAAGGATGGTGTGATTCTGGTAAACACAGCAAGAGGAGCCCTGATAGAAACCGATGCACTTGTAGACTCATTGAATAGCGGAAAAGTTTCCTATGCTCTACTTGACGTAATGGAAAACGAGAAAGATTATGAAGAAAATAAAGAATTGATAGAACATCCTAATGCAATCACCACTCCTCACATCGCATTTTATTCGGACGATAGCATGCGAAATATGTATGAGGATTGTTTTGAATCGATCAGGCAATGGAAGGCGGGCGAAGTGCCGGAGCATACGGTTAAGCCTCCGAAGGTGGTGTGTGATATGGAAGAAATCAAAAAGTGAAAAATGGATAGAAGTCACGATTCTGCAATGATTATTTACTTTTCAATAATTCAGAAGAATTCTTTTATTGACTTTTACCTTAATAAACAGTAACGTCGCAGTAATGCAGCTCTTCACATCCAAGAAGGAAATGAAGAAGACCACCCTAACGGGAAGGTAGCTGCTTTATACTCATTAATTAATATATCAGCCCCCTTCCCAAGAGGGGTTTTTTGTTACTATTTCCAACCAAAACAATGCCGGCACTATTACTAGATCCACACACTTCTGCTTCAGATGAAGCTCAGGATTTCGCTCCAACAGAAGATGCATTAAACTCATATAGATTCGATGTCATTCTACCTGATGATGCCGAAGGAAGACAGGATATCATTAATCGAGCATGTAGCGCAGAAATAAAAGCTGCAATTGCTGTTTCTACAAGAAGGCTATCTTTGGTCCTAAGTCCAACAGAAGTTGACCCTGTACAATGCTGTGAATACAGCAACGTTATTCGTAGACTTATTATTCCAAGTGATAGGATGCCCGAAGTACGAAAAAATATAGAAGATGCCGGACTAGTAATTGATTATGAATATCCTTGCCGATACTAATAATACATTAATCTAAAAATGACTAATAATCTCATCCTACAACTGGCTAAGCAAAAGAAGAATAAGCCCGCTCTAACGAGAAGGAAGTAGCTCTGTAAATTGATTTCGCCACCTCCCTTCCCAAGGAAAGTGGTATGTTTATTATTCCCCCTTTATATCATGGTTGCACCATCGCAAACACCACGGGCAGAAACCGTAGAAGGTACAGATCTCCGTCTTATGGCATTCCAAATGCGTTCTACAAATTTTGGAACAGGTGGCAGGTTTGTTGAGTCTCCTTCTGCTGAAGAATTGGAATCTGTAAGAGCAGAAGAGATTGATAGGACAAGGCAATACTATTGGGGAATGATGGCAAGGAGGTAAAAACAATAATATTTGTTTGGCTGGCATTAGTGAATAATTTTCGAGCAGTTAACTTGATTGAAATCAGACATTATACCGCATTGTTGTTACGTTAGGCTGCAAACATTTGTACTGAGTTGCTCTTCACAAATACCATTTGATATATCAATTCCAGTTGTTGGATCTTTGAGCAATTTTCGACGCATTTTCATAATAGTCAATAATGTTTCCATATCACATGGTGAGGCATCATGTCCAAAATCAATATCAGGATGATAACTTGGTCCAAATAGTTCAATTACAACATCTGCCCTACCAAACACTTTCGGATGCATGCTGTCAACAGCGTCTCTAAGTGTCATACGTAAATGATCAATCTTGTCACTCATAAATATTTCACATCGTCTGCGAAATTCTTCTATTCTATCTATCAAAACTCCTACAATCGAATCATTACGATATGTAGTACAAGCTTCAGTTAAAATTGCCAATGCATGATCATAATTAATAGGATCTATAACAATAGGCTTATTTGGCATTTGATCTCCTAGATTATTAACAATACTTGGAAGTAGTTCTGAAATTCCAGCTCCAACTTCTATAATCTGTTGATCACAATTTAGCTCCTCCAAAGGTATTCTATCTAAATATGCAGTTATATCACGACCTGTAACAAATGCCCTACCACCCATGGATTCATTTATTTGCATCAATAAAGTAACCTCTGCACCATCCAAATCAGAATCAGGTTCTAGCTTTAAATCACAGCCGGTCTGAAAGTCACGTACTATTGCATCGGTATCACTTTCACGTAAAAGCTTAAATCTGCCATCTGACATAATACATTGACTATAGAATGATAGCTAATATTGTCAATGTTTTAAGGGAGAAAATATTCCAAGTACAAAACGGCTTCTACTCCTACTTATCTCTTGGAGAATGATTGGCTGACGTTGCTGAACAAAATCCGAACCGACCTTCGCTAAAGCTACGGTCGGCAGGCGGAATTGTAGCCCGACGGGGCGGCGGTCGCAAAAATTCGCGCGCCCGACCGCCGCCCTCCCTCCAAAACGACCCGCTTGCCGGCCATAGCCGCTGCGACGGCTGGC
>JAHISE010000163.1 GCA_018818235.1 Patescibacteria group bacterium
AAGACCAGATATTAATATTAGGGGAGAAGTTACCAAAGTTTTGAATGCTATTGTTGTAGACGATTTAACATCAAATGAGATTAGCACATTAAGGGCCGAAGGATACACCGTTACCCCGAACTACAGAGTTTATGCAACATTAATGGATTCTGTTCCGTTGATTGGTGCTGATGATGTTTGGGAACTTGATAGGAATGGAAGACCTTGTGAGCCAACAGGACCCTCTCATATAATGACAGGCAATCTTGTAAGTGAAATTTCTCGTGAACCTACAACTGAGGAAACTCCAAGAGAATGTTTAACAGGAAAAGGAGTTACTATTGGTATTATTGATACAGGAGTTGATTACACTCATGAAGATTTGGGGGGATGCTTTGGTCCCGAATGCAAGGTAATTGATGGATTTGATTTTGTAAATGGAGATAATGATCCAATGGATGACCATGGTCATGGAACTCATGTTGCTGCAACTGCTGCTGGAAACGGCGTTCTGAAAGGTGTTGCTCCCGATGCAGATGTTATCTCTTATAAAGTATTGGACCAATATGGTGGTGGGTGGGGTTATGATATAATTGCTGCAATCGATAGAAGTGTAGACCCTAATCAAGATGGGGATCTTTCAGATCATTTGGATATTATAAGTTTAAGTTTGGGTGGTTGGGGGAATCCTGATGATGATATGAGCTTAGCAATTGATAACGCTGTTGAATTGGGAGTTATAGTAGTTATTGCTGCAGGAAATGATTATGGTGAAGGAACTATTGGTTCGCCGGGAACAGCAAGAAAAGCAATTACTGTTGGTGCAGTTGATAAAGAATTGAATATGGCTGATTTTAGTTCAAAAGGGCCAGTTATTTGGGAAGATGCTTTGGGGAACAAAGTTTCTTTAATTAAACCAGATGTTGTTGCTCCCGGTGTTTCTATTTGCGCAGCGCAGTGGGAAGATGCATGGGGTGATAGGGAATGCTTGGATGATGAACATACCTCTATCTCTGGAACAAGTATGGCTACGCCGCATGTTGCTGGTTTAGCTGCTTTAATAAAACAAAGAAATCCCAGTTATAATGCAGAAGAAATTAAGACATTAATAAAGAATACTGCAGAGCTATTGCCTAATCCTGAAAAAGTAACTACCCAAGGTTTTGGTTTATTAAGCGCATTAGAATCTGTATTTTTTGATGATCCTATGGTAGTAAGTTTAGATCCTATTGAGCTACAGAATGTAGAGATTGATATAGCTGGCAAGATAATTGGAGATAATTTCGACCATTACGAGTTGGCTTATGCTCCTAATGTTCCATTAGTTGAATTGAGTGAGAGTGACTGGACATTAATAATTACATCTGAGTTAGTTCCTGGAGATGGTATTTTATATGATGGCTTTAATTTGGTCACAATCCCTGATGGAGAGTATATTCTAAGATTAGAAGTTTTTGATACAGAAGGAAGAGTTTTTGAGGATTATGGATATTTTGAGGTTGATAGATTTGATATGAGAGAACCTTATAACAAGGATCTTGCGAATCCAAATGATGACCTTATTATAAGGGTTAATAACAAGCTTAATGCTAGTATTGATGATTTTGAAGTAGAATACTCTTTTAATGGAGGGCTTTGGATAACTGATGGTGTTGTGATAACAAGCGTTGATTCATTAGAGGCAAAAATTGTGGAAGATACAATTAATGATAGCGGTTCTCTAGACTTAAAAATTAATGTTGTTTCATCCGATTTGATCACAGAATTATTAGTTCAGGATATTTATCTGGATTCTCAATTAAAGAAAGGGTGGCCAATTAAAATAGATCCTGATTATGCTCCTTGGGGAGGCGAGTTGTGGGCTGGTCTTTTAGAAGCTGTTGCTGGAGACGTTACTGGAGATATGAATAAAGAAATAATTATCTACTCAGCAGGCGGCCCTCCAAAAATAAGAATTTATGGTTTTAATGGAACTTTATTAAATACAATACCCCTTCCAGAATCCTTGTACACTAGTGGTTTGTCTCATTATCCATTATTAGCAGATTTAGATAGCGACGGCATAGATGAAATAATAGTCTATAATCACAACTGGGACTCTCCAAAATTATATTCATTTAATTACGACGGTTCTTTAGTGCCAAATTGGCCTGTCTTTCTGCCTTCACCACCTCTGTCTCCACCCCCGCCTAACGAGGCGGAATTTTTCCCCCAGATAATTACTGCAGATTTAGATAATGACGGTTCTATTGAAATTGTTTATAAGGAAAATTATGATAATGCATTTGATGTTGATCAGGTTCCGAGTAAAATTATAATTATCTCAAGTAATGGTAGCATTGTAAATCAGTGGAATGCTTCTATAGTAACTGATGTTTGGCATTGGTGGGGTAGTGGTTACCCTGCGGTCGGGAATTTTGATGATGACTCAGATTTAGAAATTATTGCTGGATACACAATAAATCTTGATAGACGTGATCCGTATGAGGGGATAAATAATTGGAGTGCTGTACGCGCTTTTAACATAGACGGAAGCGAGGTTTGGTCTTTGGAATTGCAAGGTGCCATGTATAGCTCTCCAGCAGTAGGAGATATAAATAACGATGGTAAACAAGAAGTAATCGTGACTACTGCAAAGAATCTTCCAAGAGGAGACCTCGACGGTGGTTACGGGCTTACTGCTATCAATAATAGTGGCTCAGTATTCTGGTCGACATTACAATATCCAGAAGGATATAATGTAAGAGATAATCCCGTCCTTGCTGACTTTAACGACGATGGCTTTTTAGAGATTGTTTTATACACTCGCGGTGGTTTTGCTAATGTTAATAGAGAGTATGTTTTTGATTATCTGGGAAATATTCTAGAGGGATGGCCAGTTCTTGTACCTGAGGGGAGCACCGGTGAAAATACTTATTCATCTGTTGTTGGTGATATTGATGGCGATGGAAGCCCGGATGTTGTCGATGCTATTAATAATAAACTTATTGGTGGGTTCGGTAGCCTACACGCTTGGCATTATGATGGTTTAGAAGTCCAAGGGTTTCCAAAAGAGATAGATCATTGGGTCGTTGCTTCTCCAATAATTTCTGATCTGGAGCCAGATGGTAATGTAAATATAATAGCTAGTGCAGGCATGGATATTGTATCTGTATCTTACCCTTCTGTGGAAATTCTGACTCGTGGTTTAGTTTATGTTTGGGATGTTGAAAACAACTTTAACGAAGAAAACCAGGAATGGCCAACATTCCAGCACGATAACCAACGCACTGGTTGCTACGATTGTTTTGAATGGCAATTATTATGGGACAACTACCAAGGAGAAGAGGGATATGATCATGAAAGCATGCTTAGTTCAGAACGTGAGACTTTTGTTACTTGGTCGTGGACAGCTGATGATGCTGTTTTTGATGAATGTGTCGATGTTCAGAAAATAAAATGGATTGGTATGAGACAACCTCATCAAGACGTGGAATATAATACAGCTGATGTAATTATTCTAGATAGTGATTTTAATACTGTTAGTGAGTTTTCAGATGTTGACTATACAGCGGAAATAATAGGTACTGATTTTGATATGGAAACATACGAAGGTACTCTTTCTGTTCCTGATATAACTTTAGAACCAGGACACTATTATTTTGGAGTTCGTCTTGTGGGTAATTATCGCGGAAGAAACCATGCAGCAACTACAGGCGATGGGGGGATACAAGGTCAAACTCAAGGTATTACTCAAAGTGGATTTTTTGGATATCCTGAATGGACATTTGTTGAGGAAGTGATGGAATCAGAAACTCCAACAGATTTTTCTTACAGGATTTACGGGACACCTTGTTAAGGAGACAAGTCTTTTAGCTAAACTTAAATAACCTCTTTTTCATCTATTTCGATGTTAACCTCAAAACAAATCAAGGAAATTCGTGAGCATCTCGAACGGGCGCAGAATCCTATCTTTTATTATGATAATGATGCTGACGGTTTGTGTAGTTATGTTATTTTGCGTCGCTTTTTAGGCAGGGGAAAGGGTGTTGCTGTTCGGAGTTTTCCTGATTTGGATGCAGGATATGCGCGAAAAGCTAGAGAGTTGAATGCGGATTATGTTTTTGTTTTGGATAAGCCGGTTTTGTCTAAGGAATTTGTTGGAGAGATTGCTGGGCTTGGTTTGCCGTTGGTTTGGATTGATCATCATGATTTGCCGATTGAGGATTTTGAGAGTGAGCTTGAGAATTTCTATGTGTATAACCCGGCGAGGAACAGCGGGAAAGAGAAAAGTGATGAGCCTGTTACGTATCTTTCGTATAGGATAACTGACAGGAAGGAAGATGTTTGGTTGGGAATTATTGGATGTATTGCAGATCACCATTTGCCTGATTTTGTTAAAAGGTTTAAGGAGCATTATCCGGAGTTTTGGAAGGACGGGGAGATAAAGGATCCGTTTGAAGCGTATTACACGACAGAGATTGGGAATATTGCGAGGGCGTTGAATTTTGGTTTGAAGGATAGTGTGACGCATGTTGTTCAGCTTCAGAATTACTTGGTTTCGTGCAAGGGGCCGGTAGATGTTTTTATGGAAGTTTATTCGAATTATTCGTTTAGGAGAAAATATTCTGACGTGAAAAAGAAGTATGACGCTTTAATTGAGAAGGCTAAGAGGTTTGCTGAGGAAGATCTTGTGTTTTTTGAGTACTCTGGAGAGTTGAGTATTAGCGCGGATATTGCTAATGAGCTTTCATTTATTTTCCCGGATAAGTATATTGTTGTTGCGTATAAGAAAGGGTCTGCTGCGAATTTGTCGATGAGAGGGAAGAATGTTAAGGGGGTTTTGGAGAATGTCTTTAAAGAGGTTGAAGGAAGTGGAGGAGGGCATGAGGATGCGGTTGGGGCGAGGATAAAGACCGAGGATCTTGGGAAGTTTAAGGCGGTTTTGAAGAGGGAGATTGAGAAATGAACAGGAGGGTTTATTTATATTAAGATGGTTGGCTTTTC
This sequence comes from Patescibacteria group bacterium, assembly GCA_018818235.1. GTDB lineage: Bacteria > Patescibacteriota > Gracilibacteria > Peribacterales > Peribacteraceae > UBA2144. The sequence goes on from JAHISE010000163.1 coordinate 4,966, forward strand.
ATGACAAGGAGAGCAGTGGTAGCAGTTGTGAGGCATAATGGAATGGTATTGGTGGGACGAAAAAGGAGTGATTCTAAAAAGCGATTAGCAGGAGAGTGGCATTTTATTGGGGAGAATGTTGAGGGAAACGAAAGCGACTATGAAGCCTTAAAGAGGGGATTGAGAGAGGAAGTCGGTATAGATATAAGGGTTGAAAAGCTAATTGGCAAAGATCAGTCTCCCACGGGTAAAGATGTTTGTTATTATGAGTGCTTCTCAGTTTCTGGTGGACTTAAAGTCGGAAGTGATTTGGAGGCTGCGCGCTGGGTTGATGAAAAAAAGGTTTTAGAATATCTTGGTTCTACTATCAAACAGTTTATGAGGGATCAAATAATGAATTATCTTAGAGGTATAAGGTCGTGAAATCAAGAAAAATTAAAATATACGGAAGAGTGCAAGGGGTTTTCTTTAGAGCGAATACGAAGAAGTTTTGTGATATGATTAAGATTTGTGGGAGAGTGAGGAATTGTAGTGATGGTAGTGTTGAGATTGTTGTGCAATGTGATAAGGAGAGGCTCGAGATATTGGAAAAATGGTTGAAGAACAGTCATGGGTTAAGCAAGGTTGAGAAAGTTGAAGGCGAGGAAGTTGAAGTCGGTGAGAAATTTGAGGATTTTAGGATTGTTTCTAGTGGAAATTTGATTGTTGATAAGGGGAAAGCCGCTAGAAATTTGAGTAAGCGTTTGTTGCGGTATTGAGCTTAGGTAGCCCACAACTTTTTCGACTTTGCTTCGCTTCAGTCGAAGACCCATCCTGTCCACGCCAAGCCCTATCGCTCCAGATAATTGCTAAGCTAAATACAGTTTTTGAGTTTTCGGCTCTGCTGAAAAAGTGGTCGGAATTTACCCCACCGTCCGATTACCCAACCGCCCACCCACGTGATATCTGGGTATTGTTAACAGGAGTCCAGATATCAAGATTTTCAACAGAGCTTGAGTTTTCTAAAACTTTAAAAAGCTCTATTTTGATGTTAGGAAATGGCAAGCGAAAAAAAAGTTCCGGAGCATGTTGTAATTATCCCTGATGGTAATCGTAGATGGGCTAGGAAGAAGGGTTGGAAGCCTTGGAAGGGACACGAGGTAGCTGGAGAAGAAGGAAATATTAGATCTTTGGTGAAGGAAGCGCAGAGCCTTGGTATTGGGGTGTTGAGTGTTTGGGGATTTTCTACTGAGAATTGGAAGCGTGAGAAGGACGAGGTTGAAAGGATTCTTGATGTTGTTGAGAAGGCTGTTTTTACGTTTGGGAAAGAAATTGAGAAAGAGAAGTTGAGGTTTAGGCATGTTGGGAGAAAGGATAGATTGCCTGAGAAGATGGTTAAGGAATTGGAGAGGCTTGAAAAGCTAAGTAAGGGGTTTGATGGGATGATGATTGTTTTGTGCTTGGATTATGGTGGGAGGGATGAAATTGCCAGAGCTGTGAATAAGGCTATTGAGAAAGGAGAAAAGGTTGATGAAGAGAGTTTTAAGGATTTTTTGGACACTGAGGGGATTGCAGATCCGGATTTGATTATTAGGACTGGTGGTGATACTAGAATGAGTGGGTTTATGCCGTATCAGTCTACTTACGCGGAGTTGTATTTTACAGATACCTTGTTTCCTGACTTTAATGCTGATAAGTTACGAGAGGCAGTGGATTGGTTTTTGGATGTTGATAGAAGATTTGGCGGGGGTTAGTTGACGCGGGGTAATTTTCTTAAAGTCCCGCAAGAAATCCCGTTGCTTTAGCTGTGGGATGAATTGCGGCAATCTTTTTCTATTTTGATTAATATAAAAAAATGAGCGACGACTCGCTCACTGTATCTACAAACAGGGTGAGAACTGACTTGTTCTAAATAAACTTAACGGAGGTAAAAATGTATCAAACTTACGGGAATTCGGTCGGGAACAACTTCAAGCACGTTAAGATAACGCCGAAGTATCGTTACAAAA
>JAHISE010000164.1 GCA_018818235.1 Patescibacteria group bacterium
ATCAATTCACAGAACCAGGAAAATATGAGATTATGTTTTATATCCCAGAAATTGACCTTGTTGTAAAAGAAACTTTTCTAATTAAATAATTAACTCTCTCATTACATAACTTACTTATTAGTAATATACTTCAAATGTATTAATTAAGTTTATATATCAATAGTAATTATAGTATTCATGGGAATTATTAAAATACAAGCGTACGAGTGCGAAAGATGCTCCCATATCTGGCCTTCTAGAAAAAAGCAAATTCCTATTGTCTGTCCAAAATGTAAATCTCCTTACTGGAATATCAAGAAGAAAGGAGGCAAAAATGCGAAAAAGTAGTCTATTATTTATTGTAATATTTATAGGGCTATTTTTGTTTTTAGTTAGCGCAAACGAGTTTAGTGATACAATTCAAGGAGATTTTGATAATGGAACATATAATTGGACTTTTTACAATACGAGTGGTTTTGTGCAATTAAACTCTTCAAGACTGAACGGAACGTTTACTAGTCAAGTGTTTAATGCAGGATCTAGTTCAGTTTGGAATAATATTTCCTGGACAAGTGGCGGAATAGGAGAACTTCCAAATAGCCAATTGGACGAAATTAATACAAACACTTGGCCTTCGACAAATATTAACATGACTGGAAATGTTCTTTTAATGCATATGAATGAAGCATCTGGAACAATAGTTGATTATAGTAGGACAGGAAATAATGGAACTGCTGTGGGAGGTCCAACTTATGGGGTTGCTGGAAAATTTAATACTGCTATGAGCTTTGAGGGAGGCAACGAGGGAATTAGTTTAAGTAATGATGTTAGTCTAAATCCATCTGCTGCAATGACTGTAAGTGCTTGGATTTATATTGATACTGGTAACACTCAATATGGGAGTATCTTAACTCGTTGGAATAATGGGAATGCTTATTATATTGGGACTCTTCCAAATAGTTATGCAGTAGTAATTTATTTTAGCGGGAGTTTAAGATACACTACACCAGCCTTGCCCACAGGTGAATGGGTTCACTTTTTGGTTACAAATAATGGAGCAGGGAATACTGTCTCTTATTATCAAAATGGTGCATATGTGGGTGGGGGGGCCTCAGGAGGTGCAATTGCTTCTTCAACATCAGTTTCAAGTATTGGGTATGATGTACAAAGAGTAAATTATCCATTTAAGGGGGATATTGATGAATTTGCAATATGGAATCGCACTCTTTCAACAACAGAAATCTTAGACGTCTACAAAAGAGGAGCAGAAAGATTAAACTTATCTGTTCAAAGTTGCGATGACGCTGCTTGTTCTGGAGAGAGCTTTACAAATTCAGGAGCCAATCTAACTTCCCCATATACTCTTCCTATAGCAGATAATACTTTCTTCCAATACAAATTTGAGTTTGAGACAGATAACGTGAGTTATTCTCCTGAGTTGTATAATGTCACGATGGGTTATACTTTATTAGATACGACAGCTCCGGAAATAACACTTGCCAACTTGAGTGATGGTTATAATACTTCTTCACAGGATTTAACATTTAATTTTACAGCTGTTGAAAACTACCCGCAAGATATGAATTGTTCTTTATACATTGATTCTAGTTTTATTATGGGAAATACCACAGTACAGAACAACACCTTAACTAACTTGAATGCTTCTTCGATTGCTGAGGGAACGCATTTGTGGAATGTGACTTGTTTAGATGGAGCTGGAAATCAGAACTGGAGCGCGACGAGGACTTTTACTGTTGATTTAAGTGCTCCAAGTATTACTTCGATTGTTTATTCTCCTAATGCTAGTGGAGAGGTTGATCCAAGCACAAATTTAGTGTTTAATGCCACGGTTAGTGATGACGTAGTTAGTGTTTCTGAGGTTATTTTGCAGTATTATAATGGAACTGGGTGGGCGAATTCTACGATGACAAATAATTCTGCAACAAACTACAATGCAACAATAACTTCCATTTCTACAGAAACAAACTACACTTTCAATATCTGGGCGAATGATACGTTTGGAAATTCTAATAGCTCTGCTAATCAGACTTTTGATTCGATTTGGGATTGCACATGGAGTGCGACTTCCGATTTAGGTCAGGTGGCGGGATTTGATGAAAATAAGTGGGCAGGAAATATAACAATTAATAACACTGGAGACGCTACTTATGCTAGTAGTAATTGTAGTTTAGATTTTAGATTGACACATGATTTGTCAGAGGGGAGGATATATTATGACGGGAGCTATTATAAGCCATCTAGCACATACACTCTTGTCGCAAAGTCGAATACAACAATAGAAATAAATGCTACTTTCCAGGATGAGGTAATTGAGGAATCTGCGATAATAACCATAAATGAAATATCTTCTCGGTCATCTACTTCTTCCAGAAACACAACCGCAACTCTCGTCTCAACAACAGGAGGACCATATCTATTCCAAACAATAACATCCAACCCCTCCTTGCTAGATTTAACTTTCCAGAACTTTTCTTTGAATGCCTATGTTAGGAATCTAGTTGGAGATGACACAGTAAATAACACAGCTTATAATGTCTCTTTCAATTGGAGCCTTCCAAATAATTTCTTGGTTAAGGATGGAAACTCTTCATTATCCTATGGGAACATTTCAGACAACACTTTGATTTATAATAATATTAATGTCAGTTTTAATTCTACCAATTTGCCGAATTTATCTCCAGGAACTATAAGTATAAACCTATACGCCCAAGGTTTCAACTCGTCCGGAACGGTAATAACCCACGCAGGAAACATAACTCTTTTGACGAAACAGATTAATATTTCTTTAAGTTGTTACTCAACTTCCGACGGTGTTTATGTAACAGCCTGTGGCTCTCTCGACCCAGACCAACCAGAGGAATCTACAGCGGCTACTGGGGCTGCGGGCGGCGGAGGCGGCGGCGGGGGAGGCGGAACTTCCAAGACAGAGTCTGTTAAGACAAACGCCGGTTTCCAGTTAGTTAGAGGAAAAGAGAATGAAGTTGAGGTTGCATTTGAAAACTCTGATAAAAACGAAAGC
>JAHISE010000018.1 GCA_018818235.1 Patescibacteria group bacterium
TACCCCTTCGCGTTTAAAATAGTACTAATTCACTCAAGCTTTAGGCCGTTGATTTTTGGCTTATATAAACGCTACGGGGCACGAGAGGAGGTAGCAATTTATTTTATTTATTAGTATCTTTTTAAAAGCAAATTGGTATCAGAGGAGAGGGGCAGGGGGGTGAGGTCGGATAGAAAGCTAAGAATTTACTCCAGTGAATTATCTCCTGATCCCTATTCATTACTACAAAAACTGCCAAAACACTTGCAATTTTCTTCAACATAATTAAACTAACCCACTGTCCTCGCTACCCGTCAGCTCATATGCTCAAGGTGGCCCGGCGCGAATGTTTTTTGTCCTTGCCCCGCTAAGATATGCCACTAAAACGCACGATTAAAAAGAGAGTGATAACCAAACATCAAACCCATAATAAGGATACCGGTTCGCCTCAGGTACAGATTGCTATTTTAACAAGGGAAATAACAGAATTGACCAAACATTTGCAGGAACATAAAAAAGATCAATCCGCCCGCAGGGGATTGCTTGGTAAGGTTGCACAGCGCAGAAGACTCCTAACGTATATGAAAATGAACAATCCGGATGAGTATCAGAAGGTGCTGGAAATGCATAAGTTGAAGAAGTAGTCCTTGAGATAGGTTAAATGGTTTATGCTGAGCGGAGTCGAAGTACTAAATTGTTCGTAGAGTGTTACACATGTTTGTTGATGTGATTGTTTATAGCAGGGTCAGATAATCTTGCCACGGGAATTTGTGAATGACGTTGCTTGCCACAGGCACTCGCGCAGTGCCGTGGCTTGCCAATTATTAATTAGATATACTCCTTCGCCTAAATAATTCCGATTCTTGAGGACTCATTAATTATTAACAAAATCTATTTCTAATGGCTATGGAGTACAAGATTGCATAATAAAAGCACAGTGAATTTTTCGGAATTATTAACTAAAAGCAGTATATATTTTGTAATTGGACGCGATCACTACGTAATTTTGCTTCATTTATTGAAATATTCTCCCTTGCAATATCATTGCTAATGCAATACAATAGTAATGACTTATCACTACCAATCTACATTATGGCAACTATTCAGGTTCGTGTTTCGGATGAAGACAAAGCGGAGGCGGAGAAGGTTTTAAAGGCACTTGGCATAGATCTAACAACTGCAATTCGGGTTTATCTTAAAAGAATCACAGTGGATGGTGGTATCCCTTTTCCGGTTAATAATCGTTTGACTGTAAACGGTTTTACTCCGGAATTCGAGGCAGAAGTTTTGGAAGCCGAAAAAGATATAAAAGGAAGTAAAACATTTGATAATGTGGAGGATTTAATGAAAGATCTAGATTCATGAATATAACACGAAGAAAACGTTTTAAGCGAAACTACAGGCGACTTGATAAGAAACAGCAAAAAAAGTGTTTTCTGCTCTTAATCTTTTTGCGAATGATCCGAAGAATCCGGATCTATACAATCATGCCTTAAAGGGAGAATTGCAGGGGAAAAGGTCTATTTCTGTAGGCTTTGATTTACGTATAGTTTTTATAGTGGAAGGAAATTATGAACATGTGATACTTTTTTCAGTTGGTAAGCATGAAGACGCATATAAATGAACATGATTTTGCTTTCTTCAACTCAAATAAAGCATATAATATTCCCAGATCCTTCCTTCCACTGGTTTTTCTCTTCTGTTGCGGGTTTACACTTGAGTGTTTGCATCATAGTTCGATGCTTCGTCGAGCTCAGCATAAACTAGCTCACCATGACATTTTGAATGTTCAAGCGTGAATCCACATATACAGAAAATCGAAATAACTTGTCGAAGGAAAGGATGATTTATCCTTTTCCTTATTAACTTATGTCAGCAAAAGCCACTGCGATTGCTTCGCAGAAAGAATACACACTCGAACTTGGTGATACGCCTATAACTTTTAAAGTTGGTGCGATTGCACAACAGGCAAATGCAACAGTACTTTGCCAGTTGGGTGATACTGTCAGCATGGGTAACTTTACAGTGAGTAAAAAGCCACGTGACGGAGTCGATTTCTTGCCACTTCAGGTCGTTTATCAAGAAAAGTTCTATGCAGGAGGTAAAATTGCAGGATCCAGATATCGCAAGCGCGAAGGTCGTCCTGCAGACGATTATGTTCTTCTTGCAAGGGTCATTGATCGTGGTTTACGACCAATGTTCCCAAAATATCTGCGCAATGATATTCAGATGTTTTGTACGGTTCTTAGTTACGACTTCGAAAATGAACACGCGATAACATCTGCAAATGCGGCTAATCTAGCTGTTGCAATTTCAGATTGTCCTGCCAGTGGTCCGCTTGGAACTGTCAGAGTTGGAATGATCGAAGGTCAGCTTGTATTAAACCCATCATGCGAAGCCAGAAAGAAATCAGATCTGGATATGTTTGTTACGGCTTCCTTAGATCGCATTGTAATGATCGAAGCAGGTGCAAATCAGTTGCCCGAAGCAGAGATCCTAAAGGCAATAGAATTCGGAAAGAAATGGGCACAAAAGATTGCAAAGTTCTTTGAAGGAATTCAGAAGGAAGTTGGCAAGACAAAGTTTGAACTGGATGCCCCCTTTGAAAATAAAGAAGCATATGATTATCTGAAAGAATGGATGCTTCCTACGGTTAATAAAGCAATTAAAGATAAACTGGAGAAACTCGAAAGAAGAAAGATAATGACTGATTTTATGGATGGTGCCGAGGAAAAACTGAAAGAGAAGTATGGTGAAGCAGGGGATAACGAGGAACTTGTTAAGCTTTATGCAAATGCTTCGGACTTGGCAGATAAGGTAATCAAATCAGAAGTAAGGAGATTGATTCTAGAAGAGGGGATAAGAATGAGCAGTCGTAAAGTTGATGAGATCAGAGATATCAGTGCAATGGTTGATGTTCTTCCAAGCAGGGTGCATGGCTCCGCTCTTTTTGAGCGTGGAGAAACACAAGGTCTTACAACTTGCACACTTGGTGCACCCGGCGACAAGCAATTGGTTGAAGGTATGGAAGGCGAAGCAGAACTAAGATACTTCCATCATTACAACTTCCCGCCATTTTCAGTTGGAGAAACTTCCAATAGGCTGTTTATAGGTAATCGTGAGATTGGACACGGAAATTTGGCAGAGCGTGGACTTAAACCGGTTCTTCCATCCGAAAAAGACTTTCCTTATACAATTCGCACAGTAACAGAAATCCTTGCAAGTAACGGTTCATCATCCATGGCTGCAACTTGCGGATCCACTTTGGCTCTTATGGCTGCAGGTGTTCCAATCAGCGATCCGGTATCTGGGATTGCTTTGGGAATGATTTCAGATGAAGAGAAAGATCAATATGTAATCCTTTCCGATTTACAGGACGAGGAAGATTTTGGTGGTGATATGGACTTCAAGGTAACCGGTACAGAGAAAGGAGTCACAGCAATTCAAATGGACATCAAAATCAAAGGAATGCCGAACAAAGTATTCGAAGAGGCACTCGAGCGTGCACGAATTGGACGACTCGAGATTCTAAAAACAATGCTTAAGGCTATTCCTGAGCCAAGGAAAGAAATGAGTCCATTTGCACCTCGTATTGAAGTCATTCAGATTGATCCGGATTGTATTAGGCTTGTGATTGGTAAGGGTGGAGAGACAATTCAGAAGATTACAGGTGATCTTGGTGTGGAAATTGATATCGAAGACAGCGGTCTTATATTCGTTACGTCAGTTGACGGAGATTCCATGGCAAAAGCCAAGGAGTGGATAGAAGGGATTGTGGCAAAGCCGGAAGTAGGAGCTGTTTATGATTGTAAGGTTGTTCGCGTAATCGACGGGGTTGGTGCAATAGTAGAATTCCTTCGTGGAAAAGATGCAATGATTCATATTTCCGAGTTGCAATGGAAGAGGACAGAAAGAGTGGAAGATATCCTAAACGTTGGAGACGAGATTAAGGCCAAATGTGTTGAGTATGATCAGGCAGAAGGAAAAACACGAATGTCTCTTAAGCAGATGACAGAGAAACCGGAAGGTTACGAAGAGCGACCGCCGAGACGAGGGCCGCCACCGCATAGATCAGGGGGAGGGGGTAGGCCACCTAGAAGATAGTTAACTAGTTACAAGTTTACTAGTTACTAGTTATTATGGGTTGACCGACAAATGAAAGTTTACACATAACCGCCATATAAACGTTTACACTTTGGGGGCAAATAAAAGGTACCA
>JAHISE010000019.1 GCA_018818235.1 Patescibacteria group bacterium
AAAAAGATCAAGGATGCCGGATATATGTATATCTTGCCGGCCGTAGCCCGGCCTGCCGACCGTAGCCCGGAGGCGAAGGTTGGAGGCGAAGGCTGGAGCTACCGAGGAACGTTGGACAAAAGAACTAACAATAGAATGTAACAGCTTCTGAGCTACTCGCCCTGCACCGGAGAATAACGACTGGTGCGGGGCCGAGGAACGTCGTGGGTTATTATACATTTACTTTACCCGATTTTGTATAAGAATATAAAAGATATTTCTTTAGTTTGTTTTGCTAATTCAATTGATATATTCTCTGTTCATGGGAGACAGCGTACCAGTTTCTACATATTCCATAGAGTTCTCTCGGTTACTTATACATAGAACTTCTGATCAGGAGGAAGAGACTGCACGAGTTGCTATGATTGCTCGTTGTGCTTCCAAAACAAATTCAGATCTATCTGAGGCAAGAATTCCTTGGAACGCAGGACAAGAATAGTATTTATTTCCCAATTTCTAATTATGAAAAAATCACTTTTACTTTTAACTCCTTTAGCTTTATTGGTTATTGCTTGCACTGTTGAGCCGGATAAGCCACTTGCAGATCCTCAGCAGCATATCCCCGATGCAGAGCAGGAATTCAACGACAGCGGCAGAGCAAAAGCCATCAAAGACGAAACAGATCTTTGGATGTTCTTTGAGGATCCACTTGCCGGTTTTTCCATCAAGTATCCTCACAATGTAAACTTTGGTTCTAAAAATGAGAATGAATTAAGATTAAGAATCGAAAGTGCGGCAATTGACGGACTTGAAGGCACTATGGGTTACAACGAAGAAACTGCGGTAAAAAATCGTGCATCACTCCTAGAAGGTGATTATGGAGAAGAGGTTGATTTTCCTTTGGAGGTATCAAAAAAGGTAACAGAGATTGATGGAGTGAATGCGCAGGAGTTTATGGTTCTTGGTAGGTTTGAAGTTTGTGACGTGACATTCGAGAGAAAGGCGTATTTCTTTAATGAAGATCATCAAATTGTAATTACTCTTGCAGCTGCAGATGATGCGATCATCGAGGAGCATCCTGAGTTTTTCGAAACCAATCCGGAGAACTGCGGTGATATGAAGGTATGGAATTTTGATAGGCAGGAAACTTTTTATAAGACATTGGAAAATTCTCAGGGCAAAGAAAATACTCAGGAATGGTTTGATACTTTTGAGAAGATTATGGGGACGGTTGAGTTTGTTGAATCCGTTTAATGTAATAGAAATATTGAGAGTCACCAGTCACTCGACTTTCAAGGCTATAATAACAGGTAGAATGTCAGATCATTTGACCTTCAATATTTCAATAATAGACTAAACATAAGTTCATTTGACTCCCAAGATTTCTATTATGAATTAAAAAGTTAATCCACCTGACTCTCAACATTCCAATTCCAGTCTTAACGCTTGTTTCTTACTTCCTCTTTATAAACACCTTCGCACCAAACATCCCTAAAAATCCGATTCCAAAACCAAGTATTGTGTACCCCGCAACTTCGCCGGTAATCAGTCCAATGCCCAATCCTATGAACAGTCCTGCAGGGACTATCAGGTCAGCCGTATTATCCTTTTTTTTGGATGGATCCATCATGTTGTAAGTGAGTATACACCAAATGGAACATTAAAATAGAAATCCATTTATACAGGGTCGTATTCCTGAATTCTAATCCAAAGTGCAAAACTTCATAGCCAAAGAGAAGGAGTAAAGTATGGAAGTCAAATTCTATACCCTTCCCCCTTCATCTATGGCGTATACCCATCTTACACGTGATGAACGTGTTCAAATAGAACTACTCATTTCTCAGCATTGCATCTGTAAAGTAATTGCTACAACCATTGGTCGTAGCATTAGCACAGTCAGTCGTGAAATTGCTCGTTATTCACATGCTGAATGGGGCTACAAAGCTGAATTTGCTCATTTTCATGCTACTAATAAACGAAGACAGGCAAATCAGAAGCTACGCAAAATTCAGAAGGAATCTGATCTAGAACTATTCATTCTGAATGGATTACGAAATTATGTGCGTCCTGAGCAAATTAGTGGCTATCTGAAAGAATATAGTGATTTGCCGAATGTCTGTCATGAAACCATCTACCAACATATCTACAAATTTAGACGTGAATTCATACGGTATCTACGGATTCGTAGCTACAAGAAATACAACAAGAACCGTAAAGGCAAAGGAGTGAAAATACCCAATGCGGTATCAATTGATGAACGTCCGAAAATAATTGAAAAAAGAAAGAAACTAGGTCATTGGGAAGGCGACACCATTGTCGGTAA
>JAHISE010000020.1 GCA_018818235.1 Patescibacteria group bacterium
ATCGAGCTTATTACAGAGCTTTGCAATTTCATTGATGTAAGCAATATTCAAATCCCTTTGCGCATTTTCGATTGCTTTGGACATCTCAGCTACTTTTATCGAAGAAGCTCTGTAAACTCCGGCTTCGATGATTGATTCATATAGATCACAGAGAGAATCAGTAGTTTCTTCATCTTCTCCTGCGACTACTTTTGTAATTTTTGTAATGGTATGTTCTTTGTCTCCGGGATTCACACGCTCAGGTGAATAACCAAGTTTAAAGTTTTTCTCTCCGGATTCTTTTTCCAGAATAGGTCCGCATATATCTTCAGTAACTCCCGGATATACTGTTGATTCAAAAACCACGGTTGCACCATCCTTCAAATTCTGACCGACTGTTGTCGTTCCTGCTTTAAGAATTGTCAGATCGGGTCTATTGCCTTCATCAACAGGAGTTGGGAGAGCAACTATTACAATATCTGCCTCTTTAACAGCTTCGGGATTGGTACCGAATTCAATTTCAACTTCCTTAAGCTGGCTTTCTGCAAGCTCGCCGGTCCAGTCTTTGTTATTCTTAAGAGTTGATATACGTTCTTCATTTACATCATATCCGATCACTCGATAGCCCTTTTTAGCGAATGCATGAGCGAGGGGGAGTCCTACGTATCCTAGGCCGACGATTGCAATGGTTTGTTGCATAATTCTTGGTTATATCCTACATAAAAATACAGATTACAAATACCAAATTACAGGGAAATTTCGAAATTTAAAACTCCAAAAATTCGAAAGAAATTCCAAAATTACATATGGAATTTAGTTATTTTGGAGTTTCGGAATTTATTTGTGAATTTAAGAGTTTCGGAATTTGGAATTTTGCGGTTGATACAATATAGTTTCCTCTAATGAGACACTTGATATTCGGACGCGCCCGCTCAACTCATATTCAATTCCTCCGCTATTTTTTTGTGGGAGGATCTTCAGCAGTACTTGATCTTCTGACATTCGCTCTGATTATTGAATATACATCGATTCATTATTTGGTAGCCGCATTAATAGCCTATATGTGCGGTCTCATCTGGAACTATGTAATCAGCATTATATGGGTATTTGATAGTCGTCATAAGAGGTGGGTAGAATTCCTGATGGTATTTTTGATAGCACTTGGAGGGCTTTTCTGGACAGAATTACTACTTTGGATATTTGTTGAGTACGTTCATATAATTCCTATGATTGCCAAGATAATTGCTCTTTGGATTGTGTTGCTGTGGAATTTTGGAATGAGGAAAGTCTACGTTTTTCATTAAATCGGAGTTAGATGCATTAATAGAGCAATGAATAAGTGAGTAGTTTGTAGTGAGTAGTAGAATATTTGCGTTATGCTATTCAATAGAATCTACTCACTACCCACTACTCACTCGTTATACTCACTACTCACTACTCACTCGTGACCAAGCGCTGGCTTATCATTCTCGGCTTTTCATCTCTCCTCATCGCCCTAGCAATGCAATGCCCCCAGTTCATACATCAACTGAATCCTCAGTCTCAGGGGATTTTAGTTAACTTAAATTCCGATGAGGATCTTTATCTGGCTCGAGTTCAGGAGGCATTGTCGGGGAATAGAGAACAGGCTTCTGAGGCATTTACGGGTGAAGATAATTTGGTTGGAACTCAATCAGCTCTGATTGAAAAAATGTATGGCAGTTTATTTGGATGGACAGGATTAAAAGCGGCGGAAGTGTTTCGGATAATGGACTCCGTCATTCCGATATTAATTTTCCTTGGGCTCTTCATATTTTTTCAATTATGTGGATTTACTCGAGTTCAATCATTTGGAGGCTCCTCACTATTTGTACTGATTGAACTTTATGGACTCAGTCGTCCGATCAATCTGCGCGCGAGCTTTTTATTCATGCTTATTGCGTTGATCCTTGCTGCTTTTAGCATAAGGAAGAAGAGTTTTATGATTGGGATACTGGCCGGAATATTTATGGGACTTTTGGTTGGTGTTTACTTTTGGTCTTGGACGTTTGCATGGCTTGCGTTGGGGATATTCTTTGTATGGGAAGCTTTGGAAGCGATAGGAGGCAGAGAAAATACTAATTGGAATTTGATTATTAAAATTGGATTAGTTGGCTTGATAGTTGCTTCACCGTTTCTTATCGATTTAATGACAATGATGCAGAATCCTCTTTATGAGTTTGGGGAAATGCGTAGTGGGATAGTTCATTCGCGAGCACCTGAGTCTGTTCCTTACAGTATTTTGTTCATCACAATGGCTGTTGGAATTTTGATTGCACTTAAAAAAGATTATAGGAAGATTTCCAAATATAAATTACCGATTGTTATGGTTTTGACCTCTGCTTTATTCATACATCAACAAGTTGTACATGGAATTGTTCTTGTATTTGTATCTCATTCGATATTTTCACTGCTTCTGGGTGCGATATGTGCAGCTCTGCTGGCGTTGAAGTTAAAGGCCGGATGGTTGAGAATTTCCGCATTAGCAGCTCTTGTTTACATTGCGGCGCTTGGATATGACGGGAGATATATCTTTAATCAATGGAAACCAAATGAAGGAAGATTTGCCCAACAACACTTTGCGTCACTGATTCCTGAACTTGATAAGTTGCCACGAAGTCGAATTCTTTCCGATACCGCAACATCATCATTCATAGCAGGTCACACTCACCACGATATCGTTTATTCGATTCACTTGAAGAACACTTTGATGACACACGAAGAACTTGCAGAAAGATTTTGCATGACTCAGTTGGCACTTCCATCGGAAAAGCGGGATTGGAAAGATCGTCGTCATCTTGTTCATCCGGAAAGTTCTGATCCTGCAGTCAAAAAATGGGAACTTGAACTTGTTGGATCGGCATGTGAACGGGTTGATGCTGATCCTGATTTTTATTTAAAGAAATTTGGAATTGAATATGTGGTTTGGGATGAAAGGAATAATCCTGATTGGGGCATTAGCAGACTTGAGGTTGAGGAGGCTTCGGGAGGGAAAGGTTGGTCGCTATGGCAGTTTGCTCGTTAGCTCGTTGCTAGTTCCATGTATTCAATTAATTATATAGAACAAACGAAAAAACCAGTAAACGAGTAAACGAGAAAACGTATATCTGTTATAGTCCACCGGACTCATGACAAACTCTCCCGAAATATTGATAATAGGCGCCGGTCCAGCCGGAATTACTGCAGCCTGGGAGCTTGCACGCAAGGGCAAGAAGGTTTTGGTTGTAGAAAAAGAATCACAGGTTGGAGGATTGGCTAAAACAATGCAGTTTGATGAGCCTGAAGGGACGTATCTTACTGATAACGGGCCCCATAGATTTCTCAGCAAACAGCAATACTTAACTGATATGATTGCAGATTTGCTTGGTGATCAATGGATAAAAGTTCCACGACTTACCAGATTCTTTGTAGGAGGAAAATTTTATTACTATCCAGTCAGATTCAGGAATGTACTGTTTCAGATGGGACCATTTAAAGGTGCACGGGTATTGATCGATTATTTTATTGAGCATATTCGGACCAGAATCAAACCGCGCAAGATGGATTCGTTCGAGGCTTTTGTAGTTGCACGGTTCGGAAGGACTTTGGCTGAGTTTAATATGATCAATTACACAGAAAAGATCTGGGGAATCCCCGCATCAGAAATCAGTGTTGATTGGGCAGAGCAAAGGATTGCAGGGATGAGCCTTTGGGCTGCGATCAAAAAGATGATATTTAAAAATGCAGGACCAAAATCACTTACCAGTGCATTCTATTATCCCAAATACGGTGCGGGGCAGGTTTACGAAACAATGAAAAAAGAAATCGAAAAGTTGGGAGGAAAAATTTTGGTTAACACGGAGCCTGTTTCTATTCAATATAATGGTAATAAAGTAACGCAAGTTGATTTTAAAGGAGAAGACAGTCATTTTTCTATAAATCCTGGTGCCGTTATAAGCTCGGTTCCGGTAACTCATTGTATTAAGTTGTTTAATCCTCAGGTTTCTCAGGAAGTCCAGAAGGCCGCGGAATCACTTACTTTCCGTGCACAAGCTTATTTGTTTCTGACGATAGACAAAGAAAAGGTTACAGATGACAACTGGGTTTACTTCCCCGACAAGAACATTCCATTCGGCAGACTTGCGGAAATGAAGAATTTTTCCAAAGCTATGTGTCCGGAAGGCAAAACATCACTCTTTATTGAATTCTTCTGCTTTAAAGATGACGAAATTTGGAATGCATCCAAAGATGAACTCTTTGCTATGGCGATGGATTGGTTGGAAAAACTTAAATTCTTAAAACGAGAAGAAGTAATCAAT
>JAHISE010000021.1 GCA_018818235.1 Patescibacteria group bacterium
TACCCCTTCGCGTTTAAAATAGTACTAATTCACTCAAGCTTTAGGCCGTTGATTTTTGGCTTATATAAACGCTACGGGGCACGAGAGGAGGTAGCAATTTATTTTATTTATTAGTATCTTTTTAAAAGCAAATTGGTATCACATGTAAGACGTGGCAGGCGCGGTAGGACTTGAACCTACGACCCCCGGTTTTGGAGACCGGTGCTCTAGCCAGCTGAGCTACGCGCCTATGATTGTAATGAACACCTCTATTTTAGCGGTTTGACAAGCATTTATAAACAGGTAAATATGAAACTTAATTGATACTATACTTACCATATGCATTTCTCTAGGCTCCTTCGCTATGTATTTTGGCTAATAATAGTTTTGGCAACTTTAAAGGGAGCCTATCACCTCTTTGCGCAAGCATGGTATTTGTTTAACGGTGCACATGCCGGAGATGCCAATTATTATTGGACAGTTGGCAGGGGTGTGCTAAATGACCTGAAACTTTACACAGATATTTTTGAAGGCAGACCACCGATAATTTTTTTACTCAGCTCAATATCAATATGGCTCACCGGTAACGCCGCACTTGGATATTGGATAAATTCTTTTATAGTGCTCTTAACTCCTGCGATGTTTGGCGTAGCCTTATTTTACATGTGTCGTGATCTTCTCCGACATGATAAATACTTATATATCATCCTGGGATTATTGTTCGGAGTAACACTGGCCCTCTTCTCTGCTTTTCAGGCTGAAGGATGGCAATCTGAATTCTTTGGGAGCTTCTTTGGAATTTTTTATGTGACCATGATTATAATTCTGCCAAATAGAAATAGAATCTATGACACTCTGATCCTTGCACTATGCATGTTTTTCTCCATAGGTTTCAAGGAGCCATATGTACTTGTACTTCTTGCCGCCGCGCTGGTACTTGCAAGAGATTTCCGCCACTTTAAAAGAATATTTTTGATTCCGGTTGTAATAGTTGGAATTACAGGATTAATCGCCCTATTTGTTATGGGTTATGCGGACGGATATCTCTCTACTTACTTACATTCACTGTTTGGACAAAAGATAATGAGCACGGTTCCTTTGTGGAGACGCGGGTTGATGTTTACGATTTTATTGTTCAGTCAGGTTCAATTCTCGTATCTGTTCTCTGCTCTTATAACATTGCTGCTTGCACTCGTATGCATAAGGCAACGACCAACACTTATTAAGAACTCATACGCTAAGTATCTGATATTACCGATTGCTCTGTATCTTTCGTTAACTGCGGCAAACATGAGAGGTTACTATACTTCAAATCACTTTGTTGCCATGACGCCTTTTTATGCAGCTATCTTCATAGTCTTTATAAAATCAACAATCCACAGATTTAACACAAACCTTACAATAAGCGGAATTGTAGTAACCTTATTGATATCTTTTACTCTGATTATGTTGCCCTTGAGTGATGGATTTCCGGCTTATGCAAAAAAACTGGATGCAATGAAAGAAAGTGAAGCAAATATAATACAAATTGCAGAATCTATAGATAACATACTTGATGCTTGTGATATAGACAGATACTTCTTTACCGGGAACAAAGACTACATGCCATATACCAAACATTCTCCGTTAAACTTTTATGTTTACACGGGGCCCGCCGGTATTATCAGCCATCATCCCTTACTTGTGAACAAACAACTGGAAGCGTTTTCAAGGTCAAAAATTGTTATAGTGCCCGGTAATTCATACCAAGTGAATCAAAGGCCGGAAGTAAAAGCATTATCGCAACTTATTAAACGGTATCTCGATGAACACTTTACCTCCAAGCCCGCGGAATGCGCAGCATCTCTTCCTTCTCCGGAAGGATATTCTATGCTCTTTAGAAAAGATCCTGAAAAAATTGTACCCTTTCCATTTAAGGTGGTGCCCCAATAATCCATAGTTCGCAATTACACAAGACAAGTCGAAGGGCCTTCTACGCAATTCCGCAGCCACGAGGATACTGTGCTTTATTCAATTTATTATTCACAATACTTACACCATCTTATTAATATCCAAAAGCTTCTTTAGTTGATTCTCAGGCATCACAATTTTCTGCTGAGCAACCTCATAAATCGTCAAATCCTTCTCCATCGCCTCTTTTGCAATCTCCGCCGCTTTGTCGTATCCGATAATTGGAGCAAGAGCGGTTGCCAGCATTGCGTTGCGTTCTACTTTGGAAGCTATCGCCTTTTCATTCGCCTTGATGCCATCAACACATTTTGACACGAAAGCATTGGTAACATTTGTGATCAATCGCAAACTCATTATCAATGATTGAGCAATCACAGGGTAAGCAGTATTCAATTCAAACGCACTGCCCTCACGTATGCCTGCCCTGACCGTTGTATCAGCACCCTCAACGTACATCCCAACTTGCATAACACTTTCACAAATAACAGGATTAACTTTACCGGGCATAATCGAGGAACCAGCCTGAAGTGCGGGAAGCTTTAATTCATTTAAGCCCGCAGTGGGGCCGGATGACATCCATCTGATATCATTTGCGATTTTATTCAAAGCTGCCGAAGTGGATCTTAAGCACCCACTTAACTCAAGCGTAACAAGAGGACATGACTGAGCCGAAATATGATTTTTAGCTTCTTCCAGGGCTAAACCTGTCTCCTCATTAATTCTGTCTATAACTAATCCGGCAAATTTCGGATGTGCATTTGCACCTGTTCCGGCAGCAGTGCCTCCCAACGGAAGTACACAAAGATTATTCTGTGAATGTTTAAGTTCATCAATTGCATGATCAACCAAAGCCACAAAAGCTTCGAACTCATCACCAAGACTTACCGGTACCGCATCCATCAAATGAGTTCGTGCAGTCTTTATAATCAACTTAAACTCACGTGCCTTCCTGTTAAGTGCTCTTTTGAGCATCTCAAGAGCAGGAATCAGTTCATCACGAACTTTTAGAGCACATGCAATTTGGATCGCGGTTGGAATCGTATCATTACTGGACTGACATCTGTTTACATGATCATTTGGATGTATTCCTTTAATCGGAGTTGAAGCAAGGCTTGCTATCACCTCATTGACATTCATATTGGTCGAAGTTCCGCTGCCGGTCTGGAAAACATCAACAGGAAATTGATCGGAGAACTCACCTTCTTTAATTCGCCTTGCAGCATCTGAAATTACCTTCACATAAGATTTTGGGATTACCCCGAGCTCACCATTCACAACCGCCGCATGTTCTTTTATAAGTGCGAGTGCTCTGATAATTTCCTGCGGCATGCTCCATCCGGATATTGGAAAATTCTGGATTGCACGTCTGGTTTGTTCGCCATAAAGGACTGGGTTATGAGACATAGGAGAAGCATTGTAGCAGAACCAACTATTGCCTCCCAATTAACACCATTAGTTGATATATCACATTATTTAATGCCTCATCTGATAATTTTTCAACAAATCTGGTATTTCTTGCTTTCCAATCCTGGCTTTTTATTTGATCAACCATAATAACACCATGGGTTTTTGCATTGGGTGGTAAAACAACTTCAAATGGATATCCCTTCACACGACTCGTAATAGGACACATTAAAGATAGTCCGACTTTCTTGTTGTAAGATTTTGGAGAAATTACTACTGCGGGCCTACGTCCTCTTTGCTCTTTGCCGACCTGAGGATCTAATTGTACAAAAACAATATCCCCCTGAGATGGTACATAGCCCTTTACCATATTTCTTTTCCTGTTACGGGCCCTGTATCAATTTCTTCATGCATGTTTTCCGGAGTGACTTTTGTCAAAAGTTCTTCCAGTGTTGGAGCAGACGATTTTGAAATTACAACTGAATCTTTTTTCAATGTAATATCAACCTCCTCACCAGAATCTACTCCTAAATGAACTGCAAATACTTTTGGAAGCCTTATGCCCAAACTATTACCCCATTTGGTTAGTCGAGTTTTCATACAGTATGTATACATTGTATATACATATAGTGTCAACTATTTTTGCATTAAGTACAACTCCTCCATCCCCTTATTCGCCTCAACCGAAAACTTATTCCACTCAAGAGCCTTTTCAAACTGCTCTTTCGCCTCTTCGACTCTTCCTTCCTCCAAATACAAGTTCCCAAGCCGAGCGCGGGCAATTACATATGAATCATCCAACTCAATTGCTTTCTCGTACAATGGAATCACATCCTGCGAACTCCCTGTTTGTTCATAAAGCGATCCAAGTGAGAAGTATGGCTCAGGATGATCCGGATCCATCTCTGCTGCAGCCTTAAACCGAGCCTCCGCATCCCCCACCTGTCCCGTCGCCGCATAAACATACCCTGCATGCAATTCCAAGAGCATATGATTGCCATTTTTAAGCCCCTCACGCAGAACTTCAAATGATTCTGTTAGTTTGTTTTGCCTACGATAAATTGTTGAGAGCCCAACCCTAGCTCCAATTGAATCGGGATAAATCTCAAGAGTCCTTAAAAATACTCCTTCCGGAGTATCCCACGTTCTGGTTTGTACCTGAGAAATCACAACTAGTACGATAATTAACAGGCTTCCGACAATCAAAGATACCACTTCAGGAATTCGAATATTGGAATACTGGAATATTGGGACACTGCTTTTGGTTCTACTTAATACACATACAAATATATACAACAATCCAATCATCGGAAGATACGCATACCTATCAACAGCGAAGAAGACGAGTCCTGCCTTGCCGATGTTCAAATAAGTCGGAGCAAGAGTGGATATATACCAGCCAATTCCAAAGGTGATCCATGGATGTTTCCTCCATGATCTGAGTGCTATCCATGCCAACAAAAATGTGAGGATAAAGTAGGGGAATATCCGTGAACTCCAAAGGCTTATGTCCCCCTGAAGTGGATAAATGATAGTTAAGTCTGTTGGGAACAAAAGTTTTTGTATATAAAAGATCGAGCTTTTGCATGCGACCAGAACCTTATCCCATAATCCGACCGCAGCTACTACTCTCCCTTTACCTCCCATAGCAACTGCCATGAAAATTACGGAGAGAATCACGTAGGGACTCAGACGTATTATTTTTGATTTATCAAATCGCCCGCGCTCAATCAAAAGCATATGAAGAATGATCACACCCAATAATGTCACTGCAATTATTTTGGAGAGAAGGGCGAGTAGAAAGAATAGGATGCTGAAAAAATAAGTACGAGTGAGTAGTGAGTAGCCCTTCGACTGGCTCAGGAGAGACTGAGTAGTAGACTCCAGATATCGGATTCCGGCCGAAGGTGGATTCCAAATCTTAAGAGAATTCAAATATAAAAATAACGACCCCAAAAAGAATACTGCGCTCAGCAAATCCTTCCTCCCCGCCAACCAAACAACCGCCTCCGCATTAAGTGGATGAACGGCGAAGATAAGTCCCGCAAGCAAAGATAGCTTCTTTTCTCCCGTGAGTTGTTTAAGAACTCCAAAAACAAGTAACGAATTAGCAACATGCAAAAGAATATTTGTAAGATGAAATCCAAAGGGCTCAAGGCCACTAATAAGCCAGTTGATCTGGAAACTTACAAAAACAAGGGGAATGTAGAGTTCAGGATCATATGTAGTAAACACATGCTTTAGATTCTCCCAACTCATGCCTCTGATCGCCAGATTTTCGACTATCAAAAAGATATCATCCACCGGAGCGAAACCTTGGTATAAGGAGTGACCGAAGGCGAGGAAGGCTGCGATTAGAAATGCCAAAAGGATTAATAGCTTTTGCTTCATTGTGGGCACTATGTCACAAGCACTAAAGATGTTCAATTATTTGCTTTATAGGTTTTTCTTGTGAAAGCGAAAGACGATAAAAAACAAGCCGCCCTCTTTTGCGCCTTTTGATTATTCCATTAACCTCAAGAATTTGCAGGTGCTTCGACATTGATCTTATCTTGATGCCAATAAAATCAGCTATATCTCCAACAAATGCATCTTGGCATCTTTTAAGATACGCAATAGCCAGTAGCCTTCGCTCGTTTGCAAGAGCTTTTAGTTTACGCTCGAGTGGTCTGTAATTATTCATATGGAATAGGAGTAAAAACCAGCATTCGATATTCGCTCATTCGCACGAATGTTTCAAGTTTTTAAACAAATATTTTATTTCAAGCCAATCAGAATAATATTCGCTTATTCGTGCGAATGTTTCTTTTTTAATCAAACTTTAGGAATTGAATTCAAACTTGAGCAAGATATAATATCCGCTCATTCGTGCGAATGTTTCCTAGAGACAAGATTTACACCATAAACAGAAAATAATCATAAATTTAGGCGATCATTCGTGCGAATGTGATCTTTTAAATTCATCGAAATAGGGTTTCAAATCGATAACCTATCGCTCCGCACCCGCACCTACAAGCTCTTTCTTAAACTTATCACGAAATCTACTAGTGCACTGCGTAGTAATTTCACTTTCCACAGCTGACCAATCGGATGCAGTAAGACCTGATTCGGATATATATTCTTTCAGATTAGCCAAATGATTGGGGGCACTATCATCACCATCCATCTCAACTGCTCCAGACAACATTGTAAACGCTATTGCCCGCCTTATCTGAGACACAGCCTCGCAAACCTCGGCAACACCATCATTATATAAAAGCTTAAGAGTTTCCCAAATTTGTGGAGAAGGAAGATTATATCTATATACACTAGTGCCATCATTCAAAGATATTTGTGGCAGGTACGTTTGCAGAACAGATACCAATACCCTCTGACGTGTTTCGTCCTTTAAACAATAATATACGCTTGCCACAAAATCTGGTTCTTCATGCGGCTGATGTAATGCCAAACCAATGTGCATACCTGCCTTTTCCACCTTTCTGTTTTTTCTTTTCGGCTTATCTCCACCTGATTCACTGGAATCAACAGCTTGAGCTAAACCGTCAATGGTCTCGTTTATTGTTCGCATAGGAACAAAATTGTATGCCTCCTGACTTCTGCCAACTCTGCTTTGTAAAAAACACCATGGCTTAGACTGGCGAAAAAGTGACGATTGAATCGGATATTGTCATACTAGGGACATACTATGCCCTCCATTCGCACCACAAAAACGTCTTCCGGCGCAACA
>JAHISE010000022.1 GCA_018818235.1 Patescibacteria group bacterium
ATACATCACCAACATTGATATCAACTATTGCACTTCCAATAAGTGTGATTACTGGAGGTGTTGTATCAGGGACAGGAACTGCATTAACATTTACAGTCCTTGTAACTGTAACTGCTTCATTAGCCGCAGCATCAGAAACGTCGTAAGTAACAGTGTAAGTATCTGCGATTGCTGTATTAACAGGATTAACTGTGACGATAGATCCTGAAATATCTCCATCAACATCATCTGTTGCAGTTGCACCTGCGTCGGTGTAAGCATCACCAACTGTAATATCTACTGTAGCATCACCGGTTAACGTAATGACAGGAGGCGTGCCATCGGCGGCTGCAAGTGCATTGTAAGCATTTATGCGTTTGCCCGAAACAGTCTTTCCACTAAGCGCGGCCAAGCTATCACCTGTTGCCAGTATATTGCTTTTAATTTCTGCATTGCTTAGACCGGAGTTATAACCCTTGATAAGAGCTGCCAGTCCTGCAACATGTGGGGCTGCCATGGAGGTGCCTTGCATATAGTCATAGACATCAGAAGCACTCCCCGAATATTTATTAATCTTAATATTATCAATAAAGCATCCATCTCCAATTGTTCCTGTATCAGCATCACTATCACTCACCCATCGAAACCGGATTGTAAATGCAGATTGAAGATAACTATTTGGAAGGGATAACTCATCGAAATAGTATCCCGCAATATTAGAATCATCAAGATCATCGTCAATAGAATACTCATCCCATGCAAACCCTGTTGTAAATGCACTTCCATCATTACTAATTTCCAAAACCATATAATCATTCCAGTTTATCGAATCATACTCAGTATCGCATTGTGTATAAAAACTCAGTGTAGCTCCATCAGAACCACTCAAATTAATTGAAGGCAGAGTAATTGTATAGTTCGCATCAGATGCATATGGAGGAGGAGTGAAATCCCCATAAAGCACATTACCAACACTACCACCAAGATTATATGTCCCCCAATCACCTGTTGCTGTCCAACCTGCTGGGACAGCAGGTGGAGTGACAGATTCAAATGTTTCATCGAGTACTTTATCGGACGCTATTGTGCTATAAATATTCTTGCCAGGTGCACCTACGTCAACTGAAGTAGCACCGTAGTCAGAAAAATCAGCAATATCATCATCTTGATCTGTTGCAGCAACACAAATTATATTTGCGGCAGTATGATCACAAGGATAATCTGCAGTAACGCTGTGATTAATTGTAGCATTTCCTGCAGCAGCAATAAATAGTCCGCTAAATGAATCTATGGCACTATTAAGAGCAGCATCAGAACTTGATCCACCCCAGCTCGCATTAATGATATCTGCCCCATTCTGTTGGGCAAAATTAATAGATTTAACAAGCTTACCACTGGTTAATGCGGTTTTAATTGCCATTACCTTGGTATTTGGCACAACTCCGATTACTCCTCTACTGTTATTCTTTACTGCCGCAATGGTACCCGCAATGTGAGTACCATGCGAAGAAGATGTAGGAAGAGGTGTTATATCATCGTCCTCATAATCATAGCCATGATTACATCCTCCAAGAACGTTGCCACTATCGTCTTTGCAACTACTTCCGTCCCACATGTTAGCGGCAAGATCCGGATGGTTGTAATTAACACCCGAATCAATAACAGCAACAACCACAGAACTTGAACCTTCGGAGATATTCCACGCTTTCTGTGCCTCTATATCAGCACCGGATGTACCACTGGTTCCATTTACCGATTGCCCCGTATTATCCAATCCCCAAAGTAAATCTTTATATGTATCATTAGCACTTATGGCATAAGGATAATAAATATAGTTTGGTTGAACATGCTCCACAGAAGGATCATTTTTCAATCGATCAACCAATTGCTGCACAGTCTCTCCATCATCTGGAGTCATAACAGCAATATTTGCACTTTTGATTTCGTCTCTCATTTTAAGATTCTTTCTATTAGCAAAAGCTTTTGCACCAATTTTACCTCTAAAGCTTTTAAGATTTATATTACTATTTTTGAACTTTACCAAAACTTCACCCTCCACATAATCACCCCCTGTCTCATTACTATCTACTACTGCCATATCTGATTTTTGCTTAAATTTAGATGGCATATTCCCTCGTTCTACATTAAGCATTTCAGGTCTTTCCATCTCCATCTCCCTTACCATCTTGCCTCTTTTAGGCATCTGTTTGCCCCTTTCCAAGACCTGTCCTCTGGACAAATTCTCCGCCACCTGAGCATATGCAGGAGCAGGAACAGAAGTAAGTACAAATACCGCTAAAACAGCAATTCCAAGCGTTCTATGAAGAGTATTTGCCATATTGCAAATATTGGGAATAGTTACAAAGTAGCATATCATATACTTATTTTTGCTGTTGTCAATGGCTTATTTTGTAACTGCTCACTGACCAGATCATGTCTGAACCATGGATGACACGGATGTCACGGATTACACGGATCACATTCTACAAAGCAGGCAGAAGTTAATACTTCGTTCATTATTCATTATTCATTCTTCATTATTCATTGCTTCAAGAGCTTCTCTGACAGCCTCCTCCGTCGTCTTCATCTCAATCCCCTCCACTTCAAGCTTAGAAGAATCCAATACACAGTTACTTCTTCCGGTCTTTGCTACTTCTCCAAGTTCATCCAGAGTTAGCCTTACAAACTCATGCGAGGGATCCACAATCTCCTTATACTTCTGCATTATCTCGTAAGGTGAAATTGGACCCTGATTAACCACGTTATAGATACCTGTAGCTCTCTTCTCGATCAATTGCTCTGCAACCTTCATAAAATCCGGAATGTAAGTAATGGAATTGCGAACATCCAAGACTCTTTCGTATTTACTGATCTTACTTATCAAGTTTCTAGGCTCAGCAGTTCCATCAAATGGCATCCTTAATCTGAGCACTAAAACATCATCAGGATATTGTTTAAGAAATTGATCTGCCTGACTTTTTGATTTTGAATAAGTGCTCCCTTCAAAATTAGGCGGATCTTCTTCGCTAAATCCCTTGCCTCCATTGTCACCCTGATAAATACAACCTGATCCCAAATGAACCCAATATATTCCACGCTTCTTACACTCATCTAACAGAACCTGAGGACCTGTTGTATTGCTTTTGAAAGTCGCCTCCTTATGATCCTCACACCAATCAACATTTGGTCTTCCGGTTTTTCCGGCTGCATTGATTACAACATCGGGTTTGTACTCATCCAGAGCCTCAGCAACTTCGGTAGCATTAGAAATATCCACACGTGGAGTTATCGCTTGTGGGTAGAGCTTTCTAAAGTAACCTCCTAGGTAGCCGTTGGATCCGAAGATTAGGACTTGCATAGGTGGATGATAGCAGGTGAGAGTTGTTGATGCACTTGCCGACCTCACCCCCTGTCCCCCTCTCCTCCCACGTATTTGAGCACTTTGGATGTTTGTTGTTTATATGTATTCAGGTTTAGAGGAGAGGGTGGAGCCTATGTTGTTGAAGGTTTTTGAATTGTGCTTATTGTGATACTGCAATGATATTCACTTCAATAATATGGGCTCCCCCCTCTCCTGTGAGTATCCAGAATAATTAAACAACAAAAAGCATTACTAGAATTCATTTATATGGCAGGAGAGGGGGACAGGGGGTGAGGTCGTATGAGGCGCTAAATCCCACTATTCACATCTCCCCAAATCCATGCTTTAATACCCCCAATGGCAGCCAGAAGAAAATCCCGCAGGCGCTCAAGTCGCAAGAAGTCCTCTTCACTGGATTTAAGCGAAACAACCGTTCGCCATATCAGTGGAATTATTCAAATAGGAGCCGGTGTATTGGTATTCCTTGCACTAAAACAACAGGCAGGAGCTGTCGGCGATTCACTTAATACTATATTAACTTTCTTCTTTGGAAGATTCGGAATGATATTCCCGTTATTCCTTGTGGGATCGGGAGTATTGCACTGGTTCTCGGCTCAAAATTACTTTGAATCGAAAAGATCAATCGGATTGATGCTTTGCTTCCTCGCATTCCTCGGGTTCATGCACATGCAGGCACCATTGGAAGATCTGGCATCCAAAAGAGATGAGTTGGCAGGAGCCATCGGATTTATGGTCAGCCTTCCATTTGTACTGTTCACAACAAAAGCAGTCGGATACACAGTACTTGCATCGATATTCATGATAGGAGTATTTGTGGCATTCGAACCGGACTTTGGAGCAATGTTCAGATGGGTAGTTGAAAATATAAAACCTAAGAAAAAGGCTAAACGCCACTCTAGAAGAGTAAGTGATGAAGAAGATGAATACGAAGACGATGAGGAAGAAGAGGAATACGAAGATGAAGAAGATGACGAGGAATACGAAGATGACGAAGAAGAATCTGAACTGAATATCATACGACCTGCTTTTGCACAAAAGGTAGCCAAAGAAAAGGCAAAGAAGAATGTAAAGGAAAAAATTATGCCCAAGGACACAATTCAAATGCAGGACACAAGATTCGAAGAATGGACATTCCCCGCATTTGATCTTTTAGATGCCCAACAAAGCGAATTGGCCGTAGATGACGAAGATCTGAAGAAACAAGCAAGACTGATTGAAGAAAAGCTCGAACAATTTGATGTTGAGGTTACCGTGCGGGACGCCAGACCCGGTCCCACCGTAACACAGTTCACTCTGGAACCGGCTGAAGGGATAAAGCTGAGCAGAATAGGAAGCCTGAAAGATGATCTTTCACTGGCACTTTCCGCCCCCAGCCTGCGCATAGAAGCACCAATACCGGGCAAATCTCTTGTTGGAATAGAAATGCCAAATAAGATTCGAACATTTGTTCATCTCAGGGAAATTCTGGAAAGTCCCGAATTCACTCAAAGTGAATCCCCTCTTACGCTACCACTTGGACGCAATGTATCCGGCAGTGCGGTGTGCGCAGATCTTGCAGATATGCCTCACCTTCTTGTAGCCGGCGCAACGGGATCTGGTAAGTCCGTATGTATGAATACATTCCTGCTATCCCTTCTTTACCAGAACGCCCCAAACGAACTTAAGTTCATAATGATCGATCCTAAGAGAGTTGAACTTGCTCCTTATGATGGCATACCTCATCTTCTTACTCCTGTGATTACCGATTCCGATAAAGCACTTCAGGCTTTGCGATGGGTTGTTGCAGAAATGGGACGCAGACTCCATAGATTTTCTGAAATCGGAGTACGTAATCTCGCAGAATTCAACGAGAAACAAATGGAGGAAGAAAACGTGCTTCCAAGAATTGTATTGGTTATAGACGAACTAGCTGATTTGATGATGCGACAATTTAAACGTGACACAGAAACAATGATCGCGCGCATCGCACAGATGGCACGTGCAACAGGTATGCATATTATAATCGCAACACAAAGACCAAGTGTGGACGTTATTACAGGTTTGATTAAAGCAAATATTCCCACAAGGATTTCATTCAGAACCGTAAGCGCAATCGACTCCCGTACCATCTTGGATTCTATGGGCGCGGAAGATCTGCTTGGGAAAGGCGATATGCTTTATTTGACTGCTACCACTCCAAAACCGGTTCGTATTCAGGGGATTTTTGTTACTACAAAGGAAGTGGAAAGAGTAATCAACGCTGTTAAAATCGCAGGAGGAGGAAAGATAACAGAACAAATCGGAATGGAAGATAATGATGAAGACGATGAGAATGCCGATATTCCCGCAAACGCCTACAGCAATATTGATCTGGAAGCAGATGATAACGGCGGAGAGGAGCTGTTCTTTGACGCCGTGCGAATTGTGCAGGAAACCGGCAGAGCATCAGCTAGCCTTCTGCAACGCCAACTCAAAGTTGGATACGCCCGCGCCGCACGCCTCTTAGACATTATGGAAGAAAAAGGATTGATAGGACCTGCGGATGGGGCTAAAGCAAGAAAAGTATATGTCGGGACACAGAGTTGATTAATTATAAAGAACACTGCAGCGTCACTGGTCACTGGTCACTAGTCGCTAGTCATCTCGCAATTGGCAGACCAGTGACTAGTGACCAGCGACCAGTGACCCCCAATTCTACCAAATGCAAATACTAATCGGCACCAACAACTACGGCAAAGCAACAGAAATCTCCGAATCCCTCTCCGGCCTCGAGCTCGACTTTATAACTCCAAAGGATTTAGGAATAGAATCTGATCCTGAAGAAACTGGAGCTGATTTTAAAGAGAATGCGATACTTAAAGCAAAACACTTCAACTCACTTTCTTCTCTGCCAACTATAGCGGACGATTCCGGAATAATAGTAGATGCATTGCAAGATGAACTGGGCCTACATACTCGACGCTGGGGTGCGGGGCCCGAGGCGAGTGACGAGGAGTGGATTGAATATTTTCTTGATAGGATGAAGAGTGAACCGAATAAGAAAGCCTCGTTCATCTGCACACTCGCCTACGTAGATCACAACAATGACCTTCATTTATTCGAAGGGGAATGCCATGGCATGATCACAGAATCACTGGAAGCTGATTATCTACCAGGTCTTCCTATCTCTGCATGCTTCCGACCCGAAGGATTGACCCAAGTATTTTCGAGCCTGACTCTTGATCAAAAAAATAGTACAAGCCATAGGGGTAGGGCTAGCCAAAAACTGCGTTTACACTTAGAAAATATCAATTAATTAGTACTATATTTAGTACCATATTTGGTATATAATATAGGTGTATTATTACCAATCCAAAATATGGTTACTTTAACACTTCAAGATATTAAAAGGCATGGCTCCAAGAGCATTCCAGACGATGCGCCGGCTTATTTGATAGTAAACTCCAAACCAAAGTGCGTAATGGTTCCGGTAGAACAATATGAAAAACTTATGGAGATGCTTGAGGATTTGGATGATTTGAGAGTAATAGAGGAAAGAAAAAATGATGAACTGGTTCCATTTGAAGAAGCCCAATCATGGTTTGAATAATGTCATATAAATTATATTTAACACGCAGGGTTCACAAAGACCTTCGATCTATACCAAAGGATACTAAGAAGCATATAAATAAAGCAATTTCTAATCTTCACGGTAATCCATTACCGCATAACTCAAAAAAAATACAAAACATTGATGATTATTACCGAATCCGTATTAGAAATTACCGAATTATTTATCACTTTAAAAAACAAATTGTCACAATAACAATTGTAAAAATACAACATAGAAAGGATGTATATAAAAACTTTCCTTAATGTTTCTTCATATGACGCGTGACAGTTTGATTACTTATCCCCCTTTATAAGTTCATCATAATTCTTGATACCTCCGGTTTTGCCATACGCCTCTGCTGCTTCGAAGCTTAAATCGAATATTGTTCTAAAAGCATCTGCAATCTCTTCGCTCTCTATAATAATTCCAAGCTTCTCCTGCCAAGAAGTAATATTGATCTTGTTGTTGTAAACCTGTATCTCGGGACTCCAGTTGAATTTATCCATAGGCACAAGAGCACTATGACGCAACTCCTGATCATCCCTTTTCTGTCCTGCACGTGATGCAGGGGAATCCGGATGAATGGAACGCATTGGTATCCCCTTCTTTGCTCGTCTCTTAAAGTAGTTTTCAAAGTATTCTGGCATTACGTCCAAGAGAGCGTCATAAGATGCCCACGACTTCAGTCCGTTTTTAGCTGTAAGAGTATCTTCATAAACTTTTTCCAAACCAGCCGTACCTTCGTAAAAGGTAATTTTAGGACGGGACTTAGCCCAATGACGCACCGACAGTTCATCACCATAAGACTCCAATAGATCTATTTGGTTTTCTATTTCTTCTTCATAACGAAGCTTCTTGTGCTTAAGTGCCCGAATAATGTTTTCCTTCTTCTCCGTAGCATAATACTGTGTGTTGGCCCTTCTGGTTTTAACCATCAAACCTTTCTTAACCAATCCATCCAAAATACTACGAACAGTATTTCTGGGCATCTCACAAACTCGTGAAATATTTGAAGCAGGCTGAGATCCTAACTCCAAAACCTTAAGGAATATCTTTATCTCTTTACTGGTAAGCCGGAAGGACTTAAGAAGATTTGAAAGCATGATATTTATTATTATTATCACTTATATTATAAACTGACGAAAACTGATCGTCAAACATATATTGACGACACAAGTTCGTCAGTTCTGTTTATTGGCTCAAACAAGCCTTTTTCCTAAACAGAAACACAAAAACATAATTGACTTATTGCAGAGTTATTGCGCAGTAACTTAATGACACTTAACCCCATTCAGTTATGAAGCAAATATCTTTACTGCAACCACGGCACTCATACGCTCCCGAAAAGGGGCAAGGACACGTCTACTCCAACACATCCCTATGGACAGCTGCATCACGCATAATTCAGGCAGGAGGCGAAGTGACTCAGATAGATGACGAAAACCTGCGTCCGTTTGAACCCAAATCAGATATCGTTGGAATGAATGTAATTGGAACTGCATATATAAATGTTGTTCGTAAAAGAATGAAAGATCTATCGGAAACTCGATTGGTTGTGGGCGGACAGGTAATTAACGGACTTACCGGAATTGATAAATTCACTTCCTCAAATCGAACTCAAATGCAAACCTTGTTCGGAAAAGAAGTGGTAAATGGGAATAATGATCTGGAACTTGCTGCTTTGCTTGGAATAAAACCTGAAGATCTTCCTCCCATACTGGAAACATCTTTGGTACCGGCATACGAAAGAATTTCTGATGAAGATATGCGTGAATATCTTTCCCGTGAGATTTCATTTTTTCTTTCTCAGGGATGCAAATTTGGATGCAGGTTCTGCGGTGAGAAGAACCAAAGACCGGAGCAATACAGGAATCCTGATGTATTGGAAGCCGATCTTACATACCTTGTAGAAAGAGCTCAAAAGCTTGAAATTAATACACTGGAAATGTATTTGAGCAATCCCGATTTGTTCCAGACTCCAGATAAGCTAAAAGAATTCGCATTTATAGTACAACGTGTTCAACGTTGCCATCCGAAAGTTAGAATTAAAATTAGGGGCTTATCGCGTGTCGATCATTTTGTTAAAGCACACACACATCAACCAAATGTAATTGATGAAATGACCTCAGCAGGATTTCACACCATAGGGTTTGGAATAGATGGAGGTACTCCGGAGACGTGGGCAAGAGAGAAGAAAGGTAATACAACAACTAACTGTATTTCAGCAATTAGGATTGCCAGAGAGGAATACAATATGACGCCTGAAGTGCTTATGGTCTTCGGCCACCAAAAAGAAACTGAAAAATCGCTCAAAGCTGCTCTATCATTCACCAGAGATATGATTGACCTATATCAGGCAGTTCCACGTCCACATGTATCGAAAGATATTCTACCAGGCAGTAAATACTGGGAAAATAATATAGAAGAAGCAACATTAGCAGAACGTGAAGATAGAACCCGTCGTATAAGATTTCTTCTGGAAAATCCTGAGTACTTTCAAGCTTTGGACTTTACCACTCTCCCCAATTCTATAAGTCACCCCGATCCCGAACTTCGTCGTTTGACGGAGAAATACTACCTGGCAATCACACAATTGAAAGGTAATACAACTCCTGTTGTTTATCCCATTGATCCTGATTTTAGTGATGAGAATAATGAGGAGAACAAAAGTCTTAATATCGGAAGGTATGATCGATAAGAAAAACTGGATCAAGCTTTTGTGAAGTCCAACCCCACTATCCTCCCCCAAACCTCCTCCACAACTTTCTTCAGATCATCCAAATCACTCTGAGTAATCACAAATGAACGAGTCACAGGATGATCAACTCCATCTCCAATAAATTCCAAAACAAATGATTGCGGATCCAATGGAGTATTCCTGCATTCAAAAAGAAGAGCGTAAAAAGCAAGCTGGCGGAAGTAATCTCCTTCCGTCCTGATCTGATTCTCTGACTTTGGTTTTCCAGTCTTATAATCAATTATGGTTGCAACACTAGACTCCGGTGCAAGCAGATCAATCCTATCTATAGCTCCTTTTATCGGGATACTTCCGAAGTGAGTATGAACCGGATACTCAACCTTATGAATAAACGGAGTATCACCGGATAGGCGCTGCTCATAATATCTGGGGAGTGATTCTTCCCCTGCTTTTATAAGACGAGCTTTTTCGTTCTCTGTAAGCAACTCTTTCTCGTTTAAATGTTTTCTGAATGATTCTACAAACTCATCTTTAGATAGAACTTTTCCTTGTTGAACAGAAAATCCCCAATTTTTGAGTGCATCATGCACTGCATTCCCGTAACTGAACTCCGCTTTATTGGCCTGCGGAACACGCAGCAGATCAACCTCCAGAAACATCTGAGGATCGGCAAGATAATGATTAAGTGCGGTAACTGACAATGAAAAGTTTTCGAGTCGCTCTTTTAAAAATGCTTTCATCTCGCTATCCAGATCCCGAACAGTATCATGCAACAGAAGCGAAGCAGACTCAGGATTACTTATATCACAGATTACTTCCTTCAGATCCCCCGACTGCGCAAAGAAAGAAGACGGTGATACTTCGCGTGTCTTGTCACCGGTAGTTAATTCCTTCGGGCAAGTAAATATCACTTCTTCTTTCGCACGGGTCATTGCAACAAACGCAATCCTGCGCTCATCTTGATTCTTTTCGAATGCTTTTTGTGTCTTCTCCCATCCGAACAGAAGGTCTTCGGGAATGGAAACCGATGAAGGATTACGTCGTTTATCCCAATGCCCTTCGCGGAAATTCGGAATAATCACAACTCTAAACTCCATTCCTTTACTTTGGTGCGCAGTCATTAACTGCACCCCAACTTCAGTTAAATGAGGGATACTATAACTTAAACGCAAATCTTTATAATCAGATGACTCGTAATATTTCAGATCATCAAGGAATGATGAAAAGGAGAAATCAATCTGTTCGTAAGCACGAGCTTTTAGTCGGTCAAAGAAATCCTGAAGAGCTGCGAATTCAATAGGATCAAATTCCGACCCATCCACGTCACCTTTTGCAAAAGCGAGCAAGCCGGATTCTTTTAGCAAATGCTCAAGTGTATCCACAACTGTTCGGCTAAGGAGTTTATTATGCAAATTAAAAATTACATCTCTTGCATTAATCAATTTATCTTTTTCGCGAATATTCAGAGTGGATCCTTCCTGATCCAAAGACAAAAGTAAATTATACAAAGAAATCTCATTTTCAATTCTTGCACGAAAAATCTCCGCAAGGTCCGCCGGGTGGCATTCAAAACACTCACAACCAAGTGCACCTGCCAAAAGAGCACTGCTCTTAGGGTTCTCCAAAGCTTTTAGAATAGCAATCGCTTGTAAAACAAGTGGTTCAGCTAACAAATCCTTTTTACCTGTCAATTTAACAGGAATCCCTCTGGCATTTAATACATCACTGATCGGCTCAAGTTCCTTATTGGTCTGTACAAGTATTGCAATATCATCATACTTCATTCCTTTCTTTACCCGCTCTTCTACAAGATCAGCAATTAACCACGGCTCAGTGGCATCACTGGGAGAGAAAAGGAGTACCGGTTCTATTCCTTCGGACTTATTCGGTGAAGTTAAATCTTTATTTAAACCTTCAATTTTTCCAACCAGACGCTCAGTATTATTTTTAATAAGAGAGCCCGCACTGTCCAAAATAGGCTGACTGCATCTGTAGCTTTCCGTAAGAGTTATAACAGGAGCATTCAGGAATCGCTCATGGAAAGATAGAATGTTTTGCAGATTAGCACCCTGAAACCTGTAAATCGCCTGATCATCGTCCCCCACCACAAAAAGATTTGGTTCGTGATCCAGATTTTGATAACTGGTCAGGAGTTCAATAAGCCGATACTGCGAACCGTTTGTATCCTGAAATTCATCCACAAGTAAATACTGGAACCTCTCCTGAAGAGATGCGAGCAACCAATCTTCTTCTTCCAACGCCTTGATCACATAAAGGATCATATCTTCAAAATCATATCTCTGAGTTTTTTCTAGCATTTCCTGATACATCATAAATACTTTTATAAACTCCCTGAACTTTTGCGCCTGTAAAAGATTTTTCTCGTATGCCTTTGTTCCTTCCTTGCTTTTGCCCGCCATCTGAACTTCATATTCACTGACAATATCCTCAAGTTCTTTTTTATCCGTCTTTCCTTCCCGCTTAAGTTGAGATATCTTACCGATTATCTGACGTGTTCTAGTGTAAGGGTTCTTCTTGTTTACAAGTACCAGATCTGGTAAAAGTTGATCTAATATTTTGTTCACTTCACGTGTTCTTTCAACCTCACTTATGTGCTCCATCGCCGACCACGAATCAAAAACCAACGGATTCTCCTGAATCAGATCATTGCAAAAACTGTGGAAGTTTTTGATAGTTATTCCATATGCATCCGGTCCTATAAGTAACCTTAACCTTTCACGCATTTCTGTTGCCGCACTTACAGAGAATGTAAGACACAAAATGTTACTTGGTCGCATCTGAGTCTTTTTTAGTATATTTGCAGTTCTGGTAGCCACCACATGTGTTTTACCGGTCCCGGGACCTGCAACCACTATTACAGAACCTTCGATATTATCCACTGCCTGTTTCTGGCTTTCATTAAGCCTGCCATATAACGCATCGAACATTTTTAAAGTTTCTATACGTTTTTTTGGAGCAGTTGCTTTTGCCTGAGCTTTTGTATGGGATGGAGTCATTGGATATATAGATTAGCAGAAAAATTAGATTTGACGACCTTAGTGTCCCCTCCCAAGTCTTCCCCTCTCCCCCAGCCCCTCTCCCGAGGGGAGAGGGGAGCTCTGCTATTGGAGAATTCAAAGTTTGTTCTCTCATACCAATTTGCTTTTAAAAAGATACTAATCAATAAAATAAATTGCTACCTCCTCTCGTGCCCCGTAGCGTTTATATAAGCCAAAAATCAACGGCCTAAAGCTTGAGTGAATTAGTACTATTTTAAACGCGAAGGGGTATCAAATATTTAAGAAATCAAAG
>JAHISE010000023.1 GCA_018818235.1 Patescibacteria group bacterium
GGCTATTTAGATAGGCGAACTAATTTTTGTATATTATATGATATTTTTCAAAGCAATAAACTTTATTAAGGGTTATTTTCAAAGCGGGAGATGGAAGATATGGAAAAAGAACATGAAGAAATCTTTGACGTTCTTGATAGCTTGGGAGCTGAAGAGGTAGAGGATTTTGAAGATAGCTGATTGAGGATGTTGACAATAATTAAGTAATAAACCAAGGGGGCTAGATTGGAGACTAATCTTTAGAGGGGGGTGGAATTAAATGCTGGCTATTTTTACTGGGGAGATTAATGTTTTGTAGTCACTTTAGGAAAGTAACAAATAGAAAAGTTTAAATAAGTCTTATTTTATGAAAAGTAGGAAGAATTACTTCCGAGGAGCAAGAAATCAGAAATGGACGAAAGAACAGGAATAGGGCATAGAGAAGGCTTGAGAGTAGTTGGAAAGTCCACAATATCTGATACTTTTGGGAATAGACATGGTTGTTTGGTTTTGAGCGATGGTTCTAGGGAGGCAGTGGACCGTCAAGCTTATTTCATTGCACGAGTTGGCAGCATGGGATATTTTGTTGAAGAGCTTAATCCGGGGCCTGATTGTGTTTGGGCTATTGATGGTGGGAGCAAAGTAAATGGTAAACCTTGGCTTAATTACTGGGTGAAAGGCGAGATGGTGGTGAACTGAGATGAAACAGAAAATAAGTGTGTCGATTGATGAGAAGAAGATTGTTGAGATGAATAAACTGCTTGAGAAGAGCAGGTTTAGGAGTCGGTCTCATGTTGTTGAGTATGCACTTGAGAAGTTGCTCGAGGGGGAGGATAGCAATGGCCCCTAACGATTATGTTCCAACTTTAAGGAATCTTTCAGAGCACATAATGGGTGCTCTTCGATCTGTGCAGCGAAAAAGAGAATGGACTAAGATTCATGCTGAAACAAAAAGAGAATATCGGGATGCATTAGAACGTGCAAGACGGGAAAGAGATAATCTTGAAAGTAGAAAGATTACTAGGACTGTACAATTGGGCGGAACTCAACTTGAAGTTACGTTTGATTCCGAAAGGGGATATCTCTGTTTTCAAAGGGTTGGAGGAAGCATTGGTGAACTTACTGGTGCGGGGGCATTTGCGACTATGCAGGCAATATCAAAATCTTTACAAGATGTTAATCCCAGAAGAATAGTTTATCAGGCATGCGGTGAAGATAAAATGAGGGGCAGAGAGCGTTTGTTTGCTAGAACCCTTTCTCGTTTAGGTTATGTTAATGTCGATTCTGAACCCTCGGGAGAATGGGACATGGGCTGTGGCACATGGTATATTTGGGAAAAAGGGAGGACGAACGATGAAAGTTGATAGAAAATTAATGAACGCATCTCGCAGAATTTCTAAGGAAGATCGCCCCACCCTTCGGAAAATAATTGGTTTGAGCAGAGACCGGAAAGATGCTTTATACTTTTGTAGGGCATATGAAACGAATCCAGAAGTTTTCAAGGAGGTTTTGACTACTGCAGAACATAATGGTTCAATTGTGGATGCTGAACATTTTAAGAGGCATGTGGATGTGCAATGTAATGGGAAAATTAGTAAATCTTATGCAAGGAAGATGATGCTTTATGCTATTTCCGGAGCTATCGGTACTGTCGGGGGGCTTTCTTCAGCGTTATTTTTTAATGGAATCGGAAGGTTTGCTGGAGGTTTATTTGGCGTTTCTATTGGAGCTATTTCATATTACCAGCTTTTCTCACCAATCTCTAAGCGATTTGCATTAAATGAAGAATATTTGTTTGCTAAGTCTCATGCAGACAATAATTTGGGTTATCGACGTGTTCGTGGAAGCCCCCAATTAGAATTTCTATTTATGGATGAAAATTTGGAGGAAGGGAGATGAATGATGAAGTGTCTTCGTATGCGCCAAGAATTTTGGAGATGTTTGCGAAAGCAGACGCGGGTAGGTTAGCAAGGTTGATGTCTTTGGCTCTTGATCGCGCAAGGAGAAACGATCAAGCGTTAGAACTTCAGCAACATTGTTATTTGGATGTGAGGTGTGCAGGTGAA
>JAHISE010000024.1 GCA_018818235.1 Patescibacteria group bacterium
CTTTTGGCAAACAAAATTGCACAGATAACATTTACAATTACACAGGATTCTATGGTTAACTTGTGGGTTAATCAGAGTGATATAACTTCAACAGAGTTATTTGTTAAAGATATTGATATCAGGCTTACGGGAGGTAATGATGATGTGAGTGTTGATTATAGTTCTGATAAGGGAGGAGGGGCGGGAGAATCCGTAAGTTCCGTCCTTCCGGCTGGGACATACTCACTATTTATTACAGATAACACGGATTATTCTCAACAGACATTGCTAAGTAAGGAAGAAGTTTCGCAGTTGCTTTTGAATGTTGGCGTTGGAATAAATATTAATCCATATACCACACAGAAGATTGAGGGAAGAATCAGTATTCCGGAAAGTGGAGAGAGTATGCCGGTTAGTATGGGGGTGGCGGAGTTTGAGCCAAGAGAAGACGGTACTTGGAGAAGAAAAGAATCAGATGAGGTTTCATCACTCAACCCCAATAAGCCTGTTTGGGTTGTGGTGCATGGGAGAGGAGATAGTGAACAAGGAAATAACATCAATTACCTTGCGCAATGCCTATCTTTACAAGGATACCAAGTTGTGACTTTGGACTGGGAAGATGCAGCAGATGACAATGATTTAACAATTGGAGCTTTACAAGGTGCAAATTGGATTCCAGCAGTCGGAAAATGGGGAGCAGACCAATTAAAAGCCATGAGGTTTGAAGGTAATAATGTTATTGATGGAGGACATAGTTGGGGATCTCTTGTGGCATATGAAATTGGAAAAAATTACAAATACGGAGAAGATGGCAACGGATATGGAGTGCAAGCAATAGTGGCTATGGATAGTCCTCTTGATGCACTACCTAATAATTATCCAATAAATGAAGTAGTATTTAATGACGTATCAAATGTATCCTTGGCTCTACATAGTAGTGCATTTGGTTCTCAATCACGTGCAAATACTGCCGACTTTAACTTTGATATACCAGGTATAAATGAAGCTTATGAAAATACAATCTTTATGACACCAGATAAGAAAGTAATACTTGATAATGCACAGGCATATTTTAATGAGCATGGTTACTCTGTGTCTTATTTCGCTAATCTAGTAAAAGGCAAAGGAGATACCTCACTTGATGTTTTGGATATTGAAAGACTAATTAATGGTCAAATGCTCGATATAATCGTTGATCCAAATGGACCGGAAGGAGTATTGCCAATTACTTTGCAAGAGAATATTGGACCCGAAGGGAATTACTGGCAGGCAATCCCCACTTCACTATTAGATAAACCATAGGCTATCATAACTAATGACAATGCTACAATCTTCAAAACACATCTTAGGCCTAATTGTAATTATAGGATTCTTATCTTATATCGGATTACACATATTTTATTACGAGCACACTTCTCCAACAGAATTAGCTACAAAGCTTATCGAAGAGGACAAGGATGCAAATAACTGCTTTCTACTTAGAACATTTGATATTGGCCCAAGACCTACAACATATGAATTACAAATGAGATGTGTATACAAATACGCCTCCCTTACCAAAGACCCCTCAGCCTGTGAACTCTTGATGCCTAGTGATTATGGGTGGAGTTGTTTGGGGGCGGTAGAAGAAAAACTATTTCTAGGCGATCCTTGTTATTACTCAACTGTACGGAACAGAGTCTATTGCAATAGGAAATACAGCGAAGGAGAACTGACAATAGAAGATCCCCAAATGGATAATTGCTCTTCGTATGAAAGAAATGATCTAAGAGAATGGTGTCATTTTGAACGCACAGCTCGTATAGCTTATGCACATGAGTGTGATCAAATTACGCACCCTGTTGTTTATGATAATTGCGAATACAACTACGCAATTAAAATGAAAGATATTAAATATTGTGATGCGATTAAAGATCCGGAAAGAATAAATATGTGCAAGGTTTATTTGGAAATGGTTAAAAAGTATAAATAAGTTTCTCTTTAAACAATGCAACATCTCCGTTCCTATCTTAAGGCTTGGTACTATGTGAAGATTAAAGTAAATGTTGGTCATGTCGCAGAAAATTATGGAGATCCTCGTGATGATAAAACATTCACATACACGACTCTTGCAGACAAACTGTCACAGGACATTGCCAACGCGGAAGACGAAGAAGCACCGGAAGAAAATCCAAATCAGCCGGGAGTTGCAAGCGCAGAGGAAGTAATTGCGGGATTACAGAGAGTTATTGATGTGGGGGTGGAGGGGTTGAAGTTTGAAAGCATGCAACCACAAGAACTGGGTACAATCGATGGTGAATTGGACGGAACTGAAGAAGTAAGACTTTTGGCAAACAAAATTGCACAGATAACATTTACAATTACACAGGATTCTATGGTTAACTTGTGGGTTAATCAGAGTGATATAACTTCAACAGAGTTATTTGTTAAA
>JAHISE010000025.1 GCA_018818235.1 Patescibacteria group bacterium
AAGAAGCATTGGATCAGATGGTTCGTAATCAACAACCAGACTGTATTCCTAAGTTATTTGTATTCTCTCAACTACTTATTGGTACAAACATGTCGGAATGTTTGTACGGGACAACTGGAACACCAAAGAAGTTCTATGCAGGATGGAGAGAGAAGATAGTCGATACAGATGAACAACAGAAGTACGAACAAGACATTCAGTCACTTATTCAACAACCTATCAAGAAAGGTTTATATGAGCAAATATGTGCGGATCTCAATGGAGCTACACTGCGCCATACTCAATTAGCTGAAAGACAAATAACAAAGCAAGATAGAGGTTTATACGGGCTGCTACGACCAGAACGATTACTGCGTCTTATGCGCTCATTCATCCTATTCGATGCAGGACTGAAGAAAGTGGCTAGATATCAGCAATTTTTTGCTGTTGAGAAGATCTTAGAAAGGGTGGAACAAGAGGAGCAAGGTATGAATGGCAACAAGCGTCAGGGGGGTATTGTGTGGCACACACAGGGCTCCGGAAAGTCGCTTACCATGGTGCTCTTTGTGAAAGCGTTAATTGAAAACCCACACCTTGTTAATCCAAGAGTAATTGTTGTTACCGACCGCATAGATTTAGACAAGCAGATCTCTGAAACATTTAGGAACTGCAATCTAAAGAAAGATATCATTCGAGCGAATACAGGCAAGCATCTATTGGAGCTTGTAAAGGAACAAACGCCTGCAGTAGTAACATCTCTAGTTCATAAATTTGAGAGTGCAGGGAAAATGCGAAGTGATTTTACCGATGAGGATAAGAATATTTTTGTTCTCATAGACGAAGCCCATAGAACGCAGGGGGGCATCGCCAATGCAGAAATGCGTCGTACCATTCCCAATGCGTGTTTTATTGCATTTACTGGTACGCCATTACTCAAGAAGGAAAAATCACAACATCAGTTTGGTGAATTTATCGATAAATACACCATTGATGATGCATTGAATGATGATGTGATTCTTCCATTAATCTACGAAGGACGATTTGTTGACCTAAAACAAAATAAAGAAAAGGTAGACCGGCACGTTGAGCGAATCATGAAAGACAGAAGTCCAGAGGAGAAGCGTGAACTTCAGAAATATGCGGATAGTAAAGTTATTAAAAGCAATCCTCATCGTATTACTGAAATTGCTTACGATATTGAGGATCATTTCGTAGGCCAATTCCAGAATACAGGACTTAAGGCACAGCTGGTTGCTCCATCGAAGTATTCAGCAATCAAGTTTCAGGAGGTATTTGAAGAAAGTGGCAAAATAAATACTGCGGTTGTTATCTCAGAAACGAAAGCTGAAGAAGACGAAACGGATGATCACAAGCGAGAAGTAGGTGCGTTCTTAAAAAAGATTGCAGCTAATCACAATGGCTTAGAAAGCTATGAAAAAGAAGTCATTGAGAGCTTTAAACATAATCCAGACGGAGTTGAAATACTTATTGTTGTCGATAAGTTGCTGACTGGATTCGATGCCCCCTGCAATACGGTGTTGTATCTAACCAAAGAGCTAAAGGATCATAATCTCTTGCAGGCTATAGCTCGTGTAAATCGTATTTTTGAGAATGAAAAGAGGCAAAAAACATCGGGATTCATTATCGATTACTCGCAGAACGCAGAAAACATCAGAAACGCAATGGAGTTATTTAGTAATTACGATGCGGAAGATGTTAAAAAAGCTCTTATTGATACCGATGAAAAGATTCGAGAGCTGGAAGACAGCTACGATGCTATAGAGACCTTATTCAAAGATGTTGAAAATAAGAAGGACACAGAAGGCTATATCCAGTTCCTTAATGACGATCAGAAACGAGATCAATTCTACAAAGAATTCAGAGAGTTTATAAAAAACCTAGATGAATGCCTATCTCTGAATGATTTTGCGAATAAGTTTATGAACTTAGATACATTTAAAAAGGAATTAAAGCGTTACGCAGAACTGAGAAAGTCTGCACAGCTAAAATACGCCGATAAAACAGATTTAAAGGACTACAAAGCACAACTGGTAAAGATTCTGGATGAATATATTGATGCAGAGGAAGTAGAGCCATTAACAGGGCAAATCAATATCAACGATAAGGTTGCATTTGATAAGGCTTTAGAAGATCTGGGTTCAGATAAATCAAGGGCTGAGGCAATTGCCTCGCAGATGAGTAGAACTATTACAGAGCAGGCAGACAAAGATCCAGAGTTCTATCGTCGAATGTCAGATAAGATTGATAAGATTCTCGCTGATATGCGAGCTGGAAAGCTGGCAGATGCACAAGCACTTGTAAAAATGAGAGAGGCGAAAGATGAAATGACAAACAAAAAAGATTCATCTATACCTGAAAAAGTTGCAAGGATCACTGGAGCAGATATTTTTTATCGCAACTTGCACCCCATTCTGTCGGCTCATTCACTGTCAGATGAAGATATCGAAACTATTGTGTGTGAGTTATTTGCAATAGTGAAGTCTGGTGCAACTATCGACTGGCATAGGCTTACTGACACACAAAGGGCTTTAAAGAATCAGATTGATGATTATGTCTATGATGAAATTAAAACAAAGTATTCCCTTGATATTAGCAACGAAGATCTGGCAACAATTGTCGATAAGGTCATGGAACTAGCATTGGAAAATCCTGAGATATTTATATGAAGCAATCAACATTTACCTACGGCACTCACAACTACGATTACTATCTTATTCGACAAGATCGCAAAACAGTAAGCCTTACTGTGCAGCCGAGTCTTAATATCATTCTAAAATGTCCCAAGAATTACACTCAGAAGAAAATCGATATTTTCCTGAAGCGTAAGTGGTATTGGCTGGAAAGGCAGTTAAAAGACCTTCGTCGACTACAGAGAAGCAAAGCTCAAAAGGAATACATATCTGGGGAGTCATTCATTTACCTTGGTAGGCAATACAAGCTCATTGTAAAGGGGGGGGCTTCTGATTCGGTTGGCTTAGAAAAAGGTAAAATTATTGTTAAAACTTCTAAAGATGTGAGTAATAAATCTCACAATCAGAAGTTGTTAGAAGAGTGGTATACCAACCGAGGAGAAAAGGTATTTAACGAACGTTATAGGCAAGTTCTGAAGAAGTTCGATTATGAATTTGCACCTGAACTACAGATCAGAAAAATGTCGAAGAGGTGGGGCAGCTTCTTGGCGAAGAAGAAGGTCTTACTCAATCCAGATCTCATAAAAGCATCAAAGGAGTGCATTGATTACGTTATTACACATGAAATGTGCCATATGAAACACCATGATCATAGCACTGCATACTTTAGATTTTTAAACTCTAAGTTCCCAAACTGGGAAAAGACAAAAGAGACTTTGGAATTGAGATTCTTGTAAACGGTCTATGCCTAGACTCCCAGCCCTTCCGTGGCATAGAACCACCACGGTCACCTGCCCGTAATGGTAGCCCCAGGGAGAATCGAACTCCCGTTACCAGGATGAAAACCTGACGTCCTAACCACTAGACGATGGGGCCACGAAAGCATAAAGATCGGAGGCACTCATTTCGACCACAAGGATCTCGCCGGCCGAAGCCCTAAGGCGAAGGCTGGACGATGGGGCCACTGCAAGTTGAATTATAAGCAGATTATTTGCATATGCAAAGGAAAGAACCCGTTTCCTTTAAAGTCTAATAGGATCACTCTCCCAATAAATCAAAATACCATCACCATAGTTTGTTTCGCGTGTCTGGAAAAATACTGAGCGTGACCCCTCAGTCCATGTAACCTCATCTCCTCCCACTCCACTATTTACATTTCCATCAAAAGGATTTTCTGTCTCGTTTTTTCCTGTGTCATTAACAACGTCAATAACCGAAGCACCTTGGAATGTAATTCTGGCGTCTATTATTTCTTTTCCGGTGGGATCATCCAAAAGTCCCGCATAACCAAGTATGCGGATAAAACCGTTTCCTCTTTGAACGGATAAACCTCGTACTTCTTCATCCAAATTTGAGTCGAAATGGATTATTCCATCCACTTTGATCGGAATCCATTCGCCGTCTTCGTACATTACTGCATCTTCTCCAACAAAGGACTTGGCCTCCGCACTTCCTTTACCTTGGT
Organism: Patescibacteria group bacterium; assembly: GCA_018818235.1. GTDB lineage: Bacteria > Patescibacteriota > Gracilibacteria > Peribacterales > Peribacteraceae > UBA2144. Next base: position 4,096 of record JAHISE010000025.1, read on the forward strand.
TTTTTATGTATTCAAAATCAATTCTCACTTTAACGTCGTTCCCAAAACTAATTTCGCTTGCTCCTCCCAGGAATTTTGGGATCGGAACTTCTTTTCGGTTTCCATTTGTTGCCTCCAGAATAATCACTCCAGTAATACTAGGTTCACCATAAACAGGAGAAAATTTAACTTCGTTATTTCCGATCACATTAATGGAAGTGGGAAGCGATTGTCCTTCGTCAAAGAGGGGATTCCTGGATTCATATGAATCTCCCAAAAAGATTGTTCCATTAGATGCGGAAACTCCCCACTTTCCAAGTTCAGATCCCGCTTGAGAGAGTAATTGTGCTCGTGCAAGCATTTGAGTTATTTGTTGAGCTGCAAGTTCCAGATCATTTCTGATTTGATATGAACGATAAGTAGGTATAGCAACTGCACTGATTGCTGCTATAACTGCGAGTGTTATCAGGACTTCGGGGAGGGAGAAGGCGGTTCGGAGTTGCATGGTGCTATTCTACATCATTATTGGGACCAGATGGGCCTGCGTGGGGCAGGATTCATCTTTGCCTTGCCTCTTAGCTCATCATTAAGTGTTCTTTTCGAATATCTTAGAGACTGGCAATATCCTTTGCGTACAAGATCCATATAATAAGCATCCATAGGTAACTCTGCGCACTCAACGGAAATAATTTGAGGGAGTTGTTTTAAGGGGGAGCGTTGTGGTCTGTCCCATAAATTCTGATCCCATTCAGATTCATCTTCCCAATCATCATCTTCCCATTCCCATTCATCGTATAAGTCTTCTTCTTCCCAATCTTCCTCTTCTCCAAACTCCGTATAATCTTCATCTAAATATTCCACTTCCGGAAACATATCAGAGAATATATCCTCAAGGTTTTCAGCACCAACCGGAACATCCAAATAAACGGGAAGTATTCTATGTTGAGCTTTTCCTTCAATTGACGCACTTACTCCTGCCTCCGGCATGTTGAAAGACAAATAATATTTGGCGTATCTGAATTGATCCTCAACATTCGTATCTAATTTAATTTTTAAGTTGATTGAATCTGCAATTAAATCCTGAGTGCCCTGTAAACCGGCCAAAAATTCATTAAATTCAGGTTCGTTCAAATAATCACCAAGGTCATGACCATTCATTTTATTATAAATAACTTCAAATGCTCTTTCCAGAAATTGCGGATGCAATCCAAGTGAATAGGAATGTCCTTCTTTAAATTGCATGTGTTCCATATTAAACAATGCACCAATTACATCCGAAATTAATTGTTTGCCTTCGGCAGGAGTCATGTCCAATTCTTCGAAAATCGGACCATACATGTCCCAATAATTTCCTACTTGTTCCAGATCTCTAAAATCACTGTCTTCCAAATCCAGATATATCCACTTGTTACGCACTTTATTAAGTTCATCTTCAAAATCCTTCATCATAGAATCACTGAAGTCGTTGAAATTAAGTTCAAGATTATCCAGCCGCATATACAATTTCTTTTGATGAATAATCATCCTTGCGTTTGCATTAACAGACTCATCATCAACTTTAATAGAAATATCCCCATTTATTTTCAATTTTATATTGTCCGTATCTTTTCCTTCCATAGCACCTTGTATATTACCTTTTATTTCAACGTCAGATTCCTGATCCAAATTTGCATAAAAATTATAATCAAATTCACGTGGTTTACCGTCATATCCCAAGGACATCAGCAGGTCAGCGGGATTTGTAAATACTGCAAAAGTTACAACAGGAAATATCAGAAGCATAAGTCCTGCAAAAATGCTTGAGAATCTTTTCATAGTTAAATAGGGAAAAAATAGGGAAAGGGTAAGTAGATTGTACATCAATTATTTATGATATCCTATACTCCATGAAAACAACTCTTCCTCTGGGTGAGCAAAAGCTCCCACAACCTCTACCGTTGCGCAAACTCATCGGTCCTAGTTTTATTCTGCTTGGTCTTGGTCTTGGTAGCGGTGAAATAATTCTTTGGCCTTACCTCACTTCCAATTACGGTCTTGGAATTGCATGGGCAATAGTGATCGGACTCACCATGCAGTTCTTTATAAATATGGAAGTCGAAAGATATGCATTGATCTATGGTGAAAGTATCTTCGTGGGATTCGCCAGGATGCTCAAAATACTTCCCGCATGGTTTATACTCTCCACTTTCCTTGGATTTGGATGGCCGGGGATAGGTTTGGCGGGAGCAACACTTCTTTCAACTGCATTTGGAGTGGAAAATGTGCAAATACTTGGAGTCATCATATTCTTAGTAATTGGAGCTATTCTGACTCTTGGTAAAGTTCTTTATAAAACAGTTGAGAGACTTCAAATGTGGTTGATTGGGATCGGAGTTCCGTTCATAATCGGTTTGGCGTTATATCTGTCGGAAAAATCTGACTTTATAGCACTCGGAAGCGGGATAATAGGGCAAGGCGAAGGGTTTGAATTCCTGCCGTTTGGAATATCGATTGCCGCGTTCCTTGGAGCACTTGCGTATAGTGGTGCGGGAGGGAACTTGAATCTTGGTCAGTCGTTTTATGTACGTGATAAAGGATATGCGATGGGTAAGTATGCGGATAAAATCACGGGTTTATTCCGAAAAGGAGGTAAACAAAAGTTCTCTATCACCGGAAATACATTCAAAGTAAATCAGGCAAACATCAGTTTGTTCCAGAAATGGTGGAGAGTGGTCAACTTGGAACATTTGATAGTTTTCTGGGGATTGGGGCTTATAACAATGCTGACTCTTGCACTTCTTGCGTATGTGACCTCGTTTGGATTACAGGGTAATGCAGAAGGAATAAACTTTGTGATTAACGAAGCAATGATGATTGCGAGCAGGACTTTGCCGGCATTTGGAACACTCTTTCTACTTGCAACCGGTATTATGCTTTGCGCAACACAACTGACTGTGCTCGACTCAACCAGCAGAATAATGACAGAGAACTTCTTACTTCTCAAAGGAGGAAAGGAATTCAATGTTACAAAAATCTATTACATCATTCTTTGGATTCAGATTCTGTTTGGAATTGCAGTATTCAGTCTTGGGTTCGACCAACCGCTGACTTTGATAATACTCGGCGCGGTCATTAACGCTTTTGCAATGTTCGTATATTGCGGACTTTTGCTTTGGATCAATAATTCGATGCTTGCAAAGCCTTTGCGTCCTGCAATGTGGAGGAATTTGATTTTAGGAGCGACGTTCTTATTCTTTGGAGGGTTTTCTTATCTGGTGATTGTGGAGAAGTTTTTCTGAGGTGATCAAGATATGCAGAGCAATTGGCAATTAGCAGATTGGCAATTTGCTACCTGTACTGAGTTTATCGAAGTAGTTTTACTCGTTAATATGGAAACAATAGCCAATTAGCCAATTAGCCAACTGCCAATTGCTCATCAGGCCTACGCCTTCTTCCCATCCCTCAACCACGCAACTCCCAAATATACAAACGGAGTATCTAACAGTGCAAACGTTACTTTGAACAGGTAGTAGGGGATTGCCAGCTGAATAATAAATGCGAAAGTGAATTTGTCCGTGACTTGATAGAATGCAATCATCATAAACAAAAAAGTATCAATTGCCTGCGAAACCCATGTCGAGAGGTTGTTGCGCAGCCACAGGAATTTCCCATCTGTCTTTTTCTTCCAGTATGCAAATGCCCACATGTCATGCATTTGAGCGAGTGCGAATGCGACAACACTTGCAACCATTATCCTCATCGATGAGCCAAATACAATCTTGTACTCTTCGTTAAATGCGAATCTGTCATTGGGCGGAAGCCAGATGCAGAGTCCTGTGAACAGAAACATCAATACTATTGCCAATACACCTGCGACAATAAAATGTTGTACCACTTCTTTGCCGTAAACTTCTTCGATAATGTCAGTAATTAGGAAAGTAAGTGGAACCATAAATATTCCAACCGATACAGAGATCCCCGCAATGGTTGTTATTTTATTTCCAAGCAGGTTCATTCCGATCAGGAGACCAATGAACAGTCCGAATAGGATGTGGAGCTTGAGTGAGCAGGGAGCAGTGTGTTTCATATCACAAAATAGAGTAAATAAATGAATCGGGGAGATTGTAGAGGACTTTTAGCTCAACGTAAGCCTTTTTCTCATTAGTTATTCAAAAGAGAGGTGATTGCATATCTACATAAATATTTTCTATTCCTTTTTATATGTTGATAACACCAAAAGCGGCTAACCGTGTCCATCCACTCGGCTTGCGATAGATCCTTTCCGGGCTTACCTTTCCCCTCCTATGAAGACTCTTCCTTTCAACATCGGCATTGCAACCCTTCTGACAGCATTACCTCTAATAGCTCAAGCATCATCCGGATATTGCGGTGATCGTGTCTGTCATTCTTATGGCAGTGATGGCGCATGCAACAATTACACATGCTTTGGCGATGGTTATGGCACGGGATTCAGTCGCAACTATGACAGATACTATAATGATGATTATTATTTTGGTGCGCGCAATCCTTACACAGGTAATTGCAGGTACGCAGGAACCAGTTACCGAAATTATAGTGGCACTTATAATTACAATAATTACGGTTGCCGCTCCGAGTACACCACAACTCGTCCGTACGATCGCACTCGCTCATCACGTAGCTCTTATTACTACGATGATTATTATTATCCACAGTATGATGATCGGGTTTATGTTCCGAAGGCGGGGTATTACTATCGGTATTAATTAGTTTTTGTGACGACAATATTATTTCCTGAGTAATCGTTAACTCGCTTACTCGTTCGAGTACCTTGCCAACGAATAAACCAAGCAACGAAGAAACGAATTAACGTTTGATACGATCTCTGGTATTTGTAGCAAACAATAAGTAAAGTGATCACATGTTCATTCTCGACCTAACCCTCATCTTTGCAATCATATTTGTAATACTTATTGTAAGTACTGTGATTGCAACGATTTGGGCAAGTGTTCCTTTTGTGCCCACCCCCCGTAAGACAATTGATGCAATGATCAAGGCAGCCGAACTAAAAGGTGATGAAACGGTTTATGATCTGGGAGCAGGGGATGGGCGGATGCTTATCAGGGTAAAAAAGAAATATCCGAATATAACTGCAATAGGGTACGAGATAGTTCCGCTTGTATGGTTTATGGGTTGGTTAAGAACTTTTGTATCACGCAGTGGAGTCAAATTAAAGTTTGGAAATTCTTTCAAGGCTGATATTGGTGATGCAGATTGTATTCTTCTATATATGATTACACGTTTGATGGCTCTTTTTGCGAAAAAGTTTGATAAAGAGCTCCGTCCCGGAACAAAAGTTATTTCTCATGGATTTCAGTTCAAAGATCGTGAATACATAAAGATGATAGAAGTACCGGGGATGTTGGGGATGACGAGGGTGTATGTTTATGAATGGTAGATTACAAGGTTGTAGTGAGTAGTTAATAATTATTATGGAATACTCGAATATTGGAATATTGGTCTAAAGAGGCAGCCAACTTTGAGCATGTTAAATATCACCCCAATATTCCAGTACTCCAGTATTCCTATTTGCATTTCTTCCGAACCATCAAATACACAAGCAATACATAATATATAACAATAGACCCCACATTAATAAATTGTATTTCCACTGATGCAAATGGAATCTTAGAACAAACTGTCGCAACCAATACAATCCATTCCATAAATGCCCATCCAATAAATGCGCAGAATTGGCCTAGTGGGAACCATATAAAACTCAAAACAGTTCCAATAAATCCAAATAACATTGCCAGAGGGATTGCAGGAGCTACAAGTACGTTTGCAATCGGAGCTATTAGCGAAAGTCTTCCAAAGAGAAGAACTATTAAAGGAACTGCGCAGATTTGAGCTGAGATTGTCATCTGAAGTGCTTCTCGGATACCAAGAGTTGGAGTAATCCGCTTGAAATATTTTTCTATGTAAGGCGAGAGTTCAACGAGTCCAATAACTGCAAGGAATGAAAGTTGAAATCCCGCGTCGTACCATAGGTATTTGGGATTCCAGACAAGCATGAAGAAGAGTGTCCACAAAATCGCAAGTCGTGTATGTGCAAGGCGGTTAGTCTGCAATGCAAGTAGCCCAAGTATTCCCATTATGCTTGCTCGGACAACAGCGGCGGAAGCTCCAACAAAGAGTGTGAATGAAATAATAGCAATAACAGCGGGAACAAATCTCCATTTAAGCGGCAACCAGAACAACATTCCTGTTATCACAGAGATTACGATTGTAATATTGTAACCGGAGATAGCTATAATGTGTGTTAAGCCTGTTGTATTAAAGTTTTCCATCAAATGTGCTGGTATGCCTTTGCGTGAACCTGTTAAAAGCCCCGCCAAGAAAGACGCATGTGGCTCCGCGTAAATCCGATTAATCTGCTTTTCAAATTTTTGTTTTGTATTAAATAGGAATGCAAAAAACTTGTTGTCGTGATTACTGCTTAGAAGTTTGATCTTAGAAAAATACATAACACTATAGATATCAAAACGACTTAAGTATCTGTCGTAATGGAATTCATCAATTTGTTCGGGTTTTTGTAGTCTTCCCGTTACTTCAACTTCATCACCGTAGTTAAATTCAGGCCATTGTTCACGGTCAGTAACCAGAGTTTTACCTTTAACAGGGATAATTGATCCTGAGGAGTCAGTCAGATCAAAAGCTTCGATTGTATATTTTGTTTGCAGCGGACGTCGATCCGGTTCATCGGATATGATTCCGTGGATTGTCACTTTTGAATTATTTGCATACCAGTCTGTTGTTTCGGGTTGTGTGTTGTGCGTAACACGTTGTATGTTTAAGAGGGCTAGGATAATTCCAATAATGATTGGTATTGTGATTTTTCGGGTTCTTTCAAAGAATATCAAATTTATAAAAACAAAAAGGATTACAATCCAAAACGTGGCGGGATAAGCAGAGCTCTGCCACCATTGTAGGCAAAAGACAGTGGTCAGAAATGAGCCGAGGAACATATAAGCAGTTCTTTCAGGATTTATCATCCTGAACATGTTCCTTCGATTTTTTTGCCAAAGCTATCCACTCTTCCAAAGAAAGTTCCTGCGGCCGCCTCTTTTCGTCTATACCAAGCGAAGAAAGGAGCTCCCCCCCACGGGGGAACGCCCCTATGGTATTGCGTAGCATTTTACGTTTTTGACCGAATGCAGCCTTTGTGAGCCGAAATATCTCCTCGATAGTTTCTGTATCGGCTTTCGGCTGGGAAAAACAATCAATATGCAGAACCGCTGAGTCCACTTTTGGAGGAGGTAGGAACGATTTGGGAGGAACGTTTGCGACAACCTGAGGTTTTCCGAATAAATTGACCAGAATCGTAAGCATTCCGCTGTCTTCTTCATCACAAATCTTTTCTGCAACTTCACGTTGAATCAGCAAAGTCATCGAAGTCGGTTTCTGCTCGGATTCCAGAAAAGCATGCCTGAGTAACGGAGAAGTGATGTGGTAGGGGATGTTGGCGACGATTTTGTAGGATTTGCTTGGGAATTCGGTTGTTAATGCATTTTGGTTAATTATCGTTAATTCGTTAATTCGTTGATTCGTTGATTCGTTATTTTGATTTATATATTCATTAATTAATATAATCATTCGTTCGTCTATTTCGATTGCGGTTACTTTTCCTGCTTTTTTTAGTAATTCTGCAGTCAAAATTCCGATTCCCGGTCCTATTTCGATTATATGATCATCGGGCTTTATAAGAGCGGCGGTTACTATTCGATCAAGAATTCCTTCATCACTCAGTAAGTGCTGTCCTAAATCCTTATTTAATTTCAGATGATTCTGTGAGCAGAATTGCCGGACACGATCGGAAAGAGAATCCATATCAAGAGCTTGACACTACTTAGTTTACGAGTAAAGTGCGTATCAGAAATGACTTCTCAGGCTTTCTTCTTCGGGTTTACTTTCTTCGCGTTTAGCGCGGGGAAGTCTGCCTGATTTCAGAGATTTATTAGTTTCTATTAGGCGCCTTCCCCAAGCAGTGGGGAGGTTTTTTGTTTATTACTTAATAATAATTATTATGGAAGATAAATCATTACATTCAGAAGCATTGATGTGGGAATCTCCAGGACTGCGAACAATGAATGTTTATTATACGGCATCTGAGCAAGATAGATGTCTTGAATTAATTGATGCATTTAGGATGGAAAGACAGCAGGGGTGTGTAGTCAGATTGTGTGGTTGTGATACACAGCAAGTTGCGGCACAAGCGGCCATGGATGAAACTTCTGATAGTTACTTTTTAAATTCAAATGGCCAATTAATTCAAGTGACTTAACTTTTGTTCAAAATTTTTTCAATTTAATCCATATTTATAATATGAATATATATCAACTTAGCGATGGTGGTGTATTGGAATCACAAACCGTATCGGATCTTATGGATGTAACAAGTCCTGAGTATTTACGAGTTCGTTTTGCTTTAGATAATCTTTTTAGAATGCAGCGAGAGGAGAATCCGGTACTGATTGAGGAATTAACTTTGATTGTCAGAGGTATTGAAATTCAAGGAGGGCACCCGGATGATTTTTTAGTGTCTGCACATGCAAGAGGATACAGCCATGTGGATTTACATAGAGCTATCCAAGAATTTGTAATTTAATGTTAAACGAGATTTTTTTAATTGGTCTACACGAATTGTTCTTTACAACTTTTATTTCGATAAGTAACCTGTTTGCAACGTTCACTTGAAAGTGCTTTTGTCACTCTCGAGCCCCGCCGATGTCGGGGAGGCTAAAGTTTTGATCAAGTGCACGGGTTACTAATTCTGGTTCACCTCCCTTGTCCATGACGGGGAGGTTTTTTTAATAAATCTGGTAAGTTTGTGACTTAATTTACGTCATATTTAATGAATATATTGATATACTCTCCCATATGAGAATACCTGTTTCCATCATCGGCTTATTACTACCAATTAGTGCTCTGGCTTTAAATTTCGATGCAGAGCTTCCATACAGCGATATTCCTCAGGATGCAGAAACCCGAATAGCTGTTGGAGCTTTGACTGATGAAGGAATACTGGAAGGTCATCCCGATGGAACATTCAGAGATCTGGACCTTTTGAACCGTGCGGAGTTTATGAAGATTGCAATGGCGTTGGTGAATGATGATGGTGAAGGAGAACTGATAGATTTAAATACGAATTGTTTCCCTGATGTTTCTTCTGATGCTTGGTTTGCGGCACCTGTGTGTTATGCAAAGTATCTTGGAATTGTTAGTGGTAATGCAATCATAGGAGTTGATCCCGATGAATGGTTCTTTGAGCCTTCGCGGTCTGTTCAATATGAAGAGGCCTTAAAAATACTGATTGGAATATATGAAACAAGAAATCCTTTGAGATGCTACAGTTGTTTGGTAGATTGGGCCGGAGAATGGTATGTTCCTTATGTGGTTGGTGCTGAGGATATGGGTATTGTGTTGGAAGGACTTAAGCCCGGACATAAAGTTACACGTGGAGAAATTGCGCGTCTTGTGCTTAATGTTTTGGCTTTCGAGTCCGGAGAACTTGATTTATTAAGAGCTGCAGAGCAGGAAGCAGAATTTAAGCTATCTGATCAGTGTAAGCCATATGTTTGTGATGACGGAGCCACTCATCCTTCATGTACAGAAGATGGACATCAGATAATGTATCTGGTAAATCCATGTCAGGTTTTTGTTCCTTCGAAGTGTGCTCCAATTGTCTGTGATGACGGTAGAAAATTCGCTTCATGTAATTCTTTAGGAGAGCAGCTCTTCTTTACAGGAGGAACACCATGTTTCAATGAGGCTGGTTTTGATGAAGATCCGATTGATTCGCCTCAGGCGGATGCGGTATACGATCCGGATACGGATTTAAGTACCGATGCCAGTTTTCTATTGCTGGGCAATACAACTCCTGTTCTCGGATCTATTGAAGTATTCAATAACAGTGAACCGTTTGATGTTTCTAAAATAACAATTATTTTTACTGCTGGAAGCAGTCTTAATTCGGTACAAGCCATACATGTTTACGATGAAGACGGACTTTATCTGGGCAGGGCAAACAAAGATTCATCGGCAGGAAACAGGCATTTTGTACTTAATCTGAAATCCGGAAGTTGGTCACTGGAAAAGCGTGAGGAACGTTATATATATGTTCGTGCTCAACTTAGTGAAGACCAGCAAGGAGGAGTTAGTGGCGAGGAACTGGAAGTCAGTGCCATTCAAATTGAAGGCAGCGGCATGTGGAGTAACAAAACTTATAATCAAAGTACAACAGATGATTTCAATTCATTCCAGACAGGTCGGTCTGATGTTATTGGTATTACAAATGCCGGAGCTGCAACTGATTTATTGGTTGCAGGGACAAATATACTGATTGGTGAATTCAGATTTGAGGGTCGAACAGTCAGTGGGACTGCGGATCTGGAGATTACGGATATTGTGTTCACAATTGGAGCTAACGATGATGTGGCAGTAAGCAACATGCAGCTTGGTTCAGAAGGCAGTACAGATCGTATTAATTGTACTATTGTGAGTAATAAAGGTACTTGTTCGACTATTCCCGATTATCTTGGATCATTCGAAAAAGCTCCTCGTATTATTCAAATTTTCGGTGATGTTACAATTCCTGCCGGTGCACTTCGTCCCAGTCTTCAGCTTTCCATAAATAATCCCGGATCGATAGGGTCAGCAGGGGATTTAACATGGACCGACGGAAGTAGCTCGTTTACGTGGGTGCCGACGGGGACACCTGTTGTGAGGGGGACGTACTTTAACTGGTGAAATCGAATACTAGAATATTAGTATATCGGGCCTCATGGTATGGAATATTGGAATATCGGAATATTGGGCCTCATGGTATGGAATATTGGAATATCGGAATATTGGGCCTCATGGTATGGAATATTGGAATATCGGAATATTGGGCC
>JAHISE010000026.1 GCA_018818235.1 Patescibacteria group bacterium
AGTGGATCAGCAAAAGATTCCAAATGTCCGCTTGCTTCCCAAACCTTAGGATTCATCAAAATTGAACTATCGAGTCCAACAATGTCGGATCTTTTATGGACAAAAGTTTTCCACCATTCTTTCTTAACTCTGTTTTTAAGCTCAACTCCCAGTGGACCGTAGTCCCAAGTATTAGCAAGTCCTCCGTAAATATCGGATCCGGGGAAGATGAAGCCTCGGCGTTTGCAGAGGGAGACGATGGTGTCTAATGATTGAGCTGGCATGAGGGGATTATAGAGATATTATGTGAAGTTAAAAATCCCAAATAACAAGTAAACAAAAATCAAACAAATTCCAAAAATTTAAATAACAAATATACAAAGCAGCATTTTTGGAATTTGATACTTGTAGTTTGTGTCTTGCTTGTTTTTTGACCCCTTGGGATTTGGGATTTCCAATTACACGATTGAATTTATGTTTAATTAGAGAATAACTCAAGGCTTCCTTAAATATTGGTTTTATGCTATAATATAACCAAATACCAACATTAACTTTATTAGCTAAATAATGCGAAATTTCCTTTATTTACCGGCTGCAGTTTGTGCATTGGCATTTCCTATGGGAGTAGAGGCGGCAGAAGAGGCGAAAGAAACGATATTTGGAATGAACGACAGAATGCTTATAATATTGGGTTTAATTGCATTTGGAACCTTTATTGGCTGTATTCTGGCTAAGTTTTGGCTTGGAATCTGTAATCACGTTCTTATCGATCACGAATCCATTTCTTCAATTCAAAAACGACGTCCTTATTTTCCACGGTCGCAAATGATTATCGGAACAATGATTGCGACAGGTGCGTTGTTTGTATTGTCACTTAAAGTGCTCAAAGGAGTTGCTCCGTTCAATGGAATGGAAAGTTCCCGCTTACTTATGGGATTTCTGGTTATAGGAGCTTTGGCAATATTTGCACAATACAGATGGAAAAAAACCCGTGATTATGTTTTTGCAGCTTTAATCGGAACCGGTTTGTCATTTGGATTGATGGGTCTAGCTCGTGCAATGCTTACGGTAGGAACTAAAAATGATCCATTTATTATGGCACTTGGAATCGTATGTGTAATAGTCCTCTGGAGGTTCTTGTTCGGTCCTTGGTCATCGCAAGTTAAAGCGACGGTTCTTGGAACATTTATCTTATGGGTTGGAGTACATGTAGTTTTCAAAGAACCCGCAGATGAACGCATTGCTCATTTAATTGCAGCAGCAGTTGCACTAGTTCCTGCAATGGTTTGGTGTTGGTTTTTTCTTGAATATCACAAGCAGCATAAGAGTTTGATACTTTTGATGTTCTTTGCAGGAATGCTTTCCACTGCTCCGATTCTTTTTTACGATGCTGTGGTGCGCAGAGGAATTGAATTTCAGTTCTTCCTTTTCCGCATAGTACCCGAAAACTTCAGTCGTGTTTCCAGTGCTTTTGTATCGGGAAACATAGTTACATCTTCTGGCGTCAAATCAACAGTAGTGGCGATGCTGATATCGTTTTTGATAGTTGGTCTTATTGAGGAGACCAGCAAGATGTGGGTGCTCAACAAGAGTGGCAGGACATTCTTTTCCAGCATAGATGATGTTATTCAGATGGCAGTTATAGTCGCAATTGGATTTGCGTTTGCGGAAAATGTTCTTAATCCGAGTTATTTCCTCTCATTCGTTCGTGAATATCTGACCGAAGCGAGTGAACCGCAATGGTGGGTGTTTTTGGGAAATGTTTCGGGCAGATCAATTCTAACCACAATGGTGCATATAGTTTCTTCCGGAGTTTTGGGTTACTTCTTGGGTCTTTCCATTTTCGCAACATCATATCTTAACGATGTGCACAAGAAGGGCGACTCTTCATTTTTTGCAGATCTTTCTTATTGGATATTCCGTCTTCCTCCAAAGCGAATGTTCCGTGTTCAGGTAATGGCTACAGGACTAATTATAGCTACGGTGTTACATGGAATGTTTAATTTTATGGTTACACTTCCGGACATGTTACCGGGTAATCCGGAAACTTTCGGAGATTTACTCAAGCTTGGATCAGGAAACTTTTTACATTACATACCGATTCTTCTTCTTCCTTCATTCCTTTACATAGTTGGAGGATTCTGGATATTTACTTTGCTTTTCTACAGACAGGAGAGCTTAAAGGAGAGGGGATTGCCTGTTGTTTCGGATACGTTTGTTAAGGAGAAGATGGTGAGGGCGTGAGTAGAAAAATTCCAAATTCCAGAAACCAAATTCACAATGAAATTCTAAAAATCAATATTTTAAGATGCCAAAAAATACTTATACCAATTAGCATTTAGAATGGTACTAATTTCGATGCTTCAATTGAAAGGAGCCAAGGTATAGGTTTTAATAGATGCTACGATATGTGATACTTTGAAATGTAATTAGTATGATTCTTCGGATCTTTGGTATTTAGGTATTTTTGATTTTCATTGTGAATTTGCGAATTTGCGAATTTGGAATTTAATCATTCTATAGCTTTATCTGCAATCAGTCCCTACAATAACCCAGCTTCTTTCACCAATTCTTATGATCTCACGAACTGCAATATATCGCTCAATTAGCTCTTTTGTGCTTACAATACTCATTTGTTCAATAACTTTACCCACTGTTGTTAGTGCAAAAGTCGTGGATAATCTTAAAGTAGGTGACGAGCAGGTGGTCAGCAGAGGTGATTTTGTACGTGCAGCTGTTAAATCGTTCAATTTGACGGAGGGCAACGGAAGAATGAGCTTGCCGTATTTAAGGGTTCCAAAAATGCTTGTTCCATATGTTGAGGCTGCGCATGTAAGAGGAGCACTGAGTGTTTTTCCCAATGATCTTCAACTTGCGCGAGGGATAACTCGCGGACAGGCATTGTATATAGTCATGCGTTTACAGAGCCTGAAAGGTGATGGAAAAGTAAATTATCAGGATGTAAAAGCAGGATCTTACGAAGCCGAAGCAGTTTCTGTTGCGGTCAGAAGAAAGTGGATGACTCCGCAAAGCAATAATCAATTTGGAGTACGCAGAATGCTTAAAGGTGCGGAAGCAATTGAGCTTTTGCAAAGAGTTGCCGGAGAGCCGGTTACTCCACCTCTGGTAACTCCTGCTGCTGCCAAAAAGATAACAACAACAAAAAAGGCTACTCCTACTTACACAATTAAAGTTAATGGTACGGGGCTTGGAAGTAGCAGCAAGAACATTCCAAAAATAGAGATTCTGGAAGCAATATGGAATTACATAATGGAATATTACATATATGAAGAGAAAATTGATCCTACGGAAGCTGCATACAAAGTGGCTGAAGCAATGGTCCAATCACTTGACGATCCTTATAGTATTTATCTGCGTCCTGCGGGAATAAGCAGTTTGGAAACTCAGATACGTGGAACTGTTATGGGAATTGGTGCTCAGGTTGAACAGCGTAACGGTATCTTGACGATTGTATCTCCTTTGCGCTCTTCTCCCGCGGAACGAGCCGGTCTAAAGCCCAATGATGAAATACTTAAGGCTGACGGAGTTGATCTTACGGATATGCCTTTTTTGGATGCGGTGAATCATGTGCGTGGACCAAAGGGGACAACAGTTGAGCTTACAATCAGAAGGAGCGGAACCGAACTCAAAATAAAAGTAGTACGCGACGAGGTAAAAGTACCGGAGATAGAAATCACATGGCAGGGCAAGATTGCGTTGGTTAAGTTAATGCAATTCGGAAAGACAACGGAAAATGAACTCCGAGGAGCTTTGGAAGAAGTTCAATCACAAGGCCCATCGGGGGTGATTGTGGATTTGCGAAGTAATCCGGGTGGGCTTTTGCATGCTGCGAATCTTGTAATCAGCAACTTTGTGCCAAAAGGTACCAAAGTTGCAGAAATCATTTCGCGTGATGGAACAAGAACCGACGAAACAACCGATATGCCTACAATCAGATCCGATGTTCCCGTAGTGGTTCTGGTTAATGAGGGCTCGGCAAGTGCTTCCGAAATTGTTGCAGGAGCTCTTCAGGACTATGGTCGTGCAACGGTTGTCGGGACAAAGACATTCGGAAAGGGAACCGTTCAGCAAATTATCAGGTTCAATGATGAGTCCGGACTCAAGATTACAATCGCCGAATGGAAAACTCCCGATGGTCGCAAGATTGATGGAGTGGGTGTTAGACCTGATGTTGCTGTTGAATATAAGACGGAGAGGGATGAGCAGATGTTGAAGGCTTTGGAGATATTGCGATAGGAGTTATTGTCGGAGTGTTTGGGGTCAATTGGATCAGATGTTTAGGCTGTGATAGAAATGTTGGGAGTCGCTGGTCACTAGTCGCTTGTCGCTAGTCAAAAAAATCGAGTCTTGCTTTCGACATTTGACCTGTGACTTTCGATGTCACCGCACATAACATTGATTTCCTAAATAATAAGTATAATAATATGCACATGACCGAATTACATGAAATTATAAAAGAAGCTTTGCTCGGAAACAGAATGCCCAAAAGAATTCCTCTTGAGGTTCGATTGCCTAGCTTAGAACAAACACGAACTATAGTTGAAGAATTATTTAAGCGTCGTGGGCCTGATGATGATCTTGAAGGAAAAGGTTGCAGAGTACCGGCACCGAAGCCACTTCCGATGCTTGATTGTGGCGCTGCAAAGGTAATCCCAGTTGCAGAGGGTTAAGACTTTTTGTTACATGTCAACAAAACTCATGTCTTGCTTGCCACGGTCATTCGTAAATGACGTTGCTTGCCACAGTCACTCGCGAGTGACGTGGCTTGCGACCAGTGACCAGCCTTCGCCTCCTGGCTACGGCCGGCAGGCAAGTGACAAGCGACCCACCTTCGTTCGCTGCGGCGAACTTCGGACGGGCAGGCCAGTGACTCTCAAAACCTACATATTCGAATAAAACTGCTTCTTCTTATTCTTCGCCCTATACTCCTCTCTTTTAATGGCTTTGTTTCGCGTATCGCGTTTTGTGTCTTTTTTCTTGAAGTTCTGACGTGCGCGCAAAAGCTTCATCAGACCGGTTTTTTGGACCTGTCTTTTAAATCGCTGCATCAAAGCATCATTTGATTCGGAGCCTTTGCGGTGTGCATAAATTGCCATGATTCTGGGGGAGGTTACGTGTTTTGTGGGAGGTTGGCAAGGGAATTGGGAGTAAATAATTAAGAATTAATAATGAATAATGGACATAATACTGACCAAGATATCGTAATTATTCATTATTCATTATTCATTTTAATACTTCTATCCACCCCATTGCATTGCCTTCATAAAATCAGTAGAATCCTCCAAGATATGCCAAGTAAAGAAAAATACAACGCGCAGCAGATTCAGGTTCTGGAGGGCCTGGAGCCCGTCAGAAAGCGCCCGGGTATGTACATCGGATCCACGGACACGCGTGGACTTCATCATTGTGTTTACGAAGTTGTAGATAATTCGATCGATGAAGCCATGGCGGGGTATTGCACAATGATTACTGTTATTCTTCATGATGACGGTTCGGTAAGTGTGGAAGACAACGGCCGCGGAATTCCGGTTGATCTTCACCCAAAGCTAAAAAAACCTGCGCTGGAAATCGTACTTACCACTCTTCATGCAGGAGGAAAATTTGGAGGAGATGACAGTGGATACAAGGTTTCCGGTGGACTTCATGGAGTGGGTTCATCCGTAGTTAATGCGCTAAGCAGCCATATGCGTGCGGAGGTTTACCGTGATGGAAAGATTCATGTTCAGGAATATAAAAGAGGGAAGGCAATCACAAAATTGAAAGTGGAAGGAAAGACAAAGAAAACCGGCACAAAAATCAGTTTCGTTCTTGATTCGGAAATATTCGATACTCTTGAATTTAGCTTAGATGTACTTATGAACCGTCTGAGGCAACAGGCATATCTGACTCGTGGAGTTACAGTTGCAATTCTGGATGAACGCAAAGATCGGCCGGAAGAAGATCAAAAGCATCCACGCCGTTACAGGTTCCACTTTGAAGGTGGAATAGCAGCCTATGTTTTACATTTGAATGAATCAAAAGAGCGAATCGGGTCTCCAATCTGGTTCAGTAAAGATACTGATGACGGATTGGTGGAGGTTGCGGTTCAGTACACAAAATCCTTCTCGGAGCATGTGATTAGTTTTGCTAACAATATTCATACGACTGAAGGAGGACATCATCTGACCGGATTCAAAGCTGCTCTTACCAGAACTATCAATGCTTATGCACGTTCTCAGAGTTTGCTTAAAGAAAAAGATGAAAATCTTTCTGCGGATGATGTTCGCGAAGGATTGACTGCGGTTATTTCAGTTAGGCTAAAGGAGCCTCAGTTTGAAGGTCAAACAAAGTCCAAACTTGGGAATGCCGAAATGAAAACTGCCGTTGAGTCGGTTGTTAACGAAAAGCTTGCGGAATATATGGAGGAACATCCATCCGAGGCGAAGGATATAGTTTCCAAATGTTTGCTTGCTTCACGAGCTCGTCTGGCTGCTCGCGCTGCACGTGACAGTGTTATCCGTAAAGGTGCTTTGGAAGGAATGACACTGCCCGGAAAACTTGCGGATTGCTCAAGCAAAGATCCCGCTGATTGTGAACTCTTTATTGTTGAGGGAGATAGTGCGGGAGGTTCGGCAAAACAAGGCAGAAACAGGGAATATCAAGCTATTTTGCCATTACGTGGAAAGATATTGAATGTTGAACAGGCTCGTTTGGACAGGATGCTTGCGAACAACGAAATCAAATCACTCATTATCGCACTTGGAGTCGGGATCGGGGATGTAAAAGATTTAAGCAAACTAAGATACGATCGCATCGTAATAATGACAGATGCTGATGTAGATGGTGCGCATATCAGAACTCTTCTTTTAACTCTTTTCTTCAGATATTTCCCGGAGGTTATAGGAGCAGGTCATCTATATATCGCCCAACCGCCACTCTTTAAAATTTCCAAAGGAAAAGAGAACAGGTATGTTTATACAGAGCAGGAGAAAGAAGCTGTTCTTAAGGAGATGGGGGTTTCCGGCGAGGATACACAGGAACTTGCAGAGCCAGAGGAGTCAGAAGAATCAGGTGAATCAGATGACGTACTTGCGGATGAAGATGTCGAAAAAGAAGTTGTCAAAAAGTCACCACGTGTAAACATCCAGCGTTATAAAGGTCTTGGTGAAATGAATCCGGATCAACTATGGGATACAACAATGGATCCGGAATCCAGAACAATGCTTAGAGTAACAATGGATGATGCAGAGATGGCTGATGCTACGTTTACTACTTTGATGGGATCGGAGGTGGCGCCTAGGAGGAAGTTTATACAGACGCATGCGAAGGGGGTTAAGAACCTAGACATCTAGGTAATGGAAAATTGAAAATGGAAAATGGAAAATGAGTATTTTTCTTGACAAATAGGCTGACAAGAGAGAGTCTGGGAGACTATGGCAAAAGATAATGTATTACAGAATAAATCGTATTCGTTTGCACTCGAAATAGTTGCGTTCTGTAAAGAACTTAACAATAAAAAAGAATATGTTATAGAAAAGCAGTTACTTAAGTCAGGTACCTCAATTGGAGCAAATATTGAAGAAGCTCAAATGGCAGAAAGTAAAGCGGACTTTATTTCCAAGTTATACTCCTTCGCCTAAATAATTCCGATTCTTGAGGATTCATTAATTATTAACAAATCTATTTCTAATGGCTATGGAGTACGAGATTGCATAATAAAAGCACAGTGAATTTTTCGGAATTATTAACTAAAAGCAGTATAT